>CP115966.1:915298-1220398 GCA_027941995.1 Erythrobacteraceae bacterium WH01K | reverse complement strand
CCCGCCCGGTTGCTGGTCCGCACGCCCAACCCCGCGATCCTGCCGGCGGAAGGCATGCTGGAGGCGTGGAAGCCTGCCGCTGAATAGAGCCGGCCCGCACGCTGGCCGGGAAAATTCCGCTATCTGGTGCGTTCGCCCCTTACCATGCCTTACGAACCCCCTCCCGAACTCGCCAGCCTGACCCTTTCGGAAATCGCGGAGCAGGTCGCTGCGCGTAAATTGCCGCCCGTGGAAGGGTGGGCTCCGCAGAAGGAAGGCGACAGCCTGATGCGGATAGCCGCGGACGGGAAATGGTATCACGATGGCGGCGAGATCCGGCGACAGGCCATGGTCCGTGCCTTCTCCGGGCTGCTGATAAGCGACGGAGACGGGGCGCATTATCTGGTCTCTCCGTTCGAGAAGCTGAGCATAGAGGTAGAGGACGCGGCCTTCGTCGCGACCGACGTCGCGAACAGGGACGGCGCCCTCGCCTTTCGGCTGAACACGGACGAACTGGTGATCGCCGGGCCGGACCATCCCATCGTCGCGCGCGGAGAGACTGACGCCCCTGCCCTCTACATCGGTGTGCGCCGAGGCACCGAGGCGCGCCTCAACCGCTCGACTTACGAGCAATTGGCGGAAATCGCCCTTGCAGAAGGTGACGACTGGAAAGTGTCCAGCGGGGGGGAGACGTTTTCACTCCTTCCGGATAAAGCGGGTGCATGAGTGACCTGTTCGACCGCCTGAAGCGCATTTTCGACGATGGCCATGGCGAGGAACTGGACGGCCTGCTGACCGACGAGGATTTCGCCGCCGACGACACGCGTCCCGCCGCCGTGCTCGTGCCTGTGACCGAGCGTCCGCGGCCCGGCGTCATCCTGACCCGCCGCCCGCGCGACTTGCGCAGCCACCCCGGACAGGTCGCCTTCCCCGGCGGAAAGATCGACGCCGGCGAGACGCCGGTAGAGGCCGCCTTGCGCGAAGCGGACGAGGAACTCTCCCTGCCGCCTGCCCGTGTCCGCATCATCGGATCGAGCGATGTCTACGTCACGGGAACCGGCTTCGAAGTGACGCCGGTGCTGGGCGTCGTACCGCCAGACCTGCCGCTCGTGCCCAATCCGGGCGAGGTCGAAAGCTGGTTCGAAATACCCCTCGACACGCTGTTCGACCGATCCAATTACGCCTCCAACACCGTGATGTGGAAGGGCGCGGAACGCACATATTACGAGATGGAATATGAAGGTTACCGGATCTGGGGCGTCACGGCAGCCATCATTTCGAACCTTTCGCGCCGGATGTGTCTGACGGAGCTGTTCGATGGCTGACTTCCTGCCCGAAGCCGAATGGACACGGCGCAGCGATCTCGCTGCGCTGGTGCGCGCGTTGGGAAACGACAATATTCGCTGGGTCGGCGGCGCAGTGCGCGACACCCTGCTGGGCACCGAGGTCAACGATGTCGACGCGGCAACGACCTTCCATCCCGACCAGGTCATGCGGCTGCTGGCCGATGCCGGTATCCGGACCGTGCCGACCG
Source organism: Erythrobacteraceae bacterium WH01K (assembly GCA_027941995.1). Classification (NCBI taxonomy): domain Bacteria; kingdom Pseudomonadati; phylum Pseudomonadota; class Alphaproteobacteria; order Sphingomonadales; family Erythrobacteraceae; species Erythrobacteraceae bacterium WH01K. The sequence goes on along the minus strand of CP115966.1, from coordinate 1,218,885 downwards.
GGATCGACCACGGCACGGTCACCGCCGTCCTTCCCGGCGGCCCGGTGGAAGTGACGACGCTGCGCCGCGATGTTGCCACCGATGGCAGGCGCGCGACCGTCGCGTTCGCAAGGGAATGGCGCGAGGATGCAGCCCGCCGCGATTTCACGATCAACGCCCTGTTCGCCAATCCGGAAACCCTGGAAATTTCGGATTATTTCGGCGGGCTGGGTGATCTTGCCGATCGCCGGGTCCGGTTCATCGGCGATGCGCGCGAACGCATACGCGAGGATCACCTGCGCATCCTGCGATATTACCGCTTCCAGGCCCGCTTCGGATCGGAACTGGATGAAGAGGCAGAGGACGCCTGCGCCGAACTGGCGGACACGATGAAGGGCCTCAGCCGGGAGCGCGTTGCGGGTGAACTGCTCTCCATCCTCGCCCTGCCGGACCCGTCCGCCACCATCCGCCGCATGCACGAGCGCGGTGTGTTGCAGGTCGTACTGCCGGAAAGCACGGCGGGCACGGTGGCAGTGCTCGGTGATCTCGTCGCCCACGAACAGGCACTCGCTGTCGAGCAATCCGGCCAGCGCCGCCTGTCCGCGCTCCTTCCCGCGATAGAGACCGTCGCGGAAAGCGTTGCCGCGCGTTTGCGGCTGTCAAGGAAGCAGCGGGCCCATCTGTGCTGCGTGGCACGGCGCAAGACCAGCGATCCGCTCCGCGCGCGTGCGCTGGCCTATGAAAACAGCATGGAATGCGCGCGGGACCGCGTCCTGCTGGCCGGGGCATCCCTCGATCCCCTGAGCGGATGGGAGCCGCCGCAATTGCCCCTGAAAGGCGGAGAGATCGTGGAACGCGGCCTCGCCACGGGGCCGGGTGTCGCGCGATTGCTGCAGGCCGTAGAGGCGCAGTGGATCGAAGAGGATTTTCCCGGCCGCGCACGGGTCGAGGACATCCTTGCCGCCCTGACAGCGGAATAGCGATCAGGTAAATTTATTGTCCTTCGGGAAGCCCTGCGGCGGCATCCGCCCGGCCCCGCCGCGCGCAACCTTCCATTGCCAAATGTCGGTTTCGGTCCGCGTCCGATCGCCCTTGCCGCCCATCTGCCAGCTAAGCCCGTCCTCCAGCACGAAGGTTGTCGCATCGGACAGTCCGCCATCGCGGTAGTTCTGCAATTTGACGCCCTGCCCGCGCGCCATGACCGGCAGTTCCTCAAGGTTGAAGACGACCAGCTTGCGGTTCTCGCCCACGGCAGCGACATGATCGTGAGCGGGATCGATCGGACGCACCACGACCAGCTTCGCATCGCCTTTCAGATTGACGACCTGCCTGCCTTTTCGCGTTTCCGCGAGCAGTTCGGAAGTCTCGGCAGCGAAGCCCTTGCCCGTGTCGGCGGCGAGGAGGACGCGCTTGTCCTTCGCGTGAACAATCAGCGCGGCGATCTTCGCTTCTGCATCGATATCGAGTGTCGACTGGACCGGTTCGCCGAAACCGCGGGCGCCCGGAAGCTTGTCCGCGCCGAGGGTGAAGAAACGTCCATTGTCGGTCGCCAGCAACAGCTTGTCCGTTGTCTGGGCGTGGGCGATGAAGGCCAGTTCGTCGCCTTCCTTGAACTTGAATTCCTGGGCCAGGTCGACATGGCCCTTCGCCGCGCGGATCCAGCCGCGTTTCGACAGGATGACCGTGATCGGCTCCTTCTCGATCATGGCGTCCATGCTGAACTCGACCGCCGGGGCAGCCTCGGCGATAGTGGTCCGGCGCGCACCCAGAGCGGTGTCCTCGCCATATTCCTTGCGCAGCGCCTTCAGGTCTTTCTTGAGCCGCGTGCGCTGGCGGGCCGGACTGCCGAGCAGCTTATCCAGCTCGTCTTTCTCGGCAAGAAGGTCGTCCTTTTCCTGCCGCAGCTGCATCTCTTCCAGCTTGCGAAGGGACCGCAGCCGCATGTTCAGGATCGCTTCGGCCTGCCGATCGGTCAGGCTGAATTCCTTCATCATAACGGCCTTTGGCTCGTCCTCGGTCCGGATGATCTCGATCACCCGGTCCAGATTGAGGAAGGTGATGATGTAGCCTTCGACCAGTTCCAGCCGCCGCGCGATCTGGTCGAGGCGATGCTGGCTGCGGCGCTGCAGGATATCGATCTGGCTGGCGACCCAATTGCCCAGCAATTCCTTCAGGCCCATCACCATCGGCGTGCGCGTCGCATCGAGCACGTTGAGGTTGAGGCCGAAGCGCACTTCGAGGTCGGTCAGCTTGTACAGGCTTTCCTTCAGCAGTTCGGGGTCGACATTCCGGCTGCGCGGGACAAGCACGATGCGGATCTGTTCGTCGCTTTCGTCGCGGACATCGTCGAGGATCGGCAGCTTGCGGTCGGCAATCGCCTGCGCGATCTGCTCGATCAGCTTGCCCTTGGCCACCTGGTAGGGAATTTCGCTGATAACGAGCTGCCACTGGCCGCCGCCCAGCCGTTCGATACCGGCCTCGGCATCGTCTGCCTTTTCCGCCTCTGCCGCGTGGAAACGCCCGCGAACCCGGAACGACCCCCGGCCCGTTTCATAGGCCGCACTGATCGTTTCCGCGCTTTCGGGCACGATGCCCCCGGTGGCGAAGTCCGGGCCCTGGAACAGTTCCATTAGGCGCGCATGCTCGACATGCGGATTGTCGATCAGCTCCAGCGTCGCATCGACCACTTCGGCGACATTGTGGCTGGGGATATTCGTTGCCATGCCGACCGCGATACCGCTCGCGCCATTCGCCAGCAGGTTCGGGAACAGGCCGGGGAAGATTTCCGGCTCTTCATCCTCGTTATTGTAGGTCGGAATGAAATCGACCGTGCCTTCGTCCAGCCCTTCCATCAGACGCAGGGCCGTCCGCGTCAGTCGCGCTTCGGTATAGCGGTAGGCGGCGGCATTATCGCCGTCGATATTCCCGAAATTGCCCTGCCCCTCCACCAGCGGGTACCGCAGGGCGAAATCCTGCGCGAGGCGCACCATGGCATCATAGACCGACGCATCGCCGTGCGGGTGATACTTGCCGATGACATCGCCGACCACGCGGGCGCTCTTCTTGAATGCATCGGTCGGGTTCAGCTTCAATTGGCGCATCGCCCATAGCAGCCTGCGATGAACCGGCTTCAGGCCGTCGCGCAGATCGGGCAGGGACCGCGCGGTAATCGTGCTGAGCGCATAGACGAGATAGCGTTCTTCCAGTGCGGAATCGAACGGCGCATCGACGATCGCGTCGAACGGATCGGGCTCTTTATCGGTAAGGTCTGAAGCTGCCATACGCCCTGCCCTATCACCGCCACGCTTCGCCTGTCAGCAGGGAACCGCGCACTGTCCCCGTCGATTGATCGGGTAACCGCAAATCAAGGAGTACCCCATGACAAAACGTGTTCTCATTCTCGCCACGGACGGTTTCGAACAGTCCGAACTGATGAAGCCGAAGGCCAATCTCGAAAACGCCGGGATCGAAACAACCGTCGTCAGCCTCGAATCCGGTGAAATCAAGGGTTGGGACAAGGATGACTGGGGTGACAGCGTCAAGGTCGACAAGACGCTGGACGAGATCAGCAACTGCGAAGGGTTCGATGCCCTGCTGCTGCCCGGTGGCCAGATCAACCCGGACGTCCTGCGCATCAACGAGCGCGCGGTCGCGCTGGTCAAGGATTTCGACATGGCGGGCAAGCCGATCGCCGCAATCTGCCACGCACCCTGGCTATTGGTCGAGGCAGACATCGTGAAGGGTAAGACCGTGACCAGCTGGCCGTCGGTTCGTACCGACCTCAAAAATGCCGGCGCGAATGTGGTCGACTCGGAAGTCGCACAGGATGGCAATCTCATCACCAGTCGCAATCCGGACGATATTCCGGCTTTCTCCGATGCCCTGATTGCAAGGGTTCAGGAACGCGTCGAAGAAAACGCCTAACCTACTCAAAGGATTCAAAGAAACGGGCTTCTCCGCGAAATGCGGAGGGGCCCGTTTTCATTTTGGCTTGCCTTCCTCTCGCAAATGTGTCCAAATTATGGCGCAATAATGGCGAGAAGGAGGCTAAAATGAGGCAAATGCATAACGGGCAGAAAATCTTCCTGGCAGGCTCAGCGGTGATGGCCGTGATGCTTTCGGGGTGTGACCAGGGCCCGGGGCGTGATGTGGCAGCGACAACCGATCGGTCCGAAAGTGTGACGATGCAGGCAGAGGCGGATAGCGCGGCCGACATTGCTGCCGAGACCGGGCCTGAGATGACCGGGGCGGACATGACCGATACGTCCCTGCCCGAACTGGAACCCGTCCCGGAAAATCTCCCCCAGCTAGCCTACGATTACGACTATAGTTGGATACTGCCGGCCGAAGACATCGGTCCGCTCCAGCGGACCCACGCCAATCTCTGCGAACAACAAGGCCCGACAAGCTGCCAGATTACCGGGATGAGCAAGACGGGCGAGGAAACCGAAGACGTTCGCGGCATCCTGGAAATGCGGGTCGCAGCGCGGCAAGCCCGAGCCTTCGGCGCCCTGCTGGAAGACGAGGCGGAAGACGCAGGCGCCGAACTCGTCTCGGCGGAAATTGCAGCTGAAGAGCTGAGCAAGCAGATCGTGGATACCGAGGCCCGGCTCCGGACCCGCGAGGCTCTTCGCGACCGTTTGAGCGAAGTGCTGCAAACCCGGCGCGGATCGATCGAGGAAGTGGTCCAGGCAGAGCGCAGCGTGGCACAGGTGAATCAGGAGATCGATCAGGCCCGCAGCTGGCTGAAGCAGATGGAAAGCCGCGTCGCCTACAGCAAGGTAACGGTCCGCTACGAAACCGGCGCGCCCGTCACCAGTGATTTCCTTAAACCGGTCCAGGCGGCCCTCGGCTCGCTCGGCAGTATCATGGGCTGGGTGCTGGCAATCATGATCGTGCTGGGCGCCATCATCGCGCCCGTAGCGGGGTTCGTGTGGGCCGGCAGGAAGGTCAATCGCCGCTTTGCATCGCGCCCGGCAGACAGCGCCGGCTAGGACGCTCGGCTGGATCGAGCCCGGGGATCGGGCGGAAAACCTGCCTGGTCCCCGTTCCTGCCGCGCTGCTCAGCCTTCGCTAATGTCCCGCGCTTCTGCCGGGATTGCGACGGTCAGCCCGTCCAGTTCCTCTTCCAGCACGATCTGGCAGGCCAAGCGGCTGGTCGGGCGCACGCCATAGGCCAGGTCCAGCATGTCCTCCTCTTCCTCGCTGGCATCTGGCAGGGCCGCGAACCAGTCCCTCTCCACGATGACATGGCAGGTCGAACAGGCCATCTGGCCTTCGCAGGTTCCCTCCAGCGGCATTCCTGCATCCTGCGCCACTGTAAGGAGCACATCGCCTTCGGCCGCTTCGGCCTCGACCAGCTCGCCCTGCGGGGTTTCGAACGTCACTTTCATTGCAATACCCCTTGCGAGCGTGCCGCATCGTTGATCTGCTTCGCCGCGGTTTCGAGATCGTCCATCGTCGTATATCGGCCGAAACCGAGGCGTATCGAATTTTTCGCCTGCTTGTCCGACAGGCCGATAGCCTTGAGCACATGGCTCGGCCGGCCCGATCCGCTGGCACAGGCGGAGCCTGCCGAGAACATGACCGTGCGGCATTCCGACATCAGGCGGTTCACGTCCAGCCCCTTGCGCCGGATATTGAGGTTGCCGTGGTACCGTGCTTCCTCGCTGCCATTGATGTCCCAGCCATCGAACAGGTCGCGCGCCCGGTTCCACAGCTTCTTCACGTGGTCCATGTCGGCGGACATGCGCTCCTTCGCCTCGTGCGCTGCCGCGCCGAAACCGGCGCACAGTGCAGGGCTGAGCGTACCGGAACGCAGGCCGCTTTCCTGCCCGCCACCGGTCTGTACCTCGTCCAGGTCCAGCCCGTTTCGTATCCAGAGCGCACCGATCCCCTTGGGCCCGTGCAGCTTGTGTGCGCTGACCGCGATCATGTCGGCGCCTGTTACTTCCATCTTCCCGAAGGCCTGCACCGCATCGCACAGATAGAGGGCGTTGCTCTCCTTCGCCTTGCGGTGCCAGTCGACCGTGGGCTGGATCGTCCCGATCTCGTTATTCACCTGCATCACCGCGACCAGCCGCGTGTCGGCCGGCAGGTCCTGCTTCGTATTGCACTGCCCGTTCTTCGCGACATTGAGCTCGTGACACTTGCCGAGCGACCTCGCAGTGTCGAGTACGGCCGCGTGCTCGATTGCGGAGACGGATATCGCGCACTCGCCACCATCACCGCCGCCCCGGTGCGACCGTGTGCCTCTCATCGCAAGGTTGACCGCCTCGGTCGCGCCGCTGGTGAAAATCACCTTGCCGCCCGCCGGGAACAGCGCCGCGACACGGTCTCGAGCGAGTTCGATGGCGGCTGCCGCCTGCCGTCCCATCCGGTGCGGACTGTGGGGATTGCCGAAGCCTGCGCCGTCCGGCCCGTCCAGCCAGCGCAGCATGGCATCCCGCGCTTCGGGTGCGAGCGGCGTCGTTGCCTGGTAATCGAGATATATCATGCGGTGTCCGGTCGTTCAGGGCATTGTCGTAGGGGGCGTGGTCACGAAGGGGCCGGGTCTTTCAGCCCTTTGCCAAATCAAGCCATACCTCGCAGAAGCGTTCCAAGTCGGCGCGCGTGGTGTTCGAGCCGAAACTGACGCGGATGGTGTTGGCAGCGACCCCTGGGTCGACCTGCATCGCCTCCAGCACGCGGCTCGTCTTCATCGTGCCGGAAGAGCAGGCACTGCCCTGCGACACGGCGATACCCGCCATGTCGAACCGCATGACCTGCGCCGAAGCGCTCATCCCCGGCATCGCAATGGCCCGAATATAGGGCGTGGGATCGGACAGTGCCTGCGAAAGCATGGTCCCGCCCGCCGCCGCGCAGTCCCCGGCGAACCGTTCCAGGGGTTCCAGCACGTCTGCCGCCACGTAAGGCTCGCCAGCAGCCTCCAGCGCGGCAGCCATCCCGAGCGCACCGGGCAGGTTCTCCGTTCCTCGGCGATAGCCGCGCTCGTGACCGCCGCTCGGCTCGAGCATGGCGTAGTCCTTCACCAGCAAGGCTCCGATACCGACGGGACCGCCGAACTTGTGCGCGGACACGATCGCCATGTCGCATGGCGGCAGTGCGAATTTGCCTGCGCCCTGCGCGCAATCGGTCAGCAGCAGGCCGCCCGCTTCCCCCACGATGCGTGAGATTTCGCGCAGGTCCTGTGCGTTGCCGGTCTCGGAATTGACCTGCTGGACCGCAACCAGCGGCGTCTCCCGCTGGACGGCCTCGGCAAGATTATCGATGTCGACGGCGCCATCGCCGCTTACCGGAAGCTGTTCTGCGTCAGGGGCAGCCTGCAGGATGCAATCGTGTTCCACCACGCTGACGAGGCGCGCACCTGCCTTGGCACGGCCCAGCGCAAGAGCGGCCGCCTCACTTGCGCCGCTGGTAAAGATGCACTCGCCCTGCCAGCCGAGCGCTGCCTTCGTCCGGTCCCGCGCATCTTCCAGCAGGCGCCGCGCGCTGCGCCCTTCCGCATGGGGACTGGAAGGATTGGCCCATTGCCCCAGACCGTCCTCGACCGCCATTCGCGCTTCGGGACGCAGGGGACTGGTTGCGGCATGGTCGAGATAGATACGATCGGAAATGACGACGGCTGCCTATGGTTAGCGCAATTGCGAAATGGCGTTTTGTCCCTATATAGCGCCCGTCCCCCTTGCGTCACCAGCGTGCGTTACTTGCGGGCTTAATTCCAGACTAGGTATTTGCATCCATGCCGTCAGTGATCTTTCCCGGCCCCGAAGGCCGTCTCGAAGGCCGTTTCTCCCCCCCGCCGCGTCCGCGCGCGCCTGTTGCCATGATCCTGCATCCGCACCCCGAGGGTGGCGGCACCATGAACGAACAGATCACGCAGCGCCTGTACAAGACGTTCGTCGATCGCGGCTTTGCGACCTTGCGTTTCAATTTCCGCGGGGTCGGTCGCAGCCAGGGCAGTTTCGACAACGGTATCGGCGAATTGTCCGACGCTGCTGCCGCTCTCGACTGGGTGCAGTCGATCCATGAAGAAGCGCAGGTGACATGGGTCGCCGGTGTCAGCTTCGGAGCGCTCATCGGAATGCAATTGCTGATGCGCCGCCCGGAGATTCGCGGCTTCCTGTCGATTGCCGCACCGGCAAGCATGTACGATTTCTCGTTCCTTGCGCCCTGCCCCGCCAGCGGCATCTTCGTGCATGGCGCGCAGGACACCGTCGTTCCGCCACCTGCGGTCGGCAAGCTGGTCGAGAAGCTGCGCACCCAGAAGCACATCACGATTCATCACGAGGAAATCCCGCGCGCAAACCACTTCTTCGAGAACGAACAGGCCGAACTGATGGCGTCGGTCGACAACTATCTCGATTTCCGGCTGGATCCGTCCTGCCCGATCAAGTGACGCGCTGAAGCGCAGTCATTGCCGCGAAGGCATGAAAGGCGGCCCTCCACGGGGCCGCCTTTTTCATTGCGAGCTGCAAGGTTCACTGACGTTCATTGCCAAGGTCTTCTTATGAAACGCAATTCCTGTTGCCTCGAAATCGTAATGTTGTAACATTCAGTTTCTTGGGTGTCAGAAGCGGGAAGAACCCACCAGCCGTCAGCAAGCGAGAGGAGAGAGCAATGTCCTACGTGAACCAACCCACTTCGGCCCGGCAAACCACGGCCATCAGCGGTGTGGTCATCGTCCATGCAGCCATCGGACTGGCGCTGGTCACCGGGCTGGCCACGAATTTCGTGCCGCAGGCTGACGACGAGCCGCTGATTGTCGACGACCTTCCGCTGCCGCCGCCGCCGCCGCGTGAAAAACCGCAGCCGCGCGACGAGACCCCGGCACTGCCCGAGTCGGAACGCTACGTGCCGGAGGCGCCCATCAATATCCCCGCACCGCGGCCCGATGTCAGTTCCACCAATATCGTGCCCCTGCCCCGGCCCGCGCCCATCCCGGCCCCCGCACCGGCACCCGTTCCGCAGCCAGCGCCTTCATTCGCCCCTGCACCGACGCCTTCGCCAACATTCGACGCAGTCGCCACGCGGCCGACCAACGACCAGTCGCAATGGATCACGACGCAGGATTACCGCAGCAGCTGGATCAGGCGCGGTTACGAAGGCACCGCCGGCTTCCGCCTCGACGTTGCGGCCAACGGCCGTGTGACCGGATGCACGATTACCAGGTCGACCGGTCACGCTGCGCTCGACGAGGCGACCTGCGATCTCGCCACCCGCAGGGCCCGCTTCGAGGCCGCTCGCGATACGTCCGGGCAGAAGACTGCGGGTTCGTTTACCAGCGCCGTTCGCTGGCAAATCCCGGACTGAGCCGGACTGGAATATCGTGACGGAAGGTGCGGCCCGGCGTTCAGGCGTCCGGCGCCGCATCATCCTGCAAAGCGCCCTCGCCCGCTGCGCGGTCCGCCGGCGAAATGCCATCGCCTGCGGGGACGGTCCAGATCAGGACGTTTGCAAGGAGCACGAGCGCCGCCACGATCATCAGCCCCGCCTGCTTCCGGACCCCGCGACGCCAGAGAAGAACCGCACCGACGGCAAGCGCAAAGACACCCAGCATGGCAATCGACAAGAATACGCTGGCCACGGGGCATCTCCTGAGATCGAATATGCATTTCCCGGCCGCCTGTCGCGGAACGAACCGGCTTTCGAAACGCTGATTAGAGGAACGCGCGGCAATCCGCCGCAAGGCTCTTTCAGGGAGAATATTTATGGGTATTTTCAGTTCGATCAAGAACGCGATCTTCGGCGATGACGACAAGAAGGCGGAGACTGCGCCCACTACGCCCACCACGGCGCCACCGCGTCCCGCTGCCACGCCCAGCACCCCTGCCCAGACATCGGCCCGCGTCGATGTGGTGAATGTGGAAAACCGTTTCGATTCCATGCCAGGTGCCGACCGGCTGAACTGGCGCACTTCCATCGTCGACTTGCTGAAGCTGATCGGCGTCGACCCGAGCTACGAAAACCGCAAGGCGCTCGCCACGGAGCTAGGGCGCGAGGATTATTCGGGCAGCGCGGAAGACAATGTCTGGCTGCACCGCAAGACGATGCAGGAACTGTCGCGCAATGGCGGCAAGGTTCCGGCAGAGTTTCTCGACTGATCCTTCAGTCGATTGACACGGGACCTGCTGCGGGGCCACCCTGCGCAGCATGAACCGGAAAACATACGACATTACGCGGCGCCAGGCCCTTTCCGGCCTTGGCGCCGCTGTCACGCTTGCCGCAATTCCCGCCTGCTCGCGGAGCATGGTCGCGGCCGATACCGTGCCGCTCGCAGGCAGCGGCGATGCGATGGCCAAGGCGTTGCTCGAACAGGTGGGCTATAATTTGCTGAAGCACGAGCCGGAGCGCGCGACCGTGCTCGGCCTCGATACCGGCCAGTATGCCGGGCTCAGGAGCCGGTTGGAGGACCAGTCGCCGGCCGGGCAGCAGGCCTTTGCCGATACGCTGCGATCCGACCTTGCGACCATCCACGCGTTCCCGAAGGAAAGCCTGGGCGCGGAGGAGCGCACGAATCTGGAAGTCGTGGAAAGCGGATACGAGCTGGCGCTCGACGGGTTTGCCCTTCCCTATGGCGATACGCCCGTCGGCAGCTGGCGCACCGCCCCATACGTCGTGATCCAGAATGTCGGGACCTATCTCGACATGCCGCGCTTCATGGATTCGACTCACCCGCTGAAGACGGCGCAGGACGCCGATGCCTATCTGGCACGGCTGGAGCAGCTACCGTCCGTACTGGACGGAGAGCGGCAGCGCATGGAGTCCGCTCGGGGCCTCGGTGTCGTGCCGCCCGATTTCCTGCTGGCGAAAGCGGATTCGCAATTGAGCCGGACCTTGGGCGATGCCGTTTCGGGGGAATTGTTCGCATCGCAGATGCGGATGACCCTTCGCGAGAACGGGCTGCCGGAACGCTACGCCGACGATACAGAAACTTTGATCCGCGGACCGGTGTCAGAGGCGCTGGAACGCCAGCTTGCCGAACTGCGGATCGAAGCGCGGGAGGCAACCGGCGATCCCGGGATGCGCGAACGCCCCCATGGCGAGGAATGGTACGCGTGGGCCCTGCGCTCCAGCACCACGACGCGCCTGTCGGCAGATGATATTCACCGCCAGGGACTGGCCGAACTGGAAGAACTCCATGCCCTCATGGATCCCATCCTGCGCGAAATCGGATACACCACCGGCACCGTGGGAGAGCGGATGCAGGGCCTTTCCCGCGACCCGCGCTACCAGTTTGCGCCAGGCGATCCCGGTAGGGCCGAGATCATGGCGTTCATCGAGGAGCGGATCGACTGGATCCGCGGCCAGATGCCGCGCGCCTTCAACATACTGGTCGATCCCAATCTGGAAGTGAAGCGCCTGCCGCTGGCAGAAGAACCGGGGGCACCCGGTGCCTATGGCGGGGCGGGCAGCAAGGACGGGACCATACCGGGTCGCATGTGGATCAATTTGCGAACCACCGACCTGCATCGCAAATACGACCTTGCCGACCTGACCTATCACGAGACGATCCCCGGCCATGTGTGGGAGGGCGAATATTCCAACCGCCTGCCACTGATCCGGTCCATCCTCGCCTTCAATCCCTTCAGCGAAGGCTGGGCCCTTTACGGCGAGCAACTGGCAGACGAGCTGGGCGCTTACGACGATTTCAAGGTCGGGCGCCTCGGCTATCTGCAATCGCTCGCCTTCCGGGCGTGCCGCATGGTCGTCGATACCGGTCTGCATTCCAAGGGCTGGAGCCGGCAGCGCGCGGTGGATTTCTTCGTCCAGCGGAACGGTTCGAAGGCAGAGGAAGTCGCCAGCGAAGTCGACCGCTATTGCAGCTGGCCCGGACAGGCCACGGGGTACAAGCTGGGCCACAGCCAGATCGTGGCGCAGCGCGCACGGGCGGAGGCGGAACTCGGCGATGCCTACGACGTGAAGGCGTTCAACGACGCCGTCATCCTGGGCGGAAATGCACCGCTCGACGTGATGGCAAAGAATGTCGAGCGCTATATCGATAATACTCGCAGCAACTGATCCAGCCTCTGCACTGGAAAAACCGTTCTTCCTCCAGTATCCTGTCATCAAACGGCTAAATATCGGGGGCAATCTTGCGTATTCTGGCCGCGGTCATCGCTGCATTCACTCTGGCCGTGCCTGCACGGGCCGAATGGTACGAAGCGTCGAGCGAACATTTCGTCGTCTATGCCGATGACAAGGCAGAGGATGTCGAAGAGTTCACGGTCATGCTCGAACGCTATCACGCGGCGCTCGAATTCCTGACCGGGCGCGACATTGCGACGCCCAGCCCTTCGAACCGGGTTACCATCTTCGCTGTCGGTAACCAGCGAAAAATCGCCAAGCTTGCGACGGGCAAGAGCAGCGCGAATATCGCCGGGTTCTACATCCCCCGCGCAGGGGCCAGCCGTGCCTTCGTGCAGGATATTCGCATCAGCCACCGCGAGACGCGCTTCTCGATGACGGTTCTGCTGCACGAATACGCCCATCATTTCCTGATCGGGGCGTCGCGTTTTTCGATGCCCGCCTGGCTTCGCGAAGGGTCGGCGGAATTCTTCGCCTCGGCCCGATTTCCGAAGGATGGTTCCGTCCATATCGGGCGACCCGCCTATCACCGCGCAGGCGATTTCGCCTATTCCGTCGATTACAGCGTCCGCGAATTGCTGGACCCGCGCACCAATCCCAATAATGGCGGTTTCTACGCGTGGTCGTGGGCGCTCTATCACCATCTGAATTTTGCCGATGGACGAGCGGGACAATTGTCGGCCTATTGGCGCGCGCTTGCAGGCGGCGCGAACCCTTACCGCGCCGCCGAGGAAGCGTTCGGCGATCTCGACGTACTGCAGAGCGAACTGAATGCGTCGCGCAAGAAGCGAATGGCCTCGTTCTACAATCTCAAGCCCGGTTCCCTGCCGATCGGGCCGGTCACGATCCGCCGTGTCAGCGAAGGTCACGCAGAAGTGCTGCCGCTGGTCATCCAGTCCCAGCGCGGGGTCGACAGGGAGGAAGCACTGGAACTGCTGCCAGAGATACAGGCGGTCGCCGCAGCCTATCCCGGCGACCCCTGGGTGCTGTCTGCGCTGGCGGAAGCAGAGCATGATGCCGGCAATTACGATGCCTCCATCGCGGCAGCGGACAAGGCGATCGCAAACAATCCAGCGATCAGGAATGCCTATGTCCAGAAGGGATATTCGATGTTCGCGCTGGCAAGCGATGCCGAGGCCGATGCAATGGACGCCGCCTACGCCGATGCGATGCAGCCGTTCTCGGCGCTCAATGCGCTGGAAAACGACCATCCCCTGCCGCTGATCTTCTACTACCGCAGCTATACCGACCGGGGCGAGAGCCCCAGCGAACTGGCACGCACGGCTCTGGAACAAGCCGCCGCACTCGCCCCCTTCGACCAGGGATTGTGGTTGCAGACTGCCATCATGCAGGGCCGCGAAGGCAAGGTCGAGCTGGCCGGGCTCAGCCTCGCGCCCATCGCGACGGACCCCCATGGCGGCAAGCGCGCAAAAGCCGTGTCCATGGTGATCGCCGAACTCGAAAACCGGACCGAAGGCGAGCCTGTCGATATTCCGGAAATGATCGACGCGGCTTACGACATCATGGGCGGAAGCGTTTCGGCGCAGGTCGCCAGCGACGACTGACAACCCGCGGCCCGGCAGCAACGCGGCGTCAGACCGTAGCTATTTTGCAGCGGCGGATGTATCGTTTCGCCCATGGAAAATTTCGGTGAAGACCTGGAGACGCTGAAGCGCGTCCCATTGTCCGATGCGCATGTCGCGATGATCTGCGATATCGGCACGGAAGTGACCTATGCACGCGGGGACATGGTGGCAAAGGTCGGCGATGTGCTGGACCGCTTCGTCTATGTCGTCGAAGGTGAGATCGAGGTCGTCGATCCCTATTCGGGCGAACGCATGATCAATGCCTCGCTCGGCCCGACGCAGTTCATGGGCGAACTTTCCTTCCTCAATGCGGGTGCCATCTTCCTGCCGATGCGCGCTGCAAAGGAGACGCGCACGATCGAGGTGCCTCGCCTCGAAATGCTGGAGTTGATGGGCCGCGTGCCCGAATTGTCGGATCACGTCATCACGGTGTTCGCCGCGCGCAGGCGCCGCCAGTTCGAGGCGCGCAACAGTTCAATCAAGATCATCGGGGCCGACCGCGACAGTGCCGTGCGCAATGTCGAGCAATTCCTGTCACGCAACCGCATCCCCTTCCAGAGCTTCGATCTGGACGGGTCGGACGAGGAAACCGTGGGCGTTTGCAATCTGGCCGGACACGAACCGTCGGTCATATTCGCCAAGGACGAAATCCTGGACGATCCGACGCCGCGCAAGATCGCGCAGCGCCTCAATCTCGATCTCGATGTGTGCCGGGAGACGCTTTACGACATCCTGATCGTGGGCGGCGGGCCTGCCGGCGTTGCGGCTGCCGTCTATGCCGGAAGCGAAGGGCTTTGCGCGCTCGTCATCGAAGACACTGCCATCGGCGGGCAGGCGGGCACGTCGAGCCGGATCGAGAACTTCATGGGCTTCCCCACCGGGATCAGCGGCACGGACCTCGTCTATCGCGGACAGATACAGGCGCTGAAATTCGGCACGCGCTTTGCCATGCCGCGGCGGGTCGAGGGGCTCAAGCGCCGGGCGGACGGCACGTTCTGCGCGGCCCTCGACGACGGGGACATCGTCTGCGCGAAGGCCGTGCTGGTCAGCACCGGCGTCCAATACCGCCGGCTGACCCTGGACAGGCTCGAGGAACTGGAAGGTGGCGGCGTCTTCTACGCGGCGACCGAGATGGAGGCCCGGTTCTGCCGCAATACGGAGGCCGTGGTGGTCGGAGGCGGCAATTCTGCGGGACAGGCCGCGATGCATCTCAGCCGTACGGCCAAGCACCTGCACATCGTCGTGCGCGGCGATTCCCTTGCCGCATCGATGTCGAGCTATCTCAGCCAGCGGCTGGAGGCGGACCCCAGGATCACGATCCATTACAATACCGAAGTCACGGCCTTGCGCGGCGACGACTGGCTGGAAGGCGTCACCCTCAGCGGACCCGATGGAGACCGGGACATGGAGACGTCCGCCCTGTTCATCATGATCGGGGCGGCGCCCAACACACAGTGGCTGAGCGATCTGGCCGAGGTAGACGAGCGCGGATTCGTCCAGACCGGCGAGAATGCCGGACGTTCCTCGCAATATGAAACGTCCTGCGACGGTATCTATGCCGTTGGCGACGTGCGCGCGGGGTCCGTCAAGCGGGTCGCCAGTGCCGTCGGAGAAGGCTCGGTCGTGATTTCGGAAATCTGGAACTATCTCGCGCGGCGCGAGCAGGAAGAGGCGGAGGCGAACCCGCCCCCGCCGGAAAAAAGCGCTGCCTAGCGGCGTGCAAGATTCCCGATAATCGAACCGAGTATTCCGCCGAGCGCCCCGCCACCGGCTCCGCCGCCGACGCTACCGCCGATACCCCCGGTGCCGGTTGCTCCGGTGGCCTGCTTCGCCATGTAACCCGCCACGGCCATTGCGAGTATCGGCAGCATCTTTTTCAGGACCCCTTCGTCGATCCCGGTCATGCTGGCGACTTCGCCGGCGACCGAACGGCTCACATCCTTGTTGCCGAAGATCGTGCCGAGGATGTCGTTGCCGTTCCGCGTCGGCGTCGGCTCCTTGCCGAGGACAGCGTCCAGCATACCGCCGCCGCCGCCGCCGAGGATAGCTCCTGCCAACCCGCCAAGACCGGACGAACCGGCGGAGGTTCGCCCCATACCGGCCACAATGGCCGGCAGAAGCGCACCTGCGCCGACTCGCGCGGTCTGTTCATCGATACCCAGTTCGCCCGCCATGCTGTCGATGACGCCCGATTGCTGAAGGATCTGTGCAAGGCTCATGTCTTCTCTCCCCGAAAAGTGAATGTCGGGGTTGGAAACGGGCGGACGCCTATTTCTTTCCGAAGAATTTGCCGGCCATCCCTGCGATGTCGTTGAGCGGATTTCCGTCGCCATCCCGGTCCAGCATCCCGAGGATGCCGCTGGCAGCGGGGTTGTCTTTCAAAGTGTCGGCATACTGGCCGAGCGAACCCTCGCCGCCGATCTGCTCCACGATATTGCTGAGCGTGTCCTGGTCGAGGCCGGTCTTGGCCGCGGCGCCTTCGACCGTGTCGCCTTCCTCGCCGTGCGCCTGCCCAAGCGCGGCGATGGCCTTTTCCGCCATGGCGGGATCGAGGCCCAGTTTTTCCGCCATGTTGGCGACGTCGGCATGCTGGCCCATCTGACCCATGATCGTATCGAAAATTCCCACCTTTTCCTCCTTCGGTTCAAGCGACCCGTTCCGCAATCTAGAGCGACCGGCCGATTGCGCAAGAAAAAGGCCCCGCCGGTGCTCGAACACCGGCGAGGCCTTCCCTCTCCAACTGTAAAACCGGTGTCAGGCGGCGGCAGGCGCAGCCTTGCGAACGCCTTCGTCGACATGCGCGGCGAAGGGTTCGAAATTGTCCACGAACAGATGAACCAGCTTCTGCGCGGTGCGGTCGTATTCTTCCGGATCGGACCAGGTCGAACGCGGATCGAGGATGCCGTCATCGACACCTTCCACGCTGACCGGCACGTCGAAGCCGAAATTGGGGTCCTTGCGGAACTCGGCATCGTTCAGGCTGCCGTCGAGCGCGGCGTTCAGCAGCGCGCGGGTCGCCTTGATCGGCATGCGGTTGCCGGTACCGTACTTGCCGCCCGTCCAGCCGGTATTGACCAGCCAGCACTGCGCGCCGCCATCGGCGATGCGCTTCTTCAGGAGGTTGCCGTAGACGCTCGGGTGACGCGGCATGAAGGGTGCGCCGAAGCAGGTGCTGAACGTTGCCTCCGGCTCGGTCACGCCGATTTCGGTCCCGGCGACCTTCGCGGTGTAGCCCGACAGGAAGTGGTACATTGCCTGGTCGGGCGTCAGCCGCGCGATCGGGGGCAGCACGCCGAACGCATCGGCCGTCAGCATGATGACGTTGCTGGGCGGCGGGCCCATATTGTCTTCGCTGGTATTGGGGATGCTGCTCAGCGGATAGGCGCCGCGCGTGTTTTCGGCCAACGAGTTGTCGTCGAGGTCGATCTCACCGTTTTCGTCCATCACTACGTTTTCGAGGACTGTGCCCTCCATCTGCGTGGTGGCGTAGATTTCCGGCTCGGCCTCGGGATCGAGACGGATCATCTTGGCGTAGCAACCGCCTTCGAAATTGAAGACAGCGGTGTCGGACCAGCCATGCTCGTCATCGCCGATCAGCGTGCGGCTGGCATCCGCCGACAGGGTCGTCTTGCCGGTACCGGAAAGGCCGAAGAACACGGCCGTCTTGCCGTCGGGCCCGATATTGGCCGAACAATGCATCGGCATCACGCCCTTGGGCGGCAGCAGGTAGTTGAGGATGCCGAAGACGCTCTTCTTCATCTCGCCGGCATATTGCGTGCCGCCGATCAGGACGAGCTTCTCTTCGAGGTTGACCGCGATCACCGTCTCGCTGCGCGTCCCGTGCCGCTCAGGATCGGCCTTGAAGTCGGGCAGGTCGATGATCGTGTATTCCGGCACGAAACCGCCCAGCTCCGCCTCGGTCGGTCGGCACAGCAGCGTGCGGATGAACTGGTTGTGCCAGGCGAACTGGTTGATCACCCGCACCTTCACCCGGTGTTCCGGCTGCGAACCGCCGAACAGGTCGGCGACATAGAGCGTGTCGCGCTTCGCCACGGCGTCCATGAAATCGGCCTTCAGCGCGGCAAAATGCTCGGGCTGCATGGAGGCGTTGTTGTCCCACCACACCGTGTCTTCCGTCTCGCCGTTGCGGACGATGAACTTGTCCTTCGCGCTGCGGCCGGTGTGCTTGCCCGTTTCCACGACCAGCGGACCGTTTTTCGCACGCTTGCCCTCGCCATTGTCGAGTGCTGCCTGCGTCAGTTCTTCCGACGTCAGGTTGACATGAATGGTGGCATCGGTCGCGATGCCCTGGTCGGCGAGTGAATGGGAAAGCGGCACGCTCACGCTCGAAGTCTCCTGAACCTGAATGTGGCCGGATTGACGCCCGGACCATGGCTGCGCCTGCCGGTGTGCATAGGTATGCGCGGGCGCTTTGGAAAGCGCATAGGGACAGGAAGCTGCAAGGTCAAACGCGGCGCGCAAACTTCACGCCGGGAAGATGCGGTGATGCGTTGTCTTGGCGGCGGCCAGTCGCTACTTCCTTGGTCATGGCAAGCGAGCAGGACCTCCCCGAAAGCATCGGCGGACATTCGAACGGCGTGACCGGCGCGGAACCGGCGGGTCCGGAAACGAGGGGGCCGGCCGGCGGCCGCGTCATCGCTCTGGTCGACGATGATCGCAATATCCTGACCACCGTATCTATCGCTCTTCAGTCGGAAGGCTACGCGACCCGCGTCTATTCCGACGGAGAAAACGCGCTCAAGGCCCTGCTCGAGAACCCGCCAGACCTTGCCGTATTCGATATCAAGATGCCGCGCATGGACGGGATGGAATTGCTGCGCCGGCTGCGCGAACATTCGCGCCTGCCGGTCATCTTCCTGACCAGCAAGGACGACGAGCGGGACGAGGAAGCGGGCCTGCAAATGGGCGCGGACGATTACATCGCAAAGCCGTTCAGTCTGCGCCTCCTGCTTGCCCGTATCCGCGTCATCCTGCGTCGGAGCGGGGCGACCGACGGTCCGCTGGCCGACACGCCGGAAGAAACCCCGCAGACGCGCGAGACGATACAGCGCGGGCGCCTGACAATGGATCCGGCGCGCCATCACGTGACATGGGACGGCCAGCCCGTTTCCCTGACCGTAACCGAGTTCCTGATCCTGATGGCGCTGGCCGTGCGGCCCGGCGTCATCAAGAGCCGCAACCAGTTGATGGATGCCGCCTACCCGGACGACATCTTCGTCGACGACCGGACCGTGGACAGCCACATCAAGCGGATGCGACGCAAATTCCGCAAGGTCGATGCGGAATTTTCCGCGATCGAAACACTCTACGGCGCAGGCTACAGCTTCGCCGATGGGTAGCCTTGTCCATGGCTGAGACGGCGCCCGTGCAGTCTTCCCTGAAATCGCGGCTCCCGGTCGATCCGTCCCGCGCCCTCGACCGGATGAGCCTGTTCGACCGCGTGTCGCTGACTGCGCGAATCCTGGCGGTCAACATCCTGCCGCTTGCCCTGCTGGGCGGGGGTATCTTCTATCTCGATTCGTATCGCGCCCAGCTGTTGGACGAACGGTACAAGCTGGCGCGAATAGAGGCGCAGATCACCGCGGAGGCCCTGGCGGGCGCCACGCGGGAGAGGCAGGAAGCGCTGCTGATCCAGATCGGCAAGGAACAGGACATGCGCTTGCGAATGTTCGATTCGGAAGGCTTGCTGTGGGCCGACAGTTTCGAGCTGGACGAACCGCGCTTCACGCTGGACGATCCGGCAGACGATGAATTCGGACTGCGCTTCGCCCGCTGGCTTGACCGGATGGTAGACACCGTGGTCAGCGCGGAGCCAGTTCCCGACTATATCGAGCCCGAAGCCACCACTGCGGAACCCTGGCCCGAGCTCGTTCGCGCCCGGGAACAGGGCGTCAGCCAGATCGTACTGCGCGACGCGCCGGACGGAACGCCGGTCATCACCGCCGCGGCTCCTGTCGGCCTGAACGGGGCGACACTGCTGACGACCCGCAATGCCATAGACATCACCGAATCGGTTCGCGCCGCCCGCTCCACGCTCGGCATCGGGGTTGCCCTCACCCTGCTCGCCTCGATCCTGTTGTCGCTGTTCCTCGCCCGGACCATCGTGAAGCCCCTCCAGACCCTGTCGCGCGCAGCCAGCAGGGTCCGCCTCGGGCGCGAGCGCGACGTGGAAGTGCCTCGGCTGCCCGAACGGCGGGACGAGATCGGCCTGCTCGCCCGCTCCGTTTCCGACATGACCGAGGCGCTTCGCCAGCGTATCGACGCGACCGAGCATTTCGCCGCCGATGTGGCGCACGAGATCAAGAACCCGCTCGCTTCCCTGCGCAGCGCGGTCGATTCGCTGACCACGGTGCAGGATGCGGAATTGCGGGGCCAGCTTCTCGACATTGCGAGCCACGATGTTCGCCGCATCGATCGCCTGGTGACGGAAATTTCCGACGCCAGCCGCGTCGATGCCGAGATCTCGCGCGCCGTGTTCGAAACCTTCGATTTGGCCGAATTGGCAGAGAACATCATCGTCACCCGCGAAGACCGCGAGCTCAATCGTGGTCACGAGATCATCCTGACAAAGCCGGCCAGCCCCAGCTTCGTTCGCGGGGTTCCGATCCGGATGGAACGCGTGGTGGAAAACCTGCTCGACAACGCAGTATCCTTCTCCCCTCCCGGCGGGGTGATCGAAGTCACTTTGTCACACGTGGACGATTGCATCGCCCTGACCGTGGCCGACCAGGGACCCGGTATCCCTGCCACCGAGCGCGAGAAGGTGTTCCGGCGCTTCCACTCCGTGCGGCCGGACGAAGAGGATTTCGGGAACCACAGCGGTCTTGGCCTGGCGATCGGACGCACCATTACAGAGGCCCATGGCGGTTCGCTCGAGGTGAGCGACCGGGAAGACGGTCAGCAGGGCGCATGCCTGACCATCTTCCTGCCCGAAGCGCCAACCGGCGACGCGAGACGATGATGCACGGGTGCGTCCCTTGCTGATGCAGGCAAGCGCCGTGGCCATAAGGCAGCGTGCGGTCGTGATCACGGGGAAACCGGGCAGCGGAAAATCCTCGCTCGCTTTTGCCCTCATCGACCGCGGCGCAAAATTGATCGGCGACGATGGTGTAGCGCTGCGCCTCGATGCGGATGCGCTGCTTGCTTCTCCCCCACCCAATATCGAGGGCTTGCTGGAATTGCGCGGGGTGGGCCTGCTTACCTTTCCCGTCACACAGGCCCCGGTCTCCCTGCTGGTGGAACTGGGCACGGAAGGCGAGCGGTTCCCCGAGACACTGCCCCGGCGGGAAATGCTGGGCATAGCCATCCCGGTCATGCAGCTTGGGCGCACCGACTGGACGTCGGCCTTGCGGATCGAGCAGGCGCTCGCGATGCACGGACTTGCATAAGCGGTCCCGTATGCCGGTGGTCGAACGAGCGCGCTGGTCGATTGCCCCTTCCCCTCGAACCGCAAATACGCGAACGCCCCAGACCTGATGGCAGCCGAGTCGCCCTCTTCTCCCGCGCAAGGACCGCAGCGCGTCCTGCTGGTCACCGGCATGTCCGGAGCCGGGAAGACCACGGCACTCAACGTGCTGGAAGATCTCGGCTGGGAGGCGATCGACAACTTTCCCGTCCGCCTGCTTGACCGCTTGGTGAGCGAGGCGGACGACGGGGCCGACCATCCCCCGCTCGCCATCGGATTCGACTCGCGAACGCGCGGCTTCGTGCCTTCCGACATCATCGCGCAGGTCAAACGCCTCGCCGAACGCAGCGATCTCGATATCGCGACCCTGTTCATCGACTGCGCAAGCGGCGAGCTGGAGCGCCGTTATAACGAGACGCGTCGGCGGCATCCCATGGCGCAGGGGCGTTCCGCGCGCGACGGCATCCTGTCGGAACGCGAACTGCTCGCCCCGCTCAGGCGCTGGGCCGACGTCCTGATCGACACGACGGACCTTGCGACCAACGAACTGCAGCAGACCGTGCGCGAACGGTTCGAAGGTTCGACGCCGCAATCCCTCCATGTGACGGTCAGCAGCTTCGGATACTCCAAGGGGATGCCGCCCCTTGCCGACCTGGTCTTCGACATGCGGTTCCTCGACAATCCGCATTGGGAGGCGGACCTGCGCGAACAGACGGGCCTCGACCGGCCGGTGGCGGATTACATCGCCGCGCAGCCTGCCTTCGCGGAAAGTTTCGTCCGCATAAGCGACCTCGTGCTGGACCTGTTGCCGCGATACGAGGCGCAAGGGCGCGCCTATCTGCACATTGCCTTCGGCTGCACCGGCGGGCGACATCGCAGTGTCTATACCGCCCAGACGATGGCGCAGGTCTTGCGCGGGGCGGGTTTTTCGCCCACGGTCATCCACCGGAACATGCAGTCGCGCGCCGCGGATCAGGTGGAACAGGCGCCGGGCTGACAGCATCGCATCTTCCGTTGCAGACCGGCCGCAATACGAGTGAATCGCACCTCCCCATGATCGGACTTATCCTGGTAACCCATGGCCACCTAGCCGAGCAGTTCGTGGAAGCGATGGAACACGTCGTCGGCCCGCAGGACGCGGTGGAGACGATCTGCATCGGTCCCGACGACGATGTGGAGCAGCGGCGGCAGGAAATCGCCGACGCCATCGGCCGCGTCGATACCGGCAGCGGCACGATCGTGCTGACCGACCTGTTCGGCGGCACACCATCGAACCTTGCGATTTCGCTGCTCGACACGGGCCGCGTGGAAGTGATTGCGGGCATCAACCTGCCCATGCTGATCCGCCTTGCCGGTGCTCGCAAAACAATGACCGTGAAGGAGGCCTGCGTCGCGGCGCAGGAGGCTGGTCGCAATTACATCACGGTGGCGAGCGAATTTCTCGGCCACGACGAGACTCCGCCTTCCAAGAAAGCGTCATGAGCGAAGCGAACGCTCCCCTCCGGCGGCAGGTCGTCATCGTCAACCAGCGCGGCCTCCATGCCCGCGCAAGTGCGAAGCTGGTCGGCGTGGTGGCAGAGCTGCCGGACGGCGTCGATGTCCGCGTGGCCAAGGACGGGAACGAGGCATCGGGCGGCTCGATACTCGGCCTGATGATGCTGGGCGCGGCGAAGGGCGACACGATCGAGGTCATCGTCGCGGGCGATAATGCCGAGACCGTGCTGGAGCAGGTGTGCCTGCTGGTCGAAGACGGCTTCGGCGAGGAGTAGTCCGTGCCCGCCCCTGCCGAGCGCCGCCAGATAACCGGCTTCTCGAACCCTACCGTAAAATTCATCCGGTCGCTGCGCGAGAAGAAGCATCGCAGGCGCGAGGGCAAGCTGCTGGCCGAGGGGCTGCGGCTGCTGACCGATGCGCGCGAGGCGGGTCACGTTCCGGAAATACTGGTCCTTTCCACCCAGCGCGATCCGCACCCCCTGCTGGCGGACCTCGAAGCGTCTGTCGCGGCGGCAGGCGGCGAGGTAATCGAGACCACGCCCGACATCCTGTCCAAGATCACCGGCAAGTCCAATCCCCAAGGCGTCGCGGGCGTGCTGGCAGAGTGGGACACGTCGCTGGACGCGATTGACCGCACCTCCGCCGATATCTGGCTGGTGGCGCAGGCGCTGCGCGACCCGGGCAATCTCGGCACCATGCTGCGGACGGGCGATGCCATCGGCGCAGGCGGACTGATCCTGATCGACGACTGCGCCGATCCTTTCAGCGTGGAGGCCGTGCGCGCCAGCATGGGCGCGGTTTTCACCCAGGGACTGGTGCAGGCGCGGTGGGAGGATTTCCTTCCCTGGCTGCGTGCAGGCGAAGGCCAGCTGGTCGCGGCATCCCTGCGCGATGCCGTGCCCTATCGCGGCGCCCCCTATGCGTCGCCGTGCTTCGTCATGGTCGGCAACGAATCGCAGGGCTTGCCGGAGTCTTACGAGGCGGAATGCGACCTGCGGGTGACGATGCCGATGAAAGGCCGCGCAGACAGCCTGAATGCAGCGGTCGCGGCGGCCGTGCTGGGATATGAGGTGCTGGACGCGCTGGAACGCGGATGAAGTTGACGAAGTTGACAGGGCCGCGTCGACGGTATTCTCGAAAAATCATTATATCTTGGACGGTTAGTCCGGTTTGCGAAGTTGACACTTCCTGCGCGGAAAAAAGAAAAGTCGCGGAGCTACAGGCTGGCGATGAGAAAGAGCAGGCCATCCGCCCTATCGATCGCGCGGCCTGTAGGACACCGAAATCCGCCCTTGAACCACGAACGACTTATTCGGCGGCATCCTGCGCAAGACCGTCGCCATCGTCCTCGCTGAAATTGGCAAGGCGGCGGGGTTGACGGCCGATGGGCAGTGCCTCGGGCAAATCCTTTGCCGACGTGTCGATGCTCAGTTCCTCGAACCGTTCGCCCGTCCGGCGCAGATTAGTATCGAACGATCCGACCAAAGAGTCGAAACTGCTGTTCGCCTTGCCAAGATCGCGTCGCAGATTGGACAGATGACGCGCCACAACACCCAGCCTGTCATAGAGTTCCTTCCCCAGCTTCGCGATTTCCTGCGCGTCCGCCTGAACGCCTGCCTGCCGCCAGACGGTCGCCACGGTCATGGCGATCGACATGAAATTGAGCGGCGAGGAAAGGACCACGTTCTGGCGCAGCGCATAGTCGAGCAGTCCGTCATCCTGCGTCATCGCGGCATACAACACGTGCTCGCCCGGTACGAACATGACGACGAAATCGGCAGAGCCCTCCAGATGGTCCTGATACCGCTTGGCCGATAGCGCCTGAATATGGCCGCGCAGTTCGCGCGCGTGCTTGCGCAGCAATTCGTGTCGCTGTTCCTCGGTCTCCGCCTCGTTCGCTTCCTTGTACGTGTTGAAGACGTTCTTCACGTCGACGATCAGCTTTCGCCCGCCGGGAATATTGATGACAGCATCGGGCCGCAGGTCCCGGCCCTCGTCGTCCTTGATACCGACCTCGCGCTTGAAATCGGTGCGCGCGCTCAGGCCGCAGCTCTCCAGCAGGTTTTCCAGCTGCAATTCACCCCAGTCGCCCCGCGCCTTGGTCGCGCCCTTCAGCGTTGTGGTAATCTTGTGCGCGCCCTCGACCACGCGTTCCTGCCCGGCGCGGACTTCGCCGATCACGCCCTGCAACTGGTGATAGGCCTCGGCGCGGTTCTTCTCGATCTCGTCGATCCGCTTGCGATAACGGTCCAGCGTCTCGCCCACCGGACCGACCTTCTTTTCCAGTTCGGCAAGGCTTTCCTTGTTGAGATTGGCGAGATGCGACTGTGCACCTTCCATGAACTTGGACCGTGCGCCTTCCAGCATCTTCTCGCCGATCTCGTTGAACTTTGCCTGCAGCTTTTCCTCCGCTTCGACCAGGCGGCCGAGTTCGCGTTCGAAATGCTTCTCGCGCTCGGCATAGCGGTCCTCCAGCGCCTTCTCGCGCGCCGCGGCCCCGCTCTTGAGCGTATCGAGTTCCGAGGCGAGTGCGGCCTTCTCCCGCCGCAGCCGGTCCGCCGCCTCCTCATTCACCGTACGCAGCTCGCGCATCTCGCGCTCCAGCGGTTCGACCCGCGCGGCCTGCTGGCGGACGCCTTCGAGTTCCGAGCGAAGCGTTTCCCGGTCGCCACGCGCCATATCCAGCTGCTCTGCGAGGGCGTCGGCGCGGGCGGCCCGGTCGCTCATCGTCGCAAGCTCGGGCGTCATGCGGGACACTTTTTCCGCCAGGTCCTTTGCTTCCGCATCCCGCTCCGCATGGCGCGCACGCCAGTCCGCGACGGGGCGCGATCCCGCGAACCAGCCAAAAGCGCCCCCGGCAAGCAGGGCAATGAAGACGAAAATGATTGTAGTCATATCCATGTCCAGAACATAGCTGGAACGAAACCGTCCGCCAAGCGCATTCGCGGAACATTCCCCGGCCCCGTTCGCTCAAGCTTGCAAAGGAGATAAACGAATGTCGATCAAGGAAATGATCCAGGACCACCCCGCAGTCGGCGGCGACTACACAGAGGCGCTGGGCGAAGCGGTGAAGCACGCCATGTATGGCGCGGCCATCATGAATTCCTGCGCCGACGCCTGCCTCGCAGAAGAGAACGCGTCCGAACGCGCGGAATGCATCCGCCGGTGCCTCGACGCGTCGGATGCGTGCACCGCGTTCTACCGCATGGGCAGCCGCCGCACCGGCGGGAACGTGAAGGCGATCAAGGCGCAGGGCGCAGCCACCATCGTTGCGGTCGAACAGTGCCACGAGCTCTGCAAGATGCATGACGACGCGCACTGCAAGCGCTGCACGACCATGTGCGAGGAAGTGATCGCCGACGTGCAGAAGGCTCTCAAGGAAATGGATAGCTCCGACAGCTGAGGCTGTTCTCAGGCTACAAACAAAAAGCCCCGCCGGTGAGCGGGGCTTTTTCGTTTAATGGGCTACAAATCACGCCGCCTTGCGCAGCTTGTCCAGTTTCTTGAGCGCCATCTGCCGTTTGAGGCGGCTGAGGTGGTCGATGAACAGGATACCCTCGAGGTGATCCATCTCGTGCTGGATGCACGTGGCGAGCAGGCCGTCGAGTTTCTCGGTATGCTCCTTGCCCTCTAGGTCCTGGTACCGGACGGTGCAGGTCTTGGGCCGGTCGACATCGGCGTAGATTTCGGGGACCGAGAGGCAGCCTTCCTGATAGGTGCCCAGTTCCTCGTCGGGATGGAGGATGACCGGGTTCACGAATACGCGCGGATCCTTCTTGACCGGGTAATGCTTGTGCGCGCCCTGCCCGTCGCCATGGTCGTGGCCGCATTCCTCCGGCTCTGCATCCATGTCGGGTTCCTGCAGGTCGATCACCAGCACGCGTTTGGGCACGCCGACCTGGATGGCGGCGAGGCCGATGCCGGGCGCATCGTACATCGTCTCGAACATGTCATCGACCAGCGTTTTCAGCTCGTCGTTGAACTCGGTGACGGGGGTCGAGACGGTTTTCAGCCGGGGGTCCGGCACTTCGAGGATTTCGCGGATAGCCATAGGCCTTATTTAGGGGCTTGAAGCCTTGCAAACAAGCGCGTGTTTCCGATTGCGCTGATCGGCAATCGAGCACCAACCTTACACCGGTCGCCTTGCCCGCAAGGCCTGGGCCAGCGTGCCTTCGTCGAGATAATCGAGTTCCCCGCCGACCGGCAGGCCGTGGGCAAGCTGCGTCACGCGGACGGGGAAATCCTCCAGCCGCTCGGCCAGGTAATGCGCCGTCGTCTGCCCTTCCAGCGTGGCGTTCATGGCGAGCACGATCTCGTCCACCCCGCCCGCCTCGACCCGGGCCATCAGCGTGTCGATGGCGAGATCTTCGGGCCGCACCCCGTCTAGCGCCGACAGCTTGCCGCCCAGCACGTGATAGGTCCCGGTGAATAGCCGCGCGCGGTCCAGCGCCCAGAGGTCGGACACGTCCTCCACCACGCAGATTGCCTTCGCATCGCGGCGCGGATCGGCGCAGATGCCGCATGGCGCCTGCGTGTCGACATTGCCGCAGACCGGGCATTCGACCAGCGTTTCGCGCACGGCGGCCAGCGCGTCCTGCAATTGCGGCAGAGCCTTATCCCGGTTCTTCACCAGCCACAGGACGGCGCGGCGCGCACTGCGCGGGCCGAGGCCGGGCAGACGGGCCAGCGCGCTGCTGAGGGTTTCGATCTCTTGCGATGCCATGGGGTGACAGATAGGGGCATGGCTTCGCAACAGGAAGGTCTGGTCCGGGATTATGCGCCGCATATGAAAATCGTCTTCATGGGAACGCCCGATTTCGCGGTGCCGACACTGCGCGCCCTGCACCATGCCGCGCACGAGATCGCGTGCGTCTACACCCAGCCGCCGCGCCCTGCCGGCAGGGGCAAGAAGCTGCAGCCCTCGCCCGTGCAGAAGGAAGCGGAGGTGCTGGGCATCGAGGTGCGCTCGCCCGTTTCACTCAAATCGGCGGAGGAAAAGGAACGCTTTGCAGCGCTGGAGGCCGATGTCGCGGTGGTCGCGGCCTACGGCCTCATCCTGCCGCAGCCGATCCTGGATGCGCCCACGCATGGTTGCCTGAACGTCCATGCCTCTATCCTGCCGCGCTGGCGCGGGGCGGCGCCGATCCACCGCGCCATCATGGCGGGCGACCCGGTGACCGGCATCACGATCATGCAGATGGAAGCGGGGCTGGATACAGGGCCGATGCTGGCGACGGTCCGCACGCCGATAGAGGACAAGACGAACGGCGAACTGACCCAGGAACTGGCGGAGCTGGGCGGGCAGCTGATGGTCGGAACCTTGCGCGAACTCGCCAATCACCGCCCGCTGGTGCAGGACGAGGACGAGGCGACCTACGCGCCCAAGATCGACAAGGCGGAAGCGCGGATCGACTGGTCGCGGCCCGCTGAGGAACTGGTGCGGCACGTACACGGCCTCTCCCCCTTCCCCGGCGCGTGGTTCGAACTGGACGGCGAGCGAATCAAGGTCCTGCGCGCCGAGCTGGCCGAGGGCAGCGGACAGGCTGGCAAAGTGCTGGACGACCGGCTCGCCATCGCCTGCGGCGCCGGGGCGGAGGGGCAAGCGCTACGCCCCATCCGCCTGCAACGGGCCGGCAAACCGGCCATGCCGCTGGACGAATTCCTGCGCGGAAACGCAGTGGCCGCAGGCGAAGTGCTCACTTGACCCGGTTCGCCTTCACCATCGAATTCGACGGCACGCCCTTTGCCGGGCTGCAGCGGCAGAAGGACGCGCCCACGGTCCAGCAGGCGATCGAGGACGCGCTCTTTCGCATCACCGGAGAAACGGCGCTGCTGTTCAGCGCAGGCCGCACCGATGCAGGCGTCCATGCGCTCGCCATGCGCAGCCATGCCGACATCGACAAGGACATGACGCCGTTCCGCCTGATGGAAGCGCTGAACGCGCATCTGCGCCCCGATCCCGTGGCCGTCACCGCCTGCGAAATCGTGCCGGAAGACTGGCACGCGCGCTTTTCCTGCACGGGCCGCGCCTATGAATACCGCATCGCCAATCGCCGCGCGCCGCTGACGCTGGAGAAGGACCGGGCATGGCAGGTCGCGCCGCAGCTCGATGCCGAGGCGATGCATCGCAGCGCGCAGGCACTCGTCGGCGTGCACGATTTCACCACTTTCCGCTCCGCCCATTGCCAGGCCGACAGCCCCGTGCGCTCGATCGACCGGATATCCGTCCGGCGCGAAGGGGCCCACGTCATAACCGAGGTCGAGGCGCGCAGCTTCCTCCACCACCAGGTCCGCTCGATCGTCGGATGCCTGGCACTGGTCGGCATGGGACGTTGGCGGGAAGAGCAGGTCGCCCTTGCACTGGAGGCGCGCGACCGTCAGGAGCTTGGCCTGAATGCCCCGGCGCACGGGCTGTATTTCGTGCGCGCAACATATCCATGAAGAGAGGAGCCCCCTGAATGACGACCACTGGCAAACAGCTTTTCACGACGCTGACCGAAGACGGCAAGCTGACGCTCGAAATCGCGCAGAGCGAATTCGCCGATCCTACCGGCAACCAGGTCCTGGTGAAAATGGAAGCGGCGCCGATCAATCCCAGCGACCTTGCCATCCTGACCGGCGCGGCCGATTTCGAGAACGCCGAATATTCGCCCGGCAAGGTTGTCGCGACGATGCCGGAACCGTTCAATTCGGGCCAGAAATCGCGCCACGGCCAGCGTCTGCCCGCGGGTAACGAAGGCGCAGGCACCGTTGTCGCCACCGGCGACAGCGACGCGGCGAAGGCGCTGATGGGCCAGCGGGTCGCCTGCGTCCCGGGCACCGCGTTCAGCCAGTACGCCATCGCCGATGCCAATATGTGCCTGCCGCTGGGCGATCACAGTGCAGAGGCCGGCGCCTCCAGCTTCGTGAACCCGATGACCGCGCTGGGCTTCGTCGAAAATGCGAAGATGGACGGCGCAAAGGCGATCCTGCACACGGTCGGCGCATCGAACCTGGGCCAGATGCTGAACCGCATCTGCCTCGAAGACGGCGTGGGCCTCGTCAACATCGTGCGCAAGGCCGACCAGGCAGAGCTGCTGAAATCGCAGGGCGCGACCCATGTGGTAAACTCGTCCGACGACGATTTCATGAACCAGCTAAAATCCGCCATCGACGATACGGATGCCTTCTACGGCTTCGATCCCATCGGCGGCGGCAAGATGGTCGATCACTGCTTCAAGGCGATGGAGCAGGTCGCCGTCGGCAAGATGACCGAATATTCGCGCTACGGTTCCAACCAGCAGAAGCGGATGTTCATTTATGGCCGTCTCGATTTCGGCCCGACGACGCTGACGCCTTCCTACGGCTTCGGCTGGACGCTGTCGGGCTGGCTGCTGACGCCGTTCCTCCAGTCGGCCGGCATGGAAACGGTGGGCCGGATGCGCAAACGCGTGCTCGACAACCTGACGACCACCTTTGCCAGCAGCTACAAGGAGAAGGTGGACCTGGAAGGCATGCTGACGAAGGACGCCATCCTCGATTACAAGCAGATGAAGACGGGCGAGAAATACCTCGTCACGCCGAATTCCTGATTTTGGGGCGCGCTCGCATCGGCGGGCGCGCCAACCGCCTCATCTTTCGTCGAAGGCAGCCTGCATTTCAGCAGGATCGCTTACCCCGCTGGCGAGCAGCAATTGCAGCAGGATTCGCGCCTTTTGCGGATTTAGCGCTCGGGACGCGACGAAGCCGTTGGGATCGTCCTCCGGCTCCCGGTCCACCAGGCCCTCGTCCACCCGGCTTGCCCGCACAACTGCCACGCCCCGTCGGCGCCGTTCGACCAGCACGCTGCGCACGGCATCCGGCAGGTTCCCCTCGCCCACGCCCGCCACGACGATGCCGCGCTGGTCCACCCCCACGATACGGCGGGCAAGGTCCGGGTCCATGTCCGCATGGGCGTAGAGGATCACCACTGGCGGCAGGTCGCTTGCATAGTCGAAACGGGCCGCATCGTTCGCTCTCCACGGTGCACCGAACCAGTCCAGCGCGCTTGGCGTGACCAGCCCGATCGATCCGCGCGGATAGCCGCGAAAGGCATCGGTGCTGCGCGTTCGGACCTTGCGCACGTCGCGCGCGGCAAAGACGCGGTCGCCCATCACCACCAGAACGCCGCGCCCCGACGCATCCGGATCGCTGGCCACACGCGCCGCATTGGCGAAATTCCTGAGGCCGTCATACCCCACCGCATCGGCTGGACGCATCGCGCCCACCAGCACGACCGGCTTGGCGCAGGGCAGCGTCAGGTCGAGAAGGAACGCGGTCTCTTCCAGCGTATCGGTCCCGTGCGTCACGATGACGCCGGTGCAGCCGGGATCGGCCAGCGCGTCACGGATCGCGGAATGCAGCGGGGTCCAGACGGCCGGCCCGATATTCTCCGACCCGATATTGGCGATCTGCCGGCCGGAAAACTCCGCCTCCAGACCCAGCCCCTTCACGCGCGAGAGATATTCGGCGATGTCGATCTGCCCGGGGCGATAATCATGGGCCAGGGCGGACCCGGCAATGCCGGCAATCGTGCCCCCCGTGGCGAGAACTGTGAGACGTGCATGGGCCATGAAAATCGCGCCTAGCGACGAAAGGCCCAACTTCGCAATTGAATCTGTCCGCCAAGGCGCTAGATAGCGCGTCTGCCCCGGCAACGGGCCAGCGCTTCTGAAACGGAGCGGGCGATTAGCTCAGTTGGTAGAGCATCTCGTTTACACCGAGAGGGTCGGCAGTTCGAGCCTGTCATCGCCCACCATTTCCCCCCTTTTCTTCGATGGTGCATCCGGGGGTAGTCCGGAGTCAGTCCGGCTTTCTCAGGATCGACGGGCGGCGATTGTCGCACGGGCCACCGCTACCGTCGAGCGAGCGGCGCGTGATCCGGCGCGCAAGGTCGCTGTCCACGGTGGCCATCGCATCGCACGGGTCGTCCGCCTCGACGATGTCGGCGATGTCGTCGATCGCATCCTCGGCCGTGTCGATCTGCTTCGCCGCTTCGGGCGAGACGCGGCTTTCCAGCATGTCCAGCATGCGGGAGACCAGCCGCAATTCCTCCGCCAGCCGCAGGCTCAGGACGTCGTCCGTCCTGGCCAGCGCCGGTTTTGCAGAGAAGCTCTGGCGCAGGATCTCGAGCTGGTCGCGCGCCAGCGTTTCCAGTTCGGCTTCGGTGAGGGGGCGACCGCCTTCGATGGCTTTTCCGTGCAGTATTTCCATGGGTTAGCACTAGCCGCGACAGGTTAATATGGTGTTGAGGATGCGCTACGCGTCCGCCGCTCAGAGCGCTTCGTCGATGGCGCCGCGTGCCTGTGCCGAAGACCAGTCGTAATCGCCCGCGATCCGCCACACCTCGCGCCCGCCCGCATCGTACAGCACCGTGACAGGCAGGCCGCCCGCACCGATGGCGAAGGCGAACCCGGTTTCGGGGTCGAGCCATTTCGGCAGGTTGGGCAGGTCGTTCCTTGCGAAGAACGGCTCCACCGCATCCGCCCCGTTCAGGTCCTGGCTGATGGTCAGGACCTGGACCTCGCCGTCCAGCTCGGCGGCAAGCTCGTCCAGCAGCGGCATTTCCTTGATGCACGGAGCGCACCAGGTCGCCCACAGATTGACCAGCATCGGCGTGCCCGTGCCGCCGCCCAGCGTGAGGGATTCGCCGGCGGGGTCCGACAGGGTGATGTCCGGCACCGGCTCGCCCGCGCGGGACCGGTCGATCTCTCCCGCAGCGGAGGATGTCGCACCATCCAAGCTCTCCTTGCCAGCGGCCAACGCGTCATCGCCTTGCACCGGCGTGGCGGGCGACCTATCGCACCCGCTCAGCAGAATGGCACAGGCGACTAGCGTAATGGGTAACCGGGACACGGAAGGCTCCAACCAGATGTGGGGCGGCAGGTTCGCTGGCGGACCTAGTGCGGTCATGCGCGAAATCAATGCCTCGATTCCGTTCGACAAGGCCCTGTGGCGGCAGGATATCGCCGCGTCCAAGGCGCATGTCGCCATGCTGGCGGCGCAGGGTATCGTTACCGAGGCCGATGCGCGCACGATCTCCGGCGGGCTGGACGACGTCGCAGGCGAGTACGAGCGCGACGGCGTGCCCGAAGACTGGGATCTGGAAGACATCCACATGACGGTGGAGGCCCGTCTGACCGAACTGGTCGGACCGGCCGCCGGGCGCCTCCACACCGCGCGCAGCCGCAACGACCAGGTCGCGACCGACTTCCGCCTCTGGACCCGCGAGGCGCTGGAGCGTGCGGATGCAGGGCTCGAGGCCTTGCAACGCGCACTCGTCACCCGGGCGGGCGAACATGCGGACAGCATCATGCCCGGCTTCACCCATTTGCAGACCGCGCAGCCAGTGACCCTGGGCCATCACCTGATGGCCTATTACGAGATGGTCCGGCGCGACCGTTCGCGGCTGGCCGACGCGCGGGCGCGGATGAACGAAAGCCCGCTGGGCAGCGCCGCGCTGGCGGGTACGGGTTTCCCCATCGACCGCGACGCGACGGCGGCGGCGCTGGGCTTCGACCATCCGACGGCCAACAGCCTCGATGCCGTGTCCGACCGCGATTTCGCGATGGATTACCTGATGGCGGCGGCACAGTGCTCGCTCCATCTCTCGCGGCTGGCAGAGGAATTCGTCATCTGGGCCAGTCAGCCCTTCGGCTTCGTCCGCCTGCCCGATGCGCTTTCCACCGGCAGCAGCATCATGCCGCAGAAGAAGAACCCCGACGCCGCCGAACTTGTGCGCGGCCATGCCGGGCGCATCGTCGGCTGCGCGACCACGCTGATGGTCACGATGAAAGGCCTGCCGCTCGCCTATTCCAAGGACATGCAGGACGACAAACCGCCGGTGTTCGAGGCGGCGGGCCTGCTCGACCTGTCGATTGCCGCGATGACCGGAATGGTGGCGGACGCGGCCTTCTCCGCCGAGCGGATGCGCGCCGCAGCAGAGCTGGGCTATGCCACCGCGACCGACCTTGCCGACTGGCTGGTGACGCAGGCCGACATCCCGTTCCGCGAGGCACATCACATCACCGGCGCGGCGGTGAAACTGGCGGAATCGGAAGGCGTGGCGCTGGACGCGCTGTCGCTGGAACAGCTCAAGGCTATCGATGCGCGGATCGACGAGCGGGTGTTCGATGCGCTGTCGGTCGATGCCTCGGTCGCGGCGCGCGCATCCTATGGCGGAACCGCGCCGGAACAGGTACGTCTCCAGGTAGCCCGCGCTAGGCAGGCGCTGGGAATGGAGGAATGATGCGTCTGCGCAGCCTTTACCCCGTCGCCCTGGCCGCCCTGCTGCTGGCCGGCTGCGGACAGAAAACCGCGCTCGAGCCGGTGCCGCCTGCGGACCTGCCGCCAGCGCCCTATGGCGCCAGCGCGCAGCCCGAAGCGGACGACCTTCTCGAACTCGACACGCTTGCGGCACCCGAACGCAGCATCGAACTCAGACGCCGGTCGGAGGAACGCGAAGACGACCCTTTCGACCTGCCTCCCGAATAGGACCAGCCCCCGTGGATCATTTTGCCCTGAAGGACGGCGTCCTGCACGCCGAAAACGTACCCTTGCCGCGCATTGCGGAGGATGTCGGGACGCCCGTTTACGTCTATTCGCGCGCCACGCTGGAACGCCATGCCCGCGTCTTTTCGGAAAGCGTGGCGGGCGCGGGCAATGGCGAACCGCTGATTGCCTTTGCCGTCAAGTCGAACCCCAATCTTGCCGTGCTGAAGGTCCTGCAGCAGCAGGGTTTCGGGGCGGACGTCGTATCGGGCGGAGAACTGCGCCGCGCGCTGGCGGCAGGGATGGCTCCGGAAAAGATCGTGTTCTCCGGCGTGGGCAAGACCCGCACGGAACTGCAGCTTGGCCTCACCAGCCGGATCGGCCAGTTCAACATCGAATCGCTCGAAGAAGGCCGCGAGCTTGCAGAGATGGCACGCGAGATGGGCCTGACCGCGCAGGCCGCGCTGCGGATCAATCCCGACGTCGATGCCGGGACCCACGACAAGATCTCGACCGGCAAGGCAGACAACAAGTTCGGCATTCCCTTGGTCCGCGCACACGAGGCTTTCGACGAACTGTCGGCGCTGGAGGGCCTGAACCTGCGGGGCGTCGCCCTGCATATCGGCAGCCAGCTTCTGGACCTGACCCCGCTGGAAACCGCTTTCGGCAAGGTCGGCCAACTGGTCGCGGACCTGCGCGGGGCCGGGCACACGATTACCCATGTGGACCTGGGCGGCGGCCTGGGCGTCCCCTACCGCGAGGGCGAAAGCCCGCCTTCCCCCGCCGCCTATGGCGAAATGGTGAAGAGGGTGACCGCGGACTGGGACGTCAACCTGACCTTCGAACCCGGCCGCGTCATTGCCGGGAACGCCGGCGTCCTGCTGACCCGCGTGGTGCGAGTGAAACGCGGGGTGCGCGACCCGTTCGTCATCGTGGATGCGGCGATGAACGACCTTGCCCGCCCCGCACTCTATGGCGCCTATCACGGATTTTCATCCGTCACGCCCGATGGTTCGCAGATGACGGCCAACATCGTCGGCCCGATCTGCGAGACGGGCGACACCTTCGCCATGGGCCGCGATTGCGACGCGCTGTCGGCAGGCGACCTTGCCGTGTTCCGCACCGCCGGAGCTTATGGCGCGACCATGGCCAGCAGCTACAACTCGCGCGGGTTCGTGGCCGAAGTGCTGGTCGACGGCGATCGTCATGCGGTGGTCGCCGACCGTATCGACGCAGGCGCCATCATGGATGCGGAGCGGGTTCCCGAATGGCTGGAATAGGCTCCCTCCCCCTCTTCCACCGGGTGCGCGGAAGGCGTGTCGTGGTGGTGAGCGAGGGCGTGATGGGAGAGGCGAAGACCCGGCTGGTCGAACGTGCCGGAGGCATACCCTGCAGCGAGGCAGAGGCGCATCACGCGCATCTCGCCTTCGTTGCGCTGGACGACGAACGCGAGGCGGAAGCCGCCGCATTGCGGCTGAAGCGCAAGGGGCTGCTGGTGAATGTCGCCGACCGTCCCGAACTGTGCGATTTCACCACGCCCAGCATCCTGGACCGCGAACCCGTGCTGGTTGCGGTCAGTACGTCGGGCGCATCGGCGGGCCTTGCCAAGCATCTGCGCCTGCGGCTGGAACGATTGCTGCCCCAGTCGCTCGGCCCGCTGGCCGCTGCCCTGCGCGATGCCCGCGATGCGATGCGTGCCACATGGGCCGACGGCGATGCGCGCCGCACGGCCGTGGACCGCGCGCTGGGCGAAGGCGGCGTGCTAGACCCGCTTGCAGGCGCCGATGCGGAGGACGTGGCACGGTGGCTGGAGGGCGGTGCCGGGGCGATAGAGGATGCGTCGGTCGTGGAAATCGCGATTGCGAGCGACGATCCGGAAGATCTGACCCTGAAACAGGCCCGCCTGCTGGGCACATGCGACACGCTGATTTACGACCCGTCGATCCCCGCAGCGATCCTCGACCGGTCCCGCGCCGATGCGCAGCGTATGCCCTTGCCTGCCAATCCCCCGGCAGAGGGCCTGACGGTTATCCTGACCCGCGCCTGACCGGCGACACTAACCCTCAAACAGGCTCGCCAGCCTCCGCACGGATATGCGCGAAATAGCGCGCCATCGCTTCTGCTGCCGTGTCGGTCAGCGCGATGAAAGCCCGGCGCCTGTCGGCATCGTCCTGCACCCGTTCAAGCAGGCCGGCCTCCACCATCTGGCTGATCCAGCGCAGCGCCGTGGTCGCAGGCACGCCGCTGGCGATGCAGAGCGAGGTGACGGCGACGCGCGTGTGCTCTGCCCGGGCGGCGGTCAGGTCCAGCAGCATGTCCCATGCAGGGTCGGCGAACAGGTCCCCGTCGAAGAATTTGGCGCGCGCCTGCCGCTGGCGGATGATCTGGCGCACCAGCCGCGGATCGGGGAGCGCCGGCCGCCCTTTGCGGACCAGCGACGCCTCCGCATCGCCTTCGCCGCGATAGCCGTCGGCAGGCGATTCGAACCGGAATGCGCCGCCCGAACCGGACAGGCCCGGCTGGCCCAGCCGTTCCAGCTTTTCCGCGATCTCGCTGACCTGCTCGGTCAGGCGCAGCAGGTTGATGCGGTCGTCATCCGACAGATCGCGCACCCTGCTGTCCGGCCCGCCCATCTTCACACGCCCCAGTGCCAGCAGCCGGTCGCCATGCGAGGGATCGACAAGGATCTGCGGGCGTGAAGATGCCAGGCACGCAAAGACAGGCTCCAGCGAGCCCTGCGATACGCAAACCAGCAAGGCCGCACCGCTTTCAGCAACCCGTTCGTCGATCCGGGCCAGCGCCGCGAGGGTTCGTGCATTCGCCTGAGGGCAGCCGGCCAGCACCACACGCCCAAGCGGCCGCATATCCCCTTCCGCAAAATCCGCGATGGCGCCCTGCCGCATGACGGAAAGGCCCGCCGCCTCCGCATCATCGCACCATGCCTCGCGCCCGCTGTCGCGGTCGCACAGGATCGTCGTGGCAAGCGGCAGGCGGGAGACATCACCCGCCGGCTCATAGGAAAAATCGGCTTGCGCCATGAATAAGGGCTCCTACGGAATAGAAGGAACACCTAAGGAACAAAAAGAGTTCATGTCAAGAATTCAGGGACGGATGTCGATCACGGTCCCGTCTTCGACCAGTTCGTAAAGTTCGGCAATCTCAGGATTGGCCAGCGCGATGCAGCCATCGGTCCAGTCGCCCTGCATCCGACCCGAAGCTATTCCGTTGGGCTGGCCATGCAGGAATATGTCACCGCCCGGGTCCCGCCCGCGCGATGCCGCGTAGGCGCGGTCCTGCGGGTTCGGATAGCTGATGCGCAGCGACAGGTGATAGCGGCTGTCCGGATTGCGCGTATCGATGACATAGCGCCCCTCTGGCGTGCGCTCGTCGCCCTCGAACTGCTTGTGCCCGAACATCGCGTCGCCGAATTGCAGACCCGTATAGGTCCGCACGATTTTCCCGCGCGAATAGGCCCATAGCGTGCGCTCCGACTTGTCGACGAGGAGGTATTCCACCATCGGTGCGGCCGCCGGCACAAGAGGCGGTGCCGGTGGCGGTGCAGGCGCACAGGCGCCGACCGGCAGCAGCGCTGCGAGCAGCAGGCTGAAGGCGCCCGGCCGGCGCATCAATCCTCGAACGGATCGCGCACTAGGATCGTGTCGTCGCGTTCCGGGCTGGTCGATACCAGCGCGACCGGCGTTTCGATCAGTTCCTGGATACGCTGGACGTATTTCACCACATTGGCGGGCAGGTCCGCCCAGCTACGCGCGCCTGCCGTGCTTTCCTGCCAGCCGGGCATTTCCTCGTAGATCGGCTCGATCGCTTCCTGGCTTGCCGCGTGGCTGGGCAGGTAGTCCATGATTGTGTTGTTGAGGCGATAGCCGGTGCATATCTTCACCGTCTTGAACCCGTCGAGCACGTCGATCTTGGTCAGCGCGATGCCGGTCACGCCGCTGATGGCGCAGGTCTGGCGCACCAGCACGGCATCGAACCAGCCGACCCGGCGCTGGCGACCGGTGACGGTGCCGAATTCATGGCCCCGTTCGCCCAAAGTCTGGCCGACCTCGTCCTCCAGTTCGGTCGGGAACGGGCCACTGCCGACGCGCGTGGTGTAAGCCTTCACGATGCCCAGCACGAAGCCGGTGGCATTCGGCCCCAGTCCGCTGCCGGCCGCCGCGCTGCCGCTGACCGTGTTGGAGCTGGTAACGAAGGGATAGGTTCCGTGATCGACATCCAGCAGCACGCCCTGCGCGCCTTCGAACAGGACGCGGGCGCCTGCCTTGCGGACCTTCTTCAGGCGTTTCCAGACCGGCTGCGCATATTGCAGCACGAAGGGCGCGATTTCGGCCAGTTCCTTCTTCAGTGCCTCCCGGTCGACCGGCGGCTGGTCGAACCCGGCGCGCAGGGCATCGTGATGCGCGCAGAGGCGGTCGAGCTGCGGGTCGAGCTGGTCCAGATGGGCCAGATCGCACACGCGCATCGCGCGGCGGCCGACCTTGTCTTCATAAGCCGGACCGATGCCGCGGCCGGTGGTCCCGATCTTCCCCTTGCCCGCCGCCGCTTCGCGCAGGCCGTCGAGGTCGCGGTGCAGCGGCAGGATGAGCGGGCAATTGTCGGCGATGGCGAAATTGTCGTCATTGATGGTGACGCCCTGCCCTTCCAGC
Organism: Erythrobacteraceae bacterium WH01K; assembly: GCA_027941995.1. Classification (NCBI taxonomy): domain Bacteria; kingdom Pseudomonadati; phylum Pseudomonadota; class Alphaproteobacteria; order Sphingomonadales; family Erythrobacteraceae; species Erythrobacteraceae bacterium WH01K. Next base: position 1,180,141 of record CP115966.1, on the reverse strand, counting down.
TTCTCGACCTCCGCCTTCAGCGCCCACGGGTCCAGCACCACGCCATTGCCGATCATCGAAAGCGTGCCCGTGACGATGCCGCTGGGCAGCAGGGACAGCTTGTAGGTGGTGTCGCCCACCACCAGCGTGTGGCCGGCATTGTGCCCGCCCTGGAACCGTACGACGGCGTCGGCCCGGCTGGCCAGCCAGTCGACGATCTTGCCCTTGCCCTCGTCGCCCCACTGCGCGCCGATCACGGTTACGTTTGCCAAGTCGTATCACCCTTCGAATGTGCTGGCAGCAGGTCTGCCCGGATATGCCGCGCCCTATGGCACGGCGAAGGCCAACAGGAAACGGACGTTTCGCGCAAACGTCAGGACATTTTGCACGGCCCGTCTGTTGGTAGGGCATATGAAGGAGACACCCATGACAGACTATCCCACCCTGACCCTGAACGACGACCGGCAAATCCCGCAGCTCGGCTTCGGCACCTACAAGATCGAGGACGAGGATGCGCCGGACGCGGTGAAGACCGCGATCGAGACCGGGTACTGGTTGATCGACACCGCCGCCGTCTACGGAAACGAGAAAGGCGTCGGCAAGGGCATCGGCGACTGGTCCGACATCTTCCTGCAGACCAAGATCTGGAACGACAGCCAGGGTTACGACCGGACGAAAAAGGCATTCGACAAATGCCTGCAGCGCCTGGACCGCGATCACGTCGACATGCTGCTGATCCACTGGCCCTGCCCGGACAAGGACCTGTTCGTGGAAACTTGGAAAGCGTTCATCGAACTGCGCGACGAAGGGCGCGCGAAATCGATCGGCGTTTCCAATTTCCGGGAAGAAGACCTGAAGCGCATCGTCGATAAAACAGGCGTCACGCCGGCACTCAACCAGATCGAGGCCCACCCCAATTTCCAGCAGCGCGAACTGCGCCAGCTTCATAACGACATGGGCATCATCACCCAGTGCTGGTCGCCGCTCGGCCAGGGCGAAGCGCTGGAGCGTGGCCCGATCAAGGACATCGCGGACGAAATCGGCCAGCCGGTCAGCGCGGTGGTCATCGCCTGGCACCTGCAATGCGGCAATGTGCCGATCCCGAAATCGACGCAGCCCGATCACATCAAGGCCAATTTCAAGGCGCTCGATTTCGAACTGACCGATGCGCAGATGAAGGCGATCGACGATCTCGACGATGCCGATGGCCGGATGGGTCCCGACCCGGCCGAGTTCAGCTAAGGCCCGGGAAGCCCTGGCTCAAAGCGGCTGCACTTCATCGCCCGACAGGCGGTGGGTGCAGCCGAGCTTTTGCGGGTCGTCGCCGTCCGACAGGGCCGCGACGGTTCGCCAACCCTCGCTGCGGACCTTGCGCGCCGTGTCGCGGTCGTGGTCCACGGGAAGGAAGACGAGCGGCCGCGTCTCGGCAGCGGGCAGCGCGGACAGCAGCGCGTCGAGATAGAGCGAGAAGCCGGTGGCCGCCTCGCCCGTTCCGCCAATGCGATACGTCCCGCCGCGGCCCAGCGCCTTGCGCGATCCCTCGGTATAGAGCGTGAAGCCGAACCAGCTCTGGTATTCGAAGCCGTGGCGCTCGGTCGGGTCCAGCGTGATCCGGGCCCGGTCTCCGACAGAAGCGGCAATGGCTTCCAGCCCTTCGATACGAGTGGCGAGCGCGCCGCCGGCATCGGTGTTCTTCAGTTTGTCGATGGCGTCCGCGAAGGGGCCCGCCGCGTGGATCAGCGGCAGGTAGGCCCCGCCGCCTGCGCTGACGAGGCCGCCTGCGTCCTTCGTATCGAGCTCCCGCCGGACGGCATCGACGCGGCCTGCCTCCAGCGGAAAGACATCCTTGCTCAGCGTATCCACCAGGTCGGGCAGCGTGAAATCGACCGACAGGCCGGTGGCCCCGGTCGCCTCGACAGCGTCCAGCGCCAGCAAGACAATCTCGCTGGCGGCAGCAATCGTGTCCGCGCCGATCAGTTCTGCCCCCATCTGGGTGCGCTGGCGAGCCGGGGCGAGCTGGTCCGCCACCATCGTCGCGACATCGCCGCCATAGCACAGACGCAGGGGCCGCGGGGCAGAGGCAAGGCCGGTCGATGCAATACGCCCGATCTGCGGCGTGATGTCCGACCGCAGCGCCAGCGTGCGCAGGCTGGCAGGATCGACGAAGCGGAACTGGCGGCGCGTGCCCAGCCCGTCCATCCGCCCGGCGAGCGACTGCTCGAATTCCACCAGCGGCGGGCTGACCCGGTCGTATCCGTGACTGTCCATCGCCTCCAATGCGGAGCGCATAGCCTCTATAAGGCTGCGCGCTTCGGCAGGCAGACGGTCTTCCAGCCCGATGGGCAACAGGTCGTCGGTCTTCGTCATGGCGAGGCCCCTAGCCCGTTCCGGTTTCCAGCGCCATCCCGCTCAAACGGCGAAGATGGCGCTGGAAGGGGACTGATGACGGATCAGAAGGCCAGCGGCTTCACAAGGCGCACGCCTTCCACGGCGCAGGCCTGCTTCACCACGTCCTGCGTGATCGGCTGGTCCACGCTCAGCAGTAGGACGGCCTCGCCGCCCGCCTCGCGCCGGCCGAGATTGAACGTGCCGATATTGATGCCGTTCTCGCCCAGCAGGGTACCGATCCGGCCGATGAAGCCGGGCGCGTCGTCGTTCACGATGTAGAGCATGTTGCCGCTCAGTTCCGCCTCGATCCCGATGCCGAACATTTCCACAAGGCGCGGCGCGCCGCCGCTGTCCATGCTGCCGAACAACGTCCCGGCCACCGAACGGTCGCCCTGCTCGGTGGCCACCGTGACGCGGATCAGCGTGTTGTAGGCGCCTTCCTTCTGGTGGCGGATGGAGCGCACGTCCAGCCCGCGTTCCTTCGCCAGATAGGGCGCGTTGACCATGTTCACCGTGTCGGAATACTGCCGCATCAGGCCGGCAAGGACAGCACCTTCGATCGGCTTGCCCGACAGTTCCGCCGCTGCGCCTTCGCGCTCGATGCTGATCGTGGTCAGATTGCCATGCGCAAGCTGCCCCACCAGGCTGCCGAGATTTTCGGCCAGCTTCATGTAAGGCTTCAGCTTGGGCGCTTCCTCTGCGCTGAGGCTGGGCATGTTGAGCGCATTGGTGACGCCGCCATTGACCAGGTAATCGGCCATCTGTTCCGCCACCTGCAGCGCGACGTTGACCTGCGCTTCGGTGGTGGAGGCACCCAGATGCGGGGTGCAGATGAAATTCTCCATCCCGAACAGCGGGCTTTCCTTCGCCGGTTCGGTCGCGAACACGTCGAGCGCGGCGCCTGCGACATGGCCGCTTTCCAGCTTTTGTGCCAATGCCGCTTCGTCGATCAGGCCGCCGCGTGCGCAATTGACGATCCGCACGCCCGGCTTCGTCTTCGCAAGGTTTTCCGCCGACAGGATATTGCGCGTCTCGTCGGTCAGGGGCGTGTGCAGCGTGATGAAATCGGCGCGCGCCAGCAGCGTGTCGAGATCGACTTTCTCGACGCCGATTTCGACCGCACGCTCGGCCGTCAGGAACGGATCGAAAGCGATGACCTTCATCCTCAGGCCCTGGGCGCGGGCCGCGACGATGGAGCCGATATTGCCGGCCCCGATCAGGCCCAGCGTCTTTCCGGTGACTTCCACGCCCATGAACGCGCTCTTGGGCCATTCGCCCTTCTGCGTGCGTTCGTTGGCCTGCGGGATCTGCCGTGCCAGCGCCATGATCATGGCAATGGCGTGCTCTGCGGTGGTGATGGAGTTGCCGAACGGCGTATTCATCACGACCACGCCCTTGCCGCTGGCATAGGGGATATCGACATTGTCGACCCCGATCCCTGCGCGGCCGATGACCTTGAGATTGGTCGCCGCATCGAGGATTTCCGGCGTCACCGTGGTGGAGGACCGGATGGCGAGGCCGTGATATTCGCCGATGCGGGCTTTGAGTTCTTCCGGGCTTTCGCCGGTGATGACATCAACGTCGCAGCCGCGTTCCTCGAAGATACGCGCGGCATTGGGATCCATCTTGTCGGAGATGAGGACTTTGGGTTTGCTCATGGGAATATTCCTTCCGTCAGCCCGGACACCGTGGTCCGGGGCGGGAATAAGGGAAGGCGGCGGCCCCACCTGCTCTTGGCAGGGCCGCCCGCCGTGTCAGCCGTTCTTGAGGCTCTCGTAAGCCCACTCGATCCACGGGAGGAGCCGCTTCAGGTCCTCCTGCTCGACCGTGCCCCCGCACCAGATGCGAAGGGACGGCGGGGCGTCGCGGTATCCGTTGAAGTCGTAGCCGACATCGCTTTCGTCCAGCATGGCGGCGATCTTCTTGGGCACGCCGGCCTTTTCTTCGTCCGACAGACCATCGTACCAGTCGCCCTGGAAGACGAAACAGACGCCGGTGTTGGTCCGCTTGGCCGGGTCGTCCACCATGTTGCGCAGCCAAGGCGTCGCCTCGATCCAGTCGGTGACGATCTTCGCATTGGCGTCGGCGCGGTCGAACATGGCCTGCCGCCCGCCGATGGATTTCGCCCATTCCAGCGCCGCGATGTAATCTTCCGTCGCCAGCAGGCTGGGCGTGTTGATCGTCGCGCCTTCGAAAATGGCGCGGTTGATCTTGTCGCCCTTCTTCAGGCGGAACAGCTTGGGCAGCGGCCATGCAGGATCGTAGCTTTCGATCCGCTCCACCGCCTTGGGGCTGAGGATCAGCATCCCGTGCTGCGCTTCGCTGCCCATGACCTTCTGCCACGAGAACGTCGTTGCATCGAGCTTCGCCCAGTCCATTTCCTGCGCGAAGACGGCGCTGGTCGCGTCGTTGATCGTGATGCCTTCACGGCCCGGCTCCAGCCAGTCGGTGTTCGCGATTTTCGCGCCGCTGGTCGTGCCGTTCCAGGTGAAGACGACGTCGTTGCCCTGCGGGATCTGCGTCAGGTCGGGAATTTCGCCGTAATCGGCGTCCAGCACCTGCAGGTCCGGCAGCTTGAGCTGCTTGACCGCGTCCTGGATCCAGACATTGCCAAAGCTTTCCCAGGCAGCGACCGTCGCGGGCCGTGCGCCCAGCATGGTCCACATCGCGCATTCCAGCGCGCCGGTATCGGAGGCCGGCATGATGCCGACGAGATAGTCGTCGGGCACGCCCAGCAATTCGCGGGTCAGGTCGATGGCGTATTTCAGCCGTGCCTTGCCCACGGCGCTGCGATGCGAGCGGCCGAGCGATTCGGTTTTCAGCTTGTCGAGGGACCAGCCCGGGAATTTCACCGTGGGACCGGAGGAAAAGTGCGGACGTTCAGGCTTCAGGGCCGGCTGAGCGCCTGCCCCGGTAGTCGTATCAGTCATGTATTCTCTCCTTGCAGAGAGCACGCGCGGCGTTGGGACCGCGTGGCCCGCTGCTCGCAATAGTGCGGTGCAACATCGTGTCAATCGACTAGCGGACGAAACGGAGGATGGGTTCCGCGATAATCCGGCGGGCAACGACGATATGCCGCACCCTCTCGCCAAACCGTGGCTGCGACCCTATGGCGAGCCGCTATGGATGTGTCCGACCTTCGCATCGCCCTGTTCAGCGGGAACTACAACTATACCCGCGACGGGGCGAACCAGGCATTGAACCGGCTGGCGGAATACCTGCTGCGGCAGGGCGCGATGCTGCGGGTCTATTCGCCCAAGGTGAAGGACCCGGACTTCCCCGCGACCGGCGATCTCGTCGGCGTTCCCAATGTCCGGATGCCGGTGAAGGGGCGCGGCGAATACCGCCTGCCGCTCGGCCTGGGCGCGAAGGCGGAGGCGGATCTCGACGCGTTCCGGCCCAACATTATCCATGTCTCGTCCCCCGATCCGGCGGGCCATGCGGCCGTGCGCTGGGCGCGCAAGCGCGGCGTGCCGGTCCTCGCGTCGGTCCACACGCGGTTCGAGACCTATCCGCAATATTACGGCGTCGGCTTCCTCGAACCAGCCATCACCGCGATGCTCAGGCGTTTCTACAACCGGTGCGACGCGCTGGTCGCGCCGTCGCAAAGCATGATCGACGAACTGGGCGAACAGGGCATGGGCGACGATATCGGCCTGTGGACGCGCGGGGTGGACCGGACCGTCTTCGATCCTTCGCGCCGCGATCACGAATGGCGCCGATCGCTGGGCCTGAATGATGACGATATCGCCATCGCCTTCCTCGGCCGGCTGGTAATGGAGAAGGGGCTCGACGTCTTTGCCGATGCCATCATCGAACTGCGCAGGCGCCAGGTCCCGCACAAGGTGCTGGTGATCGGCGACGGCCCGGCCCGCGAATGGTTCGAAAAAGCGCTGCCCGGCGGCATATTCGCAGGGTTCCAGACGGGCAGCGACCTTGGCCGCGCACTGGCGAGCGCCGACATCTTCCTCAATCCGTCCATCACCGAAACCTTCGGCAATGTCACGCTGGAGGCGATGGCGAGCGGCCTGCCCGTCGTCGCCGCGCGCGCCACGGGCGCATCCAGCCTGGTCGAGGACGGGGTCTCGGGCCATCTCGTCAGCCCGCGCGACATCGCGGCCTATGCCGATGCCCTCGTGCCCTATTGCACCGACGATGCACTTCGCCGCGCCCATGGCGATGCAGGCGAACTGCGCGCCCGGGACTATAGCTGGGATGCGATCAATTCGGTGGTGGCCGACACCTATCTGCGGCTTGCCGAAGAGGCGCGCAGCTGACCTGTCAGCGCAGCACGCCCTTCGCAGTCATTCGGCGCGCATAGACAATCAGCAGGATCGTCACCGTGAAGATGATGGCCGTGAAAATCCACGCGAACGGGCTGCTCAGCCCTTCGGGAATGTCGCTGGAGACGGTGTAGATCGTCGTCCCGATCAGCCCCAGCAGCGCCACGACCAACGCGTGGAAGGCGTAACGGCTTCTCAGCAACAGGAGCAGCGACCCGGCAACGGCGCCCCAGACGCCGAAGGCCCAGCAGGCATCCACCCATGCCGGGAACGAAGTGTAATAGCCGACCATCACGTCCACCGGCACGCCGATATTGGCCGCCCCGCCGGACAGATATTCCATGTTGCGGGTCTGCGTCATCACGTAGTCGAACGCCCCGCCCGCGTTCCACAGGAGCGCCACGACCCCGATCACCCACAGGTGCCAAGGAGTTTCCCGGTTTTCGTTTGTCGTCATGATTGCCCTTCCCTTGCGCGCCCCGTTGGACCCAAAGCCAGGAATGCGCCTTCGGGCAGGAATTGGCAAATCGCGCGCGCAGTCCCTACATCGCCCGTCATGGCCGACCTGTTCGGGGACGACGCCCCGCCCTCTTCACCGCCCGAAACCCTGCGCGAGGATGCACCCCTTGCCGACCGGCTGCGCCCGCGCGCGCTGGACGAGGTGATCGGGCAGGAACACGTGACCGGTCCGGAGGGCGCGATCGGGCGGATGGTCGCTGCCGGGCGCCTGTCCAGCCTGGTCCTGTGGGGCCCGCCCGGCACGGGAAAGACCAGTATCGCGCGTCTGCTCGCAGATAGCGTCGGCATGCGATACGAGGCGGTCAGCGCGGTCTTCACCGGCGTCGCCGACCTGAAGAAAGCCTTCGCCGCCGCGGACAAGGCGGCCGAGGCCGGTCAACGCACGCTACTGTTCGTGGACGAGATCCACCGCTTCAACCGCGCGCAGCAGGACGGCTTCCTCCCCTTCGTGGAGCGCGGCACGGTCACGCTGGTCGGGGCGACGACGGAAAATCCCAGCTTCGAACTCAACGCCGCGCTCCTGTCCCGCGCACAGGTGCTGATCCTGCACCGGCTGGATGCAGAGGCGCTGGGCAAGCTGCTGGACCGGGCGGAAGAGCTGGAAGGCCCCCTGCCCCTGACGGCAGAGGGCCGCGCGGCGCTGGTCGCCAGCGCGGACGGCGACGGCCGCTTCCTGCTCAACCAGGCGGAAACGCTGTACAATGCGAAGATCGAGGAGCCGCTCGGCCCCGGCGAACTGGGCAGTTTCCTGCAGCGCCGCGTTGCCGTCTACGACAAGGACCGCGAAGGGCACTACAACCTGATTTCCGCGCTTCACAAGGCGGTGCGCGGGTCCGATCCGCAGGCGGCGCTGTATTACCTCGCCCGGATGCTGACGGCGGGCGAAGAACCGCTGTATCTCGCGCGGCGGCTGGTCCGGATGGCGGTGGAGGATATCGGCCTCGCCGACCCCAACGCGCTGGTCCAGTGCAATGCGGCGCGCGAGGCGTACGAATTTCTCGGCAGTCCCGAAGGCGAACTCGCTTTGGTGCAGGCCTGCCTTTATCTCGCCACCGCGCCCAAATCGAACGCCGTTTACAAGGCGCAGAAGGCCGCGTTTCGCTCCGCCAAGGAGACGGGCAGCCTGATGCCGCCGATGAACATCGTCAACGCGCCGACCAAGCTGATGAAGGACGTCGGTTACGGCAAGGGGTACACCTACGACCACGACGCGGCCGAAGGGTTTTCGGGCGACAATTACTGGCCGGAAGAGATGGAGCCGCAAACCTACTACGCGCCGGTGGAACGCGGGTTCGAGCGCAAGATTGCCGAGCGCATCGCCTATTGGGACAAACTGCGGGCCGACCGGGCTTGAGCCGGTTCCGCCAGTTCCTCGCCATCGACTGGTCGGGCGCTGCGGGCGAGCGCCATGCAGGCATTGCGCTGGCAATTGCCGATGCGGCGGGCGGCGCGCCGGTACTGGTGGAGCGGGGCAGGAAATGGTCGCGGGCAGAGGTGCTGGACATCCTGCGTGACCTGCCCGCCGATACGCTGGTGGGGATGGACCTCGGCATTGCGCTGCCCATTGCCGATTGCGGGGCCTATTTTCCGGGGCACGGTGCAAGCCCGCAGGATGCCCGATCGCTCTGGGCGATGATCGATGCGCTGTGCGGGGACGAGCCGCATCTCGCCGCCGGTTCCTTCACCGACCACGCCGATCTCGCGCCCTATTTCCGCCGTCACGGCGGGCGCGAAGGCGCGCGGTTCCGCTGTGACGGAGCGGCGCATGGTCGCGGACGCTTCCGGGTCACGGAGCAGCGGCAGGCAGCGATGGGACTGAAACCCTATTCAAACTTCAACCTCGTCGGCGCGGCACAGGTCGGCAAGTCGAGCCTGACCGGAATGCGCGTACTGCACCGATTGCAAGGCACGGTCCCGGTCTGGCCGATCGACCCGCTCCCGCAAGCAGGCTCCGTCATCTGCGAAATCTACACCAGCCTCGCCGCGATGGAGGCGGGGCGCAGCGCCAGCCGATCCAAGATCCGCGACCATGCCGGGTTGGACGATGCCCTGGGGATGCTCGGTTCGCCGGGACTGGGACAGAGCGGCGCCATCGACGACCACAGCAGCGACGCGCTGCTGACGGCGGCATGGCTGCGCAAGGTCGCAGGCGATCCATCCCGCTGGACGCCCGAGGGCCTGACACCTGAGGTAGCGCGAACAGAAGGCTGGACCTTCGGCGTAATCTGACGCAAAGGCGCGAACCGACGGATACGCCGGCTTAGCTCAGTTGGTAGAGCACCTGATTTGTAATCAGGGGGCCAGGGGTTCGAATCCTCTAGCCGGCACCATTCTTTCTTTTTTTTGCAAAGCCGCCTCCGCGGCTTCGTCCTCGGTGTTGTGTCGATGCTGCGCATCGAGCACCAGCGGGGCGGCCGCGTGGCCTTGCGGGCCTGCGGCCCGTTCTGGAAAAGTCGGCGCTCCTCCTTCTAACCCCGTCCGCGATAGCCTTGCACGCCCTGGTCGGGGACCCACAGGCCTTCGGGCGGGGCGCCGGTCTGCCAGAAGACGTCGATCGGGATGCCTCCGCGTGGATACCAGTATCCGCCGATCCGCAGCCATTTCGGCTTCATCTCGTCCGCCAGCCGCTGGCCGATGCCGACCGTCACGTCCTCGTGAAAGCCGTTATGGTTGCGGAACGAGCCGAGAAACAGCTTCAGGCTCTTGCTCTCGACGATGGTGTCGCCGGGCGCGTAATCAATGACGAGGTGTGCGAAATCGGGCGCGCCTGTCACCGGGCACAGCGACGTGAACTCCGGCGCGGCGAACCGGACCAGATACAGCGTGCCGGGGCGCGGATTGGCGGGATAGTCGAGCTGTGCTTCCCCGGGCGAGGCAGGCAGCGCGCTCTGCTGGCCCAGATGCTTTACTTGCGGCGCGGCGGACGAAGACGAATGTGTGTCGCTCATGCCGCGCCTGTGCCCTTATCGCGCGTTTGAAACAAGACGGCGGTTGGACCAGCCGCTTTCAGCGCCTATTCAGCGCCGCCCCGCTTGGGGCCTCGTTCCGCTCTCATAAAAACAGACCGCCATAGTCCATGATATCAGTTCGCCGCCTCCTGCCCCTGATCGCGTTTTTCGCCGCGAGCCCCCTGCTTGCCCAGCAGGCGAACGAATTCGATCTGGAGACGACGACTCCCCGGCCCAGCGCGACGACCGGCGCGCAGGTGCAGGGCCCGGTCGACGATAGCGGGATCGTGCCGGTCGGCCCGCGCCGCATCGGCCCCTCGCCCACACCGACCGCCACCGCTACGCCTGGTCCGCGCCCGGTTCCGACCGCAGCGCCCTCGCCCTCGCCCGCGCCGCGCCAGCAGGCCCCTTCTGTCAGTCAGCCCCGCCAGGCAGCGCAGCCCTCGCAGGCAGGCGAGCAGGCCACGACCGCGACCGCTTCGCGTCCCGAACCGGATGCAGCGTCCCCGATACCGCAAGCCAGCGAGCCGGTGCCAAGTGGACAATCCGCGACCGATCCAATCCCGTCCTCGGGCGAAACACCGCCTTCGCAAAGCGATACGGACGCTGCCATACCGGGGCTTTCCCCTGTGCCCACCGGATCGAGCGAGATTTCGGCGCAGGCTGCCACCGGCGATGCCTATTGGTGGTGGGTACTCGCAGCCCTGGTCGCGGCGATCGCAGCGGTCGCCGGATTTGCATTCTACAAGCGGCGGCAGCCGGTCGCCATTACGGGCGGTGCCGGCACGGCGTCCCGCGGCCTGATGAAGGCGGCCACACCCCGGCCCAATGCCGAAGCGCCGCCAGCCGAAATGGCAGGGCCCGAAACCGCATCGCCGCCCGCTTCCGCACGGACCGCGACCCCTGCCCCCGTGGCGCCGCCTATCGGCGCGGGAAGCCCGGTCGCTCCGCTGGGGCTGGAGACCCATGTCGTGCGCATGCAGCGCAGCATGATGGGACTGACGGTGACGGCCCGGGTCGCCGTAACCAACCGGGGCAGCAAGGCGATCACCAATGCGGTGCTGCAGGGCGATCTGGTGGGCGCCAATAATGGCGAGCCGCTTGGCCAGCAGCTCGCCAGTGCGGCGGCGGAACTGGACCAGATCGAGGCGCTGGGAACGATCGAACCGGGCGAACGGCGCGAAGTGACGGCAAATGTCCGGATCGATCTCAATTCGCTGAAGGGCATCCGGCAGGGCGGTTCGGTCGTCTATGTCCCGCTGCTGCGGCTGCGTTTCTCCGGCGACGGGACGAAGCCGCTGGCATCCACCGTCATGGTCGGCCATCCGCCGGCGCAGCACGGGGGCAAGCCCACGCCCTTCCCTGCGCAGGCCGCGCCGCAGATCTACGACAATGTCGTGGGCCGCGCGCTGGGCTGACCTTACGCCCCCTTTTGCCGACACAGGGGCCCGGCGCATCTCGACGCGGCGCGTCCCGGCAGCTAGCAACACCGGCATGAATATGCTGATGACGACCCCTTGGCTGGCACAGGCGCTTGGCCGGAATGGCGCAGGCGACGCGGCTCCGGACATCGCCATCCTCGATGCGTCGCTCCACCTGCCCGGTGCCGGGCGCGACGCAGCGGCCGAGTATGAGCGAGCCCATATTCCCGGCGCGCATTTTCTGGACCTTGCGGGGCTGCACGATCCGCAATCCAGCCTTCCCGGCAAGATTCCCGATGCCCCGAAACTGCGTGAGCGGCTGGCCCGGCTGGGCGTAGGACCGCGAACGCAGGTCGTGCTGTATGACGACAGCGATCTCCATTCGGCCTGCCGCGCATGGTACCTGCTGACCCTGCACGGCCTGCGCGGCGCCTGTGTCCTCGACGGGGGATTGGCGAAATGGCGCGCGGAGGGAAGCCCGCTTGAGGAAGGGGCCAAGCCGCTACCATCACCGGGCACGCCGCCCCCGCTGGCACCCGATCGCGCGCGCATTCGCAGCAAGGCAGAGATGCTGGACAACCTCGCCCTCCATGAAGAGCAGGTCGTCGATGCGCGCGATGTGGCCCGTTTCAGCGGAGAAAACGCGGATACGGTCCACGGCCTGCCCGGCGGACATATTCCCGGCGCGAAGAACCTACCCTTCACGCAGCTTTTCCGGGGCGACGGAACCTTTCTTCCCGTGCCAGAGCTGGCACAGCGGTTCCGCGAGGCCGGGATTGATCCGGACCGCCGGGTGGTGACGACCTGCGGCAGCGGCGTTACGGCATCGGTCCTGATGTTTGCGCTGGCCCTGATCGGTGCGCGGCAGGCGGCATTGTATGACGGGAGCTGGTCCGAATGGGGCGCGGATCCTGCCACACCCAAGGAACAGGGACACGGACACTGAGCAACGACAACTCCAGCAGCGACGAAAACGACACCGGCAGGCGCGGCAGGAAAGCCGTGGCGACCCGACTTGTCGAGGGCGGGCGGCGTCCCGAATGGACGAAGCCGGTCGTGAACCCGCCCGTCTGGCGCGGCTCTACCCACCTGTTCGAAAACGACCGCGCGCGAAAACTCGCCGGCGGCCGGATCGGCGACGGCCAGTTCTTCTACGGCCGCCATGGATCGCCGACGCAGTGGGCCCTGTCGGAGGCGCTGACCGAAATCGAGCCGGGCGCCGCGGGTACCGTCCTCTACCCCAGCGGCGTCGCTGCCATTGCCGGGGCGCTGCTGGCCGTCCTGCGCCCGGGAGACGTGCTGCTGGTAACGGACAATGCCTACGATCCCAGCCGCGCCATGGCGACGGGACTGCTGGCCGATTTCGGGATCGAACACCGGTTCTTCGATCCGCTCGACACCGATGGTTTCGCGCAGCACATCTGCGAACGGACAAAGGCGGTCCTGTTCGAATGTCCCGGCAGCCTGACGATGGAAGTCTGCGATGTCCCCGCGCTCGCCGAGATCGCGCACGAGCAGGGCCTCGTCACCCTGATCGACAATACCTGGGCTTCCCCCCTGGGATTTCCCGCGCTGGAACGGGGGTGCGACATTTCGATCATGTCCCTGACGAAGCATGTGGGCGGCCATTCCGACCTGCTGATGGGATCGGCCAGCGCCGGGCCGGCGCTCTATCCCAAGCTCAAGCATCGTGCCCAGACGATGGGCCAGGTCGTCTCGCCCGACGACGCCGCGCTCGCGCTGCGGGGCCTCAGGACGATGAAAGTCAGGCTGGAGCAGAGCACGAAAACGGCGCTGGAGCTGGCCGCATGGCTGCGCCGGAGGTCGGAGGTGGCCCACGTCCTTTGTCCGCCGCTCGAAGGGTCGCCGGGGCACGAGACCTGGGCGCGCGACTTTACCGGTGCGTGCGGCCTGTTCAGCTGCATCCTGAAAGGCCGCACCGCGCGCCAGCGCGCCGCCTTCGTCGACAGTCTCGAACATTTCGGCATCGGCTATAGCTGGGGCGGGTTCGAAAGCCTTGCCCTGCCCTTCGACCCGGATAGCATCCGGACATCCAGCACCTGGCCACCCGCCGAATGGGGGGCTGGCGAGTGGCTGGGCGTTCGCCTATCCATCGGTCTCGAAGATGCAGACGACCTGATTGCCGATTGCGATCAGGCCTTTGCCGCGATGGACAAAGAATGACCGCCACCCCTTCCGCGCCCAATCCGATCCCCTCCCCCGATGCATCGCCCTCGGCGGTTCCGCTGGTCGATCCGGAAACGGGTGAACGCCTGCTCGATCCCGAAACGGGTGAGCAGTTGACCGGCGTGCCGAAGGAACAGCCGCTGGAATTCGTCGATCCGGAAACGGGCGAAACCCTGCTAGATCCCGAGACGGGCGAGCCGCTGAGCGCGGAAGCGGTCCCGGAAGAAGTCCCCCTTCCAGAAGCGGAACCGGCCGAAGCGGTCGCCGCGTCGCAGGAAGTCGCGGAGGCCGTGTCCCAGCGCAGCGAAACCATCGGCTCGGTGGTGGAAACTCTCGATTCCATCGCGCTCAGCGTGGCGGATATGCGCATCACGCTGTGGGACGTCCTGATCGTGATTTTGACGCTGGGCGCCGTTGCGATCTTCGCGTGGATTTTGAGCAAGGGGGCGCACAGCCTCCTGTCCCGGTTCTCCAATCTCGACATGACGCGCCGCCTGCTGGCGGAAAAGCTGATCAACCTGCTGGTCTGGTCGCTCGCCATCCTGATCGGGATTGACCTGCTGGGTATCGACCTGACCGCGTTCGCCGTTTTCTCCGGCGCGTTCGGCCTCGCCATCGGTTTCGGCCTGCAGAAGACCTTCGGCAACCTCATCGCGGGGATCATCCTGCTGATGGACAAGTCGATCAAGCCGGGCGACGTGATCGCAGTGGCCGACCAGGCGGGCGCATCCACTTTCGGCCAGATCCGCAAAATCGGCATCCGCGCCGTGTCCATCACCACGCGGGACCAGAAGGAATACCTGATCCCGAACGAAAACCTGATGGTCAACCAGGTCGAAAACTGGTCCTATTCCAGCAAGAACGTGCGGATGCAGGTGCCCGTCGGCATCTCCTACGCAGCCGACATCCATCATGCCGAGGAACTGATGCTGCGGGCGGCAAAGGCGTGCAAGCGCGTGCAGCAGACGCCTCCGCCGACCGTTTGGCTCGACGGCTATGGCGACAGCAGCGTCGATTTCATTATCCACTGCTGGATCAACGATCCCGAAGACGGCATCGGCAATGTGAAATCCGAAGTCCTGAAGAACCTGTGGGATCTGTTCCAGGAACACGACATCGAGATCCCCTTCCCCCAGCGCGACCTGAACCTGCGCGGCAACGACCAGTTCGACCAGCTGATTGCCGCAGTAGCCCAGCGTGTGGGACAGGCCGGGAAAGTGCCGGAAAAGAACGGGCAGAGCGCGGCAGGCGAAGACTAGCTTGCGCGGCTAAAACAGCCGCTTTCAAAATTTCTGCTACCTGCGCTGCCACGGTTTCTCGCTGGCGGCTAAAGCCTGTCGGGCGCATCTCCTGCCCCATGGCAAAAACCGGAACTATCTATCTCGTGGGCGCGGGCCCGGGCGACCCCGATCTGCTGACCCTGCGCGCAGCGCGCCTGATCGAGAGTGCTTCGCTGATCGTGCATGACGGTCTGGTCGATCGCTCGATCCTTGCCCTTGCACGCGCGGATGCGACGCTGGTTTCCGTCGCGAAACAGCGCAGCAAGCACACCCTGCCGCAGGACGACATCAACGCCCTGCTGCTGCGCGAGGCCAAGACGGGGCGCGACGTCGTGCGGCTGAAGGGCGGCGATCCGCTGGTCTTCGGGCGCGGCGGGGAAGAAGCCGAGGCAGCGCGCGCCTGCGGCGTGCCGGTGGAAATCGTGCCCGGCATCAGCGCCGCGAACGGCGCGGCCGCCGCGGCACAGATCGCGCTGACCCACCGCGACGCCTCCAGCATCGTCAGCTTCGTCGCCGGCCAGTGCAAGGGGTTGAAAGACCAGGACTGGGCCGGTCTCGCTGGGCCGGGCCGTACGCTGGTCATCTACATGGGTGTGAAGACCGCGCCGCAAATCGCTGAAAAGCTGATGGAAGACGGCCTCGCCCCCGACATGCCGGTCGCGGTGATAGAGAACGGCGCCCGCCCCGAAATGCGCGTCCTTCGCGGATTGCTGGCGGGTCTGCCCGATCTCGTCGAGAGCGAGCGCGTGGTCAGTCCTGCGCTCATCGTCATTGGCGAAGTAACCGCGCGCAGCGACGCCCATCTTTCCCTGACTGCTCTGGAGGCAGCATCATGAAGATCCTGACCGGAAACGATCTGAAGACCGGCGATGTTGTCTGGTGGGATGGCAGCGGCTGGTCCCGCCATATCGAGAATGCGGTCGATGCAGGGGAGGAGGCGGAAACCATCCTCGCCCGCGAGGAAGCGGCCCGCCGCGTCAACGTGCCCTATGCCATCGCGGCAGAGCTGGAAGAGGGCACCCCCCGCCCCGCCCATATCAAGGACCGCGTGCGCGCGCTGGGTCCGACCGTGCGCCCGGACCTGACTCTCAAACCCGCCGACCCCCAAGCCATCGACTGGGTGATCTGATGTACCAATACGATTCCTACGACCAACAAATGGTCGATGCCCGCGTCGCGGAGTTCCGCGACCAGTGCGAACGCCGCCTGTCGGGCAAGCTGAGCGAAGACCAGTTCAAGCCGCTTCGGCTGATGAACGGCCTCTATCTCCAGCTTCACGCTTATATGCTGCGCGTCGCCATTCCTTATGGCACGCTGTCGGGTGCGCAGATGCATGCGCTGGCCGATATCGCGGACAAATATGATCGCGGCTATGGCCACTTCACCACGCGCCAGAACATCCAGTACAACTGGATCAAGCTGGAAGATGCAGGCGACATCCTGGCCGATCTGGCCAAGGTCGAGATGCATGCCATCCAGACCAGCGGCAACTGTATTCGCAATATCAGCTCCGACCATTTCGCCGGTGCTGCGGCGGATGAGCTTGTCGATCCGAGGCCGTACGCCGAATTGCTGCGGCAATGGTCGAGCTTCCACCCGGAATTCATGTACCTGCCGCGCAAGTTCAAGATCGCGGTGATTGCCAGCGACACCGACCGTGCCGTGATGCGCCTGCACGATATCGGGATCAATATCGTCGAGCAGGACGGCGAGCTTGGCGCGGCCTTCTATGTCGGTGGCGGCATGGGCCGCACGCCGATGATCGCGCCATGCATCCGCGACTTCGTGCCGCTTGACCAGCTCGTCACCTATGCCGAGGCGTGCCTTCGCGTCTACAACCGCCATGGCCGGCGCGACAACAAGTACAAGGCGCGGATCAAGATCCTCGTCCACGAACTGGGCGCGGAGGAATATACCCGCCAGGTCGAGGAGGAATTTGCCCGCCTGCTGGATAGCGGCGTCGAACCGCCTTTCGCCGAATTGGAGCGGATCAGGGGCTTCTTTGCCGATCCTGCTTTCGAGGACGGTCCCAAGAGCGTCGACCGCTCCGACCCCGACTTCGCCCTGTGGGTGGAACGCAACACGGTGCGCCACAAGCATGACAGCTATGTCAGCGCGGTCATCAGCCTGAAGCCGGTGGGCGGCATTCCGGGCGATGCCACCGCAGCGCAAATGCACCTGATTGCCGATCTCGCCACGCGCTATTCCTTCGACGAATGCCGCGTAATGCACACGCAGAACGTGGTTCTGCCGCATGTCCGGATCGCGGACCTCCATGCCCTGTGGAGCGAGCTGAACGAAGCCGGCCTCGGCGAGCCCAATCTCGACCAGGTGGACGATATCATCGCCTGCCCCGGCCTCGATTATTGCAGCCTCGCCAATGCCCGCTCGATCCCCATCGCGCAGAAGATTTCCGAACGCTTCGTCGCCAACGGAAAACGCGATGCGCTGGGCGAACTGAAGCTGAAGATTTCGGGCTGCATCAATGCCTGCGGCCATCACCATGCAGGCCATATCGGCATCCTCGGCGTCGACAAGAAAGGCGTCGAGAATTACCAGCTTCTGCTTGGCGGCAGCGAGGCGGAGGATGTCAGCCTCGCCAAGATTACCGGCCCCGGTTTCGACGAAGCCGGCATTGTCGACGCGGTCGAAACCGCAGCCGATGTCTATTTGCGCGAGAAGACGGACGGGGAACGCTTCCTCGATACCTATCGCCGTATCGGCATGACCCCGTTCAAGGAGGCGCTTTATGGCTGATTTCGGCCTCAAGACCGCTGCGCAGCAGGCGCGCCTGGCTCGTGTCCGCGCACAAGGTGCGGATGGACATTCTGTACATGGAGGCCGGGATGACTGATCCGCAGGTTCCCGCTGAAGGTGGCGGCCAGAATGCGCTCGGCACCGGACCCGACGGCGTCCAGTTCCGTTTCCGCGACGACGAGCCGGTCGATCACGCGCAGGTGACGGTGGACGCTTTCCTGGAGCAGTCCAATTCCGCCGCCGTCCGGATCGAGCCGGGTGACGATGTCCTGGAACTCCTCCCGCATCTGGACCGAATTGCGCTGGTCGAGGTGAACTTCCCCAGCTTCGGCGACGGGCGCGGCTATTCCGCTGCGCGCACCCTTCGTGAAGCCGGGTACACGGGCGAAATCCGCGCCGTGGGCGATGTGCTGGTCGACCAGCTTTCCAATATGCGCCGCTGCGGCTTCGACAGCTTCGCACCCGATGCGCGGCTGGACGAGGCAGACGCCAAGGCCGCGTTCGAGCGCTGGCCGCATCACTACCAGGCGGCCGCTGACACGCAGCGCACCATTGCGCAGATCCGCCACTCGAACGCGCCGCGCCATGAATGAAGTGCGCTCCATAGACTGCATCGACACTGGCCCCCGCTTCACCGATGCCGACGCCATTCGCCTGAACCGGATGTTCCGCGGATCGGACACGCAGGAAATGCTGGCCGGGGTGCTGGACGGTGATCTGGCAGGCGAAGTCGCCGCCGTGTCCAGTTTCGGCGCGGAGAGCGCCGTGCTGCTGCACCTGATCGCGCAGGTCCGGCCCCATATTCCGGTCCTCTTCCTGGAAACGGGCAAGCACTTCCCCGAAACGCTTGCCTACCGCGACGCGCTGGTGGAGCGGCTGGGCCTGACCAATCTCGTGAACCTGACACCCGACGCCGATGCGCTGGCGCAGAAGGACGAGAACGGCCTTCGTTGGTCCTACGATCCCGACGGCTGCTGCGACCTGCGCAAGGTACAGCCGCTGGCCGCGGCCATGCAGCGCTACGACGCCAGTTTCACGGGCCGCAAGGCGTTCCAGAACAGCGCCCGGGCAGAGCTTCCCCGGTTCGAGATCGACAGCAGCGACGCTGCCGGACGGCTCAAGATCAATCCGCTGATCGACTGGACGCAGGACGATATCGACGGCTGGTTCGAGGAACACGACCTGCCCCGCCATCCGCTGGTCGCGCAGGGCTATCCCTCGATCGGGTGTTCCCCCTGCACGCACAAGGTCGCCGCCGGCGAGGACCCGCGCTCGGGCCGCTGGAAGGGGTGGGACAAGACCGAATGCGGTATCCACCTGCCCGGCAGCGACGACACGCCGGACGATCTGCCGCCGGGCTACGATCCCGCGTTCTGATTCAAAGTTTCAAGGCTCGCTGCGAAGCGCCTAGAGCCACTCGTTACGGCGATACCACAGGGCTGTCGCAGCCAGTCCTTCCGGCGTCGGAATGACCGGACGCCACAGTGCCTCGGGCGGGCGGCGTGCGGGATCGGAAACCCAATCGGGATGCATCATGTAACCCACGCGGTCGGGCGTCAGCTTGGCATCGCCGCGCCGCAGCAGGCTGTCCATCCATGCGGCAAATCGCATGACCGGCGCTGGCAGGCGGGGAACGAGCGGATTGGTCCCGACGGCAGCGCCGATGGCTTTGGCGAGCGCGCGGTGTTCCCACCCGCCGGGCCGGCCATCGTCGGGCTCGAACATCTGCGATGTCACGCCTTCCCCGCCTTCATGCAGTTCCAGCAGCAAGCGGACGAGATCGCCTACGTGGATAATCGACGCGCTTCCCCGCTTCGGCATCGGCACGACGCGCAATCGTGCCATCTCGAACAGGTCGAGCATCTCGCGGTCGCGCGGGCCGTAAATTGCCGGAGGGCGCACGATGGTCCAGTCGAGTCCGCTTGCCTTGACGATCCGTTCCGCCCGCAGCTTGGACGCGCCATAGGCCGACAATTGCGGCTCGCGCGCGGCCAGTGAAGACACGAAGACGAACCGCGAGACACCGGTATCGATCGCCGCCTCGACCACGTTCAGCGTGCCCGTGACGTTCGCCTGCTCGAATTCGGCCGGA
This sequence comes from Erythrobacteraceae bacterium WH01K, assembly GCA_027941995.1. NCBI lineage: Bacteria > Pseudomonadati > Pseudomonadota > Alphaproteobacteria > Sphingomonadales > Erythrobacteraceae > Erythrobacteraceae bacterium WH01K. The sequence continues at coordinate 1,160,287 of CP115966.1, read as the reverse complement.
TCGGTGGCGCGCACCTGTCCGGCAATGTGGATCACCGCTTCCGCCTGCGCCAGCAGCCGGCGCAGTGCATCGCGGTTGCCCAGATCGCCTTCGACCCAGTCGACGCCGCGCCGGTCCTTCGGCACGGACCGGGCGAGCGAACGCAGCGCAACCTTCCGCCGCTCCGCAAGGTCGATCAGCGCCTGCCCGACAAAGCCCGTTCCGCCCGTAATGGCTATCGTCACAGCATCACCATGTGATCGCGGTGGACGACGGCGCTGCGGGGTGCATGGCCGAGGACATCCTCCTGCTCTTCCGCGCGCTTGCCGGCCAGTGCCTGGCAGGTCGCGGCGTCATATTCGCTGAGGCCGAGGGCAATTTCGGCTCCATCCGGACCGGACACCGCGATGAAATCACCGCGCGTGAAATCCCCGGTCACCTGCGTAATTCCCGCAGCGAGGACGCTGGCCCCTGTCCGCAGCGCCTCTACACAGCCGGCATCGACCTGGATCACGCCCGTCTTCGCCAGACGGCCGCCGAGCCAGCCCTTGCGGGCACCGGGACCGTCCTGCGCCGTGAAGATCGTGCCGATGTCACGATCCAGAGCGCGCGCCAGCGGCCGGTCATGCGTGCCATTGGCGATAGCGAGCGCGATGCCAGCACGGGTAGCGATTTCGGCAGCGGCCAGCTTCGATGCCATGCCGCCCGTTCCGACACCGCTTTGCGGAGGGCCGGCAGAGGCGCGTAAGCCATCGTCTATGGTGTCAACCTTGCGCACCAGCCGCGCGCCCTCTTCCTGCGGAGGCCGGTCGTACAGGCCATCGACATCGGAAAACAGCAGCACCGCATCCGCCCGTGCTGCCTGCGCCACGCGCGCGGCCAGCCGGTCATTGTCGCCAAAGCGGATTTCCTCCGTCGCGACGCTGTCGTTCTCGTTCACGACAGGAATGGCGCCCAGGTCGAGCAGGCGATCGAACGTCGCGGACGCGTTGAGGTAGCGTTTGCGGTCTTCCAAATCGTCCAGCGTCAGCAGCATCTGTGCCGCGACCAGCCCCTGCGTCCCAAGGACCTGAGCATAGAGACCCGCCAGTTCCACCTGCCCGACGGACGCTGCGGCCTGCGCATCCGACAGGCTGGCCCGGCCTCGCCCGCCCAGGCCCAGCCGTGCAGCGCCGAGCGCGATGGCGCCGGAACTGACGATAATGATTTTCTGCCCGCCGCCCTGCAATGCGGCCAGCTCTTCCGCCAGACCGGACAGCCATTCACGCCGCAGCGTGCCGTCCTCCCCGACAAGCAGGGCCGAACCCAGCTTCACCACCAGAACGGGGCACAGCGCAGGATTTCCGAGGTCTTGCAGGGACGAGATGGTCATCGCTTTCGGGTCCGGTTTCGCACCAGTCGGTACGCGCCTAGATCGGGGACCAGTCCGCCGACTGTTCGTCATCCTCGACCTCGGCAGCGTTGGTTTCGGTAGAGGTCCGGTCCGGCAGGTAGCCGAGCACCGCGTCCAGCAATGGCTCTATCCCCGCGCCCGTCGCGCCGGAGACGGCGAAAACCTCGTCTGCGCCAGCGTCCAGCAGTTCCGCCGCGAAGCCTTCCGCCAGTTCGGCATCAGCCAGGTCCAGCTTGTTCAGCGCGATCAGCTGCGGCTTGTCGGCCAGCCCCTCGCCATAGGCGGCGAGTTCTTCCTGCACCGTTTTCATTGCCAGCGCAGGATCGTCGCCGGCAATGTCGATCAGGTGGATGAGGACGCGGCACCGCTCGATATGGCCGAGGAAACGGTCACCGATACCGGCCCCGTCGGCCGCACCTTCGATCAGGCCGGGAATGTCCGCCAGAACGAATTCGCGGCCCTTGTGATGGACGACGCCCAGCTTGGGGACGAGCGTGGTGAAGGCATAATGGCCGACCTTTGCCTTGGCATTGGTGATCGCGTTGATGAAGGTCGACTTGCCCGCATTGGGCAGGCCCAGCAGGCCCACATCGGCCAGCAGTTTCAGCCGCAGCCAGACCGACATTTCCTGGCTTGGCTCACCGGGCTGGTGCTGGCGCGGGGCGCGATTGGTGCTGGTCTTGTAACTCGCATTGCCCCGGCCGCCCATGCCGCCTTCCAGCATCACGACGCGCTGCCCGACTTCGGTGAAATCGGCGAGGATCTCTTCCTTGTCTTCCGACAGGACCTGCGTGCCCACGGGCACCTTGATCACCAGGTCGTCTGCGCCCTTGCCATACCGGTCGCGGCCCATGCCGTGTCCGCCGCGCTGGGCCTTGAAATGCTGCGAATAGCGGAAGTCGATCAGGGTGTTGAGGCCCTGCACCGCTTCGAACACGACATCGCCGCCCTTGCCGCCATTGCCGCCGTCGGGTCCGCCGAATTCGACGTATTTCTCGCGCCGGAAGCTGACGGCCCCGGGGCCGCCCGCGCCGGACTTGAGATGGATCTTGGCCTGGTCGAGGAAATGCATGCGCTGGCAGATAGGGACTTATGCGCCCGAGCGCCAGCGCCGCAATGCAGGCGCCGGGCCGAACCTAGCGCCTGAAGCGGCCGCGTGCGGGAAAGCTCAGCCCTCGTCGCCCGGGACCGGTTCCACCACCGGGGTGGAGGTGAACCCCTCGTCGACGCGGATCACGGGAATGTCGGCACCGGTGTCGGGATCGGGAACGGATCCTGCCGAAGACGGCGGAACAGCCAGAGTCGAAACGCCGCTCGTCACATCGGGGATCATGGTCATGCGGGCCCGCTGCACGGCGACATAGCCCGGCTGCGATGCCCCGTAACGGGCACCGTACTGCGCGTCCCAGGCAGACGATGCCTGTTCATAGGCTTCGTATTCGCGGAAGAAATTCTCGAACGCGGTTTCCATGCGGGGCAATGCGCCGGCCGAGAAAACGGCGACGTCCTGCACCGGCATGGCCTGCGTTTCTTCCGCGATCTGCAGCATGGTGCGGCAGAACTGGCTGCGCACGGGCGGCAGCGCGAAGTAGTTATAGACCGAGGTCATCTGCGATTCGCGCATCATGATACCGCCGCGGCGGTCGCCGGCGCGGTCGCGATAGACCTTCTCCAGCCGGTCGTTCACGCGTTTGAGCGCAGGGCCGCTATCCTTGATGTAGCGGGCGTAGGAATCGAGGATCGGCTGGTATTGCGGGGCGGTGCAATTGAGCGCGGCGACGTTCCAGCCGGAGCGCACGTGCCACACCGTTTCGTCTTCCGTCAGGTTCGCATTCACCGACTGGCGAACGCCGGTCAGCGGATCGACGCGCGGGATATCCATTACGTAGCTCGCGCCGCTGGGCGGGACCGGGCGATAGGGCACGGATTCGACCACCGGTGGCGGCGGCGGCGGAGGGGGCGGCGGCGGAGGCGTCGCGCATGCTGCCAGCGCCGACAGCATGGCTGCCGATGCCGTAATGCGAATGGGACCGAATGTAGTGCCTGCCATGAATGCGCCCTTTGAGGAGTTTCCGTTAGCCAAGGGTGCAGGATACAACCTTGCTGCGGGGCGAACAGCCATAAACCGCTATGGCTGCAAAGAAAATGCCCGGGATGCGGATTGCACCCCGGGCACGATGGATCGAGTCGCCCGAGCGACGGGCCGAGTTCGTTTATTCGCGGGCCGCACCCATGAAGCGCAGCAGGAACAGGAACATGTTGATGAAGTCGAGATACAGGCTCAGCGCGCCCAGGATCACCGACTTGCCTTCCCATGCCGTGCCGCGCAGGCGCTGGTAGTCGTTCTTCAGCCGCTGCGTGTCGTAGGCGGTGAGGCCTGCGAAGATCAGCACGCCGAGGAAGCTGATGGCCAGTTCGAGCGTACTCGAGCCCAGGAAGATATTGATGACGCTGGCGATGATCAGACCGACCACGCCCATGATCAGGAACGTGCCGAAGCCAGACAGGTCTTTCTTCGTGGTGTAACCGAACAGGCTGAGACCGGCGAAGGCACCGGCCGTTGCGAAGAAGGTCGCCGCGATGGAACCGCCGGTATAGACGAGGAAGATCGTCGACAGGGACAGGCCCATCAGGAAGGCGAAGCCCCAGAACATCGCCTGCAGCGTCGTGCGCGAGAACTTGTTCGCGCCGAAGCTCATCGCGAAGACGATGGCCAGCGGGGACAGCGCCACGATCCACATCAGCGGACCACTGGCGAAGGAGTAGGCGAGGCCGGACTGCGCCGTCAGCAGAGCGACGACGCCGGTCAGCAGGACGCCGGACACCATGTAGTTGTAGATTTTCAGCATGTAGCTGCGCAGGCCTGCGTCGAAGGTCGTGCGCGAAGCAACGTCGCCTCCTGCGCGCGGCACCGAGCCGAAGCCCTGCTGCGACTGCCGGGGGTCGTTCCAATTTGCCATTGCTATTCAAGCTCCTCTTGCACCGGGCAGGCACGATAGCCGCCGGTTCACAGGTAATATCGTTACAAAACCAGTGGGTTTCAAGGGAAATCGGAGCATTTCCCCGGGTGCCGCGTTAACCGTTTTCCCGCGCCTGCTCTGCCAGTTCCGCACCCCGGTCGCGCGTCGCGCCCAGCGTCTTTTCCAGCAGGTGGACAAGCGCGTCCCCCTCGTCCAGAACGTCCAGACCGCGCTGCGTCATGCCGCCCGGGCTGGCGACCCGCCGTGTCAATTCCCCCGGCGACCGCTCCGAGCCTGCCGCAAGGGCGGCTGCGCCCTCCACCATCGCGGTCGCCAGCCGCTCCGCCTGCCCTGCATCCAGGCCGAGACGGTGACCGGCCTTCGCCAGCGCATCGATGAAGCGATAGGTGAAGCCCGGCCCCGATCCGGCGAGCGCCGTGACCAGGTCGAACTGCGCCTCGTCCTCCAGCCACTCCGCAGTGCCAAGCGCGGCGGCGAGCGCCGTGACATTGTCCCGGCCGGCCCCGTCCAGCCCTTCCGCGATCAGGGCGTTGGGCGATTTGTTGATGGCGCAGGCGAGATTGGGCATGAACCGAACGACACTGCCGGCTGCCGGGAACGCAGCCCTCAGCGTGACAAGATCGACCCCGCCCAGCACGGACAGCACGGCGGTATCCCTGCCTGCCACCTTCCGAAGATGCGGTGCCACCACGCCAAGCGCATCCGGCTTCACCCCCAGCAATACGGCGCTGAACGGGGTGGACGGCCATTGCGTCGTCATGCCCATGCCTTCCGGCACTTCCTTCCCGCGGGGATGGTAGACCGTGAATGTGGCGGGCGGAATGCCGGCGCGAAGCCATCCCTCCACCATGGCCCCCGTCATGGTGCCATAGCCGCAGATCAGGATGCTGCCGAACATTCGCGCTCAGGCCTCGCCCGCCGCGTCGACCATCGCCGCCCGCAGGGCATCGCCGGGCTCCTTGTCGCCCCACAGGACGAACTGGAAGGCCGGGTAGAAACGGTCGCATTCCTCGATCGCCGTCTCGACCACCGCCTGCGCCTGGCTGACGCTCAGCAAGCCGTCATCGCCCAGCAGTGCGCCGTGACGATAGATCAGCATTCCGCCCTGGGACCAGATGTCGAAGTGCCCCAGCCACATCTGCTCGTTCACCCGCGCCAGCAGGTCGAGCGCGCCGGGACGTTTGTCGTCTGCGACGCGGATTTCCGGCAGGCAGATCAGTTGCAAGACCTTGTCCTCGCGGCGCCAGATGCAGCGGATCTGGTATTTCGTCCAGCTCCCCTGGATTTCGCCCGAAAGCTCGTCCTCGCTGACCCGCTGCGCGGTCCAGCCGCGCGCCTCGAACAGGGCAGCGAGCATGTCGACGGGGGGGCTGTCCGCGCCGCGCTGCTCCGGATCGGCCAACATCATATGGCTGCGCCGGTGCAGCAAATGCCGCGCTGGAAAGGTCTATCGTGGTTGCTTCCGCTCATGCCGCCAGATGGACCTGCCGGGCCGGAAAGCGCAACGCCTGCCCCCGCCCGCTGCTGGGGAGAACGGATTTCGCCTGTTCAAACCGTGGGGATAAGGAACGGGGGAAAAGGGTTAACCAGCTCTTTCGTCTGTGCCTGCACCGCATCCGCCAGCGCGCGCAGGCGATCAATCCAGCTCTTCGATTTCCTCGCCATTGGCGCTGGTAAACCGGAATGCGTCGATCCCCTGTTCGGACAAGGCGCTCACCGCGGAATTGGCAGCGGACCGGCTGGAAAAGGGACCGGCGAGCAGGCGATTCGTCTCGCCCCAGCTGGCGACGAAGGGACCGTTATCGTCCAGCACCTCGGGCGCCTGCCGCGACAAACGGCGCCAGTCGAACTTCAATGCGGAGCGATCGCGGCCCGTCGCAACCTGCACCCAGATACGGCTGACATTCGCAGGCTTCTCGGGCTCGGGCGGAGCGGCAGCAGGCTCGGGCGCCGCTGCTTCCTCGCGCGGGATCTCGATGGCGGTGATGTCTACTGCGTTGCCCGGGCGGGGCTGTTCACTCGTGTCCGGCAGCGACAGGAGATCTGCAAACGCGTCGGACACCGAAGCGACCGGCCTCTGTGCCGGGGCAGTGTTCGACGGCGGGAGCGTTATCGGATTGGCGGGTGCGGTCGATTGCGCTGCTGCCTGGCCAAGATCGAAACCGGGCGCAGGCGTTGCGGCCGGCAGGCTTGCGACGGTGACCGGCGTGGACGACCCGGCGCTCGACGGAGCGACATCGACCCGGGCAAGCGTCTGGTTTGCGGCAGGAGTCGTGCCGGTCGACGTCTGAGCTTGTGCCGGGGAAGGGTCCGAAGATGCCGGGGGCGTGACCGTGGCAGCCGCGCCAACCGGCGGTAATTCTCCGCCTGCCGCAAGCGCTGGCAGTTCACCGCGTTCGGTGGCCGGCCGCGTGGCGGAGGGAGGAGATGGCGCGGATGTATTGCTTGCCGTCTGGACAGGAGGCGACGTCGGAGCGGCCGGAACGGCGGCCGCTGCCGCTTGCTGCTCGGCGGGCGCAGGTTCCGGTTCGGCAATGCGAACCTGCCGATTGGCGCGCGACGGCAGTCGTCCACGCTGGCGACGCTGCGCCAGAAGTGCCTGCCTTTGTTCGCGGGTCAGGCGTGCATCATCATCCTCGCCATCATCCGCCTGCGACGTCTGCCGGGCCTGCGGCGCTGTTTGCTGCGCTGCTTGGGATTGGCCGAGCGGCCTTCCGGACGGGGCGAGAGGCGTATCGACCGCAGCCAGTGCCGGGGCGCTGCCCGCCTCGCGCGCCGCCACGATGCGCGGATCGTCCCGGCCGATGGCCGCTGCTCGCGGGAAAATGCCGAGATTGGCAGCGGCCGCCTGCTGCGCCGGTGTGAGGCGGCGCATGTAGCGAAGATAGGGCTCAACCCGCTCTGCCATTTCGCGCGGCATGACAGCATCGGCGATGGCGATCCCCTCATCGGGCTCGCCCAGGATGGCAAGGCCGAAGGAGCGGGTGCGATAGGCTGCGAAATCGCGCTGCTCCAGCAATGGCAGAAGGGTCGATTCGAACGCCTCCCGGTCGCCCGAAATGGCGTAGCTGAGCGCCATCCGCCGCCGGATCTCGGCATCCTCCTCGAAGGACAGCGCGCGGCGATAGGCCAGCTGCGCATCGCGGTTGTTGCCGACCAGGTCGTGGGCCAGTCCCTTGTCGCCGGCCATGGAGATCGGGCGCACGCCCGCGCGCTCCGCCTCGTCGAACAGGCGCAGGGCCTCTACCGGGCGCTGCACCCGGACATAGGCTGCGGCAGTCCCCGCCTTCACTCGCGGATTGCCCGGCGAAAGCTCGTCCGCGCGGCCATAGAAGCCGATCGCGGCGTCGATATCGTCCAGCTCCAGCGAGGCCGCAGCCGCCATGATGAGGGCATCGACATCGCGGGGGTTGCTGTCGAGTCGTCGCAGCGCGCGGTTGAGTTCGCCCGATGCTGCCGGCGGCAGGGGCTGGACGACAGCCGTGCCTTGCGCGGCCAGTGGCATGGGCGACAGGGCTGCAAGACTGCCGAGACCGGCAGTTCCGAGCAGGGTGAGGATGCGGTGTGTCATGGGCATGGGTTCCAGACGCGTAACTATCGCAGGCGCGCCCTGAACCGCAACCTAATGAAAGCCCGCGGAGAAATTTCCCCCGCGGGCGACAGGTTTACTGGTTGTTCTGGCGTCCGAGGAAGCGCGGAATGCTGAGCGAACCGCCATCGTCATCGTCGTCATCGTCGTCGTCCTTCGACGAACTACCGCGCGAGAGATTGGCCATGCGTTCGAACAGCGTGCTGCCCCCGGCATCGTCCTTGGCAGGCTTGCTCGGAGCAGGCGCAGCCGGGGCCCGCGCCGGTTCTGCCTGGCCGGTTGTCGCTTCGGCATCGCCGCCCGAAACGAGCTGCCGGCGGCGACCGCCCTGGACCGGCGCATCCTGTTCGCTGAGCCGGTCGGCGTTACGAAGCAGGTCGTCGGACGCGCTATCCTGACCGGTCGTTCCGGCGGATTCCTCGCTGCCTCCGAGGTCGAGCGGCTCTTCACTCGCCCCGCCCTGTTTGCCGGCGCCGACATCGTCCCAATTGCTGGCATCGCCTAGGTCGAGCGTGTCGTCGGACGAATCGCCCGCAAACCCGTCGTCTGCGCCGACCCCGAACTGGTCGTCCGAAGCAGGCTCTACCAGACGCGTGTCATCGTCCTCTTCCTTGCGAAGGCCGGCCAGCGGATCGACGATGCCATCGACATCGTCGTCCTCGTCATACTCGTCTTCGTCGTCATAGGACGAGCCCGCGGATGCTGCGCTGAGGCCCAGCCCCGCGATTCCGGCAGGAACCGCTGCCGGCTCCTCCGCAGGCGCTTCCGCTTCCGTTTCCTTCATGTCGTCGGACGGAAGGTCCAGGACCGGACGGCGCGGGGCGCGGCCCGAGCCGAGCGACATCGACTGGCTGGTCCCGGCGGATGTGCCTTCGCTCCTCTCGATACCGGTGGCCACGACCGAAACGCGAATCTTCCCGTCGAGATCGGGATTGAATGCCGAACCCCAGATGATGTTGGCGTTTTCGTCGACCAGTTCGCGGATGTGGTTGGCCGCCTCGTCGACTTCGAGCAGCTTCATGTCCTCACCGCCGATGATCGAGATGATGACACCCTTCGCCCCGGCCATCGACACACCGTCGAGCAGGGGATTGGCAATGGCGCGTTCGGCCGCTTCGAGAGCGCGGTTCTCCCCCTCGCCCTCGCCTGTGCCCATCATCGCTTTGCCCATCTCTTCCATCACCGACTTCACGTCGGCAAAGTCGAGATTGATGAGGCCCGGCATCACCATCAGGTCAGTGATCGAGCGCACGCCCTGCTGCAGGACTTCGTCGGCCAGCTGGAACGCCTGCTTGAACGTGGTGTCGGCCTTGGCGACCAGGAACAGGTTCTGGTTTGGAATGACGATCAGCGTATCGACGTGGCGCTGCAATTCCTCGATCCCTGCTTCGGCAGCGCGCATCCGGCGCGTGCCTTCGAACAGGAACGGCTTGGTCACGACACCGACGGTCAGCACGCCCTTGTTGCGGGCAGCTTCCGCGATCACGGGCGCCGCGCCCGTGCCGGTACCGCCGCCCATGCCGGCAGCGATGAAGCACATGTTCACGCCTTCCAGCAGGTCCTCGATCTCGCTGGCGGTTTCCTCGGCCGCGGCCTTGCCCACTTCGGGACGCGATCCTGCACCCAGGCCCCCGGTGATTTCCGGTCCGAGCTGGACCCGCGCCTCTGCCGCCGAATTGTTGAGCGCCTGCGCATCGGTGTTAGCAACGACGAAATCGACGCCCTCGATGCCGTTCTCGATCATGTTGCCTATCGCGTTGCCGCCGGCGCCGCCGACACCGATAACGGTGATCTTGGGGCGCAGTTCGTCGGTGGTCGCAGGGCCGATATTGATGCTCATCTTAACTATACTCCACAAGCGGCAGGCATGGTTCGCCGCTGGAATTCCAGTGTGTCACACGTGCGACACGTTCTGCACTGTTTGCCCACGCCTTTTCCACAGGCCTAGCCACAGGGCAAATCCCCTGCAGAACGTGCGGGGCGATTAGAAATACTCTTTCGAGGCCGCCAATACACGCTTTATCAGACCCAGGCCCGAATAGGTAACCATGGTTTGCGACGTATCGGGGATCGAGCGAATGTCGACCGGATCGCGCGCGGCATAGAGGCACAGGCCGGCAAGCGTCGTGAAACCGGGGGTGGCATGGGCGTCGGGCAGGCCGCGCAGCTGCGACGGCTTGCCGATACGCACCGGTCGGCCAAGCGCGCCCTGGGCGAATTCGGCAATCCCGGCCAGTTCGGCCCCGCCGCCGGTCAGGACGACCTGGCTGCTGCGCGCGCCGCCCGTTTCATGCGCCTTGAACACGCGGTTGATCTCGTCCGTCAAGCGGGAAAGCTGGCCCGTCACGACAGATACCAGCTCGGCTCGGCTCACCCGGTCGACTTCCGGCGCGCCTTCCGCCTGCTGCGCCAGCGGCACCATCTCGCGGTGGTCGGACGGGCTGGCAATGGCCGAACCGAACACGCATTTCAGCCGTTCCGCCTGGAAACGGCGGATCCCGAAATCGCCGGCAATCGCGTCTGTGATGTCACCCGATCCGATGGGTATGGCATGGAGTGAGCGCAGCATTCCGTTCTGGAAGATCGAGACATTGGTCAGTTCCGCCCCGATCTCGACCAGCGCTGTGCCCAGTTCGCGTTCCTCCGGGCTTAGACACGCCTCGGCGCAGGCGATCGGTGCGGCAACCACCGCCTCGACCGAGAGATGCGCGCTTTCCACCGCGTCGCGCAGGTTCTTCACCGGCGCGCCATCGGCCAGCATCACGTGGATATCGACGCCCAGCCGCTCTGCATGCAGGCCGACAGGGTCGGACGCGCCATGTGCGCCGTCCAGCGTATATTGTGCGGGCTGCGCGTGGAGAACCATCTTGCCGTCGGGCTGGATCGTCTCGCGCGCGGCCACCAGCAGGTGCTGGATGTCCTCTTCCTCGATCCGGCGACCACCGATGGGCACCTCGACCTGGCTCACCTGGTTGGCGAGCCCTGCACCGGAACAACCGACCCAGACACTGGCAATTCCGGTCCCGGCCGCCTTCTCCGCCCGTTCGACCACGTCGCGCACGGCGTAGGTCGCCGCCGCCATGTCGACGATATAGCCGCGGCGGACGCCCTGGCTGGCGCGGTGCCCGCTGCCCAGCACGATCAGTTCGCCCGATTCCGATTGCCCGAGGATCATCGCGGAGATGCGGAACGAGCCGATATTGATGGCGCCGAAGACGCGGGAGATGCGGGGCAGTCCCATCAGTTCACCCCTCCTTCGCCCAGCATTTCGGCCGCGCGGCCCGGAACCCGCATGTAGATACGCTCGGGCGCGCGCATGTCGAACGTCGCGACCTTCCCACCCAGCAGGCGGTTCTGCCCGTCGAGCCGCGCGAACTGGACCAGAGCGGTCGCCGCGTCCCGGTCACCTTGCGGCAGGGCCAGCACCTGGTCCGTAGTGAAAGTCAGGTTCCAGCGGCGATTGCCGACCCATTCCGCATTCGCCACCTTGCTGCGGAGCGCGGGCGCAGCGTCCAGCAGCTTGCCAAGATGGGCCACCTGTCTGGCAGCCCCCGAGCCCTCGACATGCAGCATGCCTTTGGCGTTCTTCTCGCTGATGGGCTCCAGTTCTTCGCCGCTGGCATCGATCAGTACAAGGCGGTCCGGCGCTTTCAACACCGCGTGCGGCGTGCGCTCGACCACGTCGATCGACAGCATGTCGGGAAGCTGGCGGGATACGCGCGCATCCTCCACCCACGGCAGCGCCACGAGTTCCTCTCGCAATGCGTCGAGATCGACCAGCGGCATGGGCCGGTCCTGTTCGGCCAGCGCGCGCTCGTAGATCTTGAGCTCGTTCATCCGCTGGACCCCGGTCACCTTGACGCGGCGAACCTCGAAGCCTGCGTCGCTGGCCAGCTTGGCCACCTCGTTCTGCGCCAGGGCCGGAACGCCCGCCAGACTCGCGACGAACCACGCCAACGCCACGGCCCCGCCCAGGATGATGGCGAGGAAGATGCGGTGCAGCTGGTCGTCGTCGAACGGCAGCAGGGACAGCGCGCGGTTGACCCCGCCCTGCGTCCGGGTCTTCGCCGTCCGGGCCTTGGCCGCGCGCGATTTTGCAGCCGTCGATCGCCGAACGCCAGTGGTCTTGCGCTTAACCGTTGCCATCGCCCGATTCCCCGCCTGCTGCTGCTGCGAAATGGTCCAATGCGTCCCTGATGACGATTTCGACCAGGTCTTCGTATTCCATGCCTGCGAACTTCGCCTGTTCCGGCACCAGGCTGAGCGGCGTCATGCCCGGCTGGGTGTTGGTTTCCAGCACGAACAGGCCGTCCTCGCCCTGCTCGTCGTCCCAGCGGAAATCGGTCCGGCTGGTGCCGCGACATCCCAGCACGCGGTGCGCCTTCAGCGCGTATTTCTTGCACAAGGCCTCTATCGCTTCGGGGATTTCGGCCGGGCAGACGTGATCGGTCATGCCGTCGGTGTATTTGGCGTCGAAGTCGTAGAAACCGCTCTTGGGCTTCAGCTCGGTGACGGCCAGCGCCTTGTCACCGACCACGGCGGTCGTCAGCTCCCGCCCGCGGATGAAGGGTTCGGCCAACAGTTGGGCGAATTCCTGCCACGGACCGGCAGCATCGCGGCGAATGGGATTGCCGTAATTGCTTTCGTCGGTGACGATCGCGACGCCGACCGACGATCCTTCGTTCACCGGTTTCAGGACGTAAGGGCGGGACAGCGGATCTTTCTCGTGCAGCTCGGCGCTTTTCACGATCCGCCCGCCCGGCATGGGTATTCCATGCGGGACGAGCGCCTGCTTCGTCAGTTCCTTGTCGATGGCAATGACGGAGGTCGCCAGTCCGGAATGGGTATACGGGACGCCCATCAGGTCGAGCATTCCCTGCACCGTACCGTCTTCGCCCGGAACGCCGTGCAGCGCGTTGAACACCACGTCGGGCGCGGCCTCCGCAATGCGGGCCGCGACCTCCCGGTCCATGTCGATACGCGTCACGGTGTGGCCACGTTTTTCCAGCGCTTTCGCCACGCCTTCGCCCGACATCAGACTGACGGGGCGTTCATTGGCCCACCCGCCCATCAGGACGACCGCGTGAAGACTGCGTTCAAGGATGCTGCTTTGCGTCATCAGGGTCGCCCTACCCGCTTGATTTCCCATTCCAGCTCGATGCCGGAATTCTCGTAAACGCGGCGGCGTACTTCCTCGCCCAGCCCTTCGATGTCGGCACTGGTGGCATCGCCGGTGTTGATCATGAAATTGGTATGTTTCTCGCTGACCTGCGCACCGCCCATGGTGAGGCCGCGGCAGCCTGCCTCGTCGACCAGTTGCCAGGCCTTGTGCCCGTCCGGGTTCTTGAAGGTGGAGCCGCCCGTCTTGCTGCGGATTGGCTGGGCGGCCTCGCGCGCCTGGGCAATGCGGTCCATTTCCCGCCCGATTTCTTCCGGATCCCCGGCAGAGCCCTGGAACCGTGCCGCGACGACGACCGCCTGTTCCGGCAGGGCCGAGTGGCGATAGGTGTAGCGCAGATCGTCCCGTGGCAGATTGACCAGTTCGCCGCCCGGCATGATGACGTCGCAATCGATCAGGACATCGGCCGTTTCCCGTCCGTAGGCGCCGCCATTCATCCGCACGAACCCGCCGACCGTGCCGGGGATACCGCGCAGGAATTCCAGCCCTGCGATACCGGCGTCGCGCGCGGTTGAGGATACGAGGATGCCGTGCGCCCCGGCCCCGCAGGAGACGACATGATCGTCATGCGTTTCCACCTGCGCGAAAGGCTTGCCGAGCCGGATTACGACGCCAGGCACACCGCCGTCGCGGATGATGAGGTTGGACCCCAGCCCCAGCGCCATGACCGGCATCGCCCCTTCGAGCGCGTCGAGGAAATGCCGCAGGTCATCGAGGTCGGCGGGCTCGAACAGCCAGTCCGCATTGCCGCCGCTCTTGAACCAGACCAGCTTCGCCAGCGGCGCATCCTGTTTCAGGGTGCCGCGAATATTCGCCATGGGCACGGGCGCATCGACCGCGCCTTCCACTTCCGCATCGGGGGCCTGTCCGTCATCGAACACGGGCCAGTCCCCGGGCTGGTTCGCATGGCTCATGCCGCACGCTCCGCGCTGACGGCGTCCGCAAGGGTGGCGGCCCATTTCGTGATATCGCCCGCGCCGAGGCACACGACGATATCGCCGGCCTGCGCCTTGTCCGCCAGCCGGCCTGCCAGGTCTGCGTGGTCCGCGACTGTCGATGCGTCGCGGTGACCGCGCGATCGCATCCCTGTCACCAGCGCCTCGCTATCCACGCCTTCGACCGGGTCTTCCCCGGCGGCATAGACGGGAGTGACATAGACCGTGTCCGCTTCGTTGAAGCAGCTCTGGAAATCGTCCATCAGGTCGCCGAGGCGCGAATAGCGATGCGGCTGCATGACCGCGATGACGCGGCCCCCACTGGCACCAGCGCTTTCGCGCGCTGCGCCGAGAACGGCCGTGATTTCCACCGGGTGGTGCGCGTAATCGTCGATGATCTGGACTTCGCCGCCATCGACCGGAACCGTGCCCACCCGGCTGAAACGGCGGCGGACACCGCCGAAGCTGCCGAAGCCGTTGCAGATGACTTCGTCCGGACAGCCCATTTCTATCGCGACGGCAATCGCGGCGAGCGCGTTCTGGACATTGTGACGGCCGGGCATCGGCAGGCGCACGCCTTCGATCCGGCGATCTTCCTCGCCCCGCTGTCGCACGATGACATCGAAGGTATTCCCGCCTTCGTCGGGGCGGATGTTCACTCCGCAGATATCGGCCTGCAGGGAGAAACCGTAAGTGACCACGCGGCGGTCGCGGACATTTCCGATGACTGCCTGCACCTCGGGATGGTCGATGCACAGGATCGCCGCGCCGTAAAAGGGGACATTGTGGATGAACTCGACGAAGGCGCGCTTCACCCCGTCGAAATCGCCATAATGGTCGAGATGCTCGGGATCGATATTCGTGACGACCGCGATCGTCCCGTCCAGCCGCAGGAAGCTGCCATCGCTCTCGTCCGCCTCGACCACCATCCAGTCGCTGTCGCCGAGGCGCGCATTCGATCCGTACTGCTCAATGATGCCGCCATTGATCACGGTCGGATCGATATTGCCGCAATCGAGCAGCGCCGCGACCATGCTGGTCGTCGTCGTCTTGCCGTGGGTGCCGGCAACGGCGATGGTGCTTTTCAGCCGCATCAGTTCGGCCAGCATTTCGGCACGGCGAACGACCGGCGTGCGGCTTTCCAGCGCAGCGGCGACTTCGGGGTTCGTCCGGCGCACCGCGGTGGAAGTGACGACCACGCTGGCCCCTTCCACGTTCTCCTTCGCGTGGCCGATCTTCACCGCGATCCCGCGTTCGCGCAGGCGGTCGACCGTGTGGCCTTCGTTGAGGTCGCTGCCCTGCACGGTGTAGCCGAGATTGTGCATCACCTCGGCAATGCCGGACATGCCGATCCCGCCAATGCCGACGAAATGGACCACACCGATATCTGTGGGGACGCCGCGCATCAGCCATTCGCCTTTCTGTCCGCTTCCGTAGCCGTTCGCGCCGACGCGCCCTGACCGACGGGCACCCCCTGCGATGCCCCGCGCGCATTGTTCGCGCCCACCTTGATCACGTCCATCATGTCCGCCCCGCCGAAGCTTTCGAGCAGGTCTGCCAGATCCTCGACAGCGCGAGGGCGGCCGCAATTCCATGCCGCATGGGCCGCATTGGCCAGGGTATCCGGCCTCTGGCCGAGGGCCTGCACCTGCTTGGCCAGTTCCTTCGCGTTGAAATTATCCTCGCGGATCATGCGTGCGCCGCCGGCCTTGACCATTTCGCGGGTGTTCGCCGCCTGGTGATCGTCGGTCGCGATGGCGAGCGGGACCAGTATGGCGGGACGGCCCACCGCGGTCAGCTCCGCGATGGTGGATGCACCGGCGCGCCCGATGAAGACATGCGCATCGGCAAGGCGCGAGGCCATGTCCTCGAAATAGGTTCCCAGTTCCGCCGGTATATCGTGGCTGCGATACCGCTCGCGCACGGCGTCGAGGTCTTCCGGGCGGCACTGCTGCGTTACCTGCAGCCGCTGCTGCAGGGCTGGCGGCAGCATGGCGAGCCCGTCGGGCACAACCTGCGACAGGATGCGCGCGCCCTGGCTGCCGCCGGTCACCAGCACCTTGAGCAGGCCGTCCTCGCTCGCGGCGGGAAATTCTTGCTCGCGCAGGGTCCGGACCTCGGCCCGCACCGGATTGCCGACCAGATGGACCTTGCCCTGATGCTTGTCCGCCAGCCGCTCGATTTCCGGATAGGCGGTCGCAATCGCCTGCACCCGGCCGGCCAGCAGGCGGTTCACGCGGCCCAGCACCGCGTTCTGTTCATGCACGAGGCTGGGAATGCCGGCAGAGGTCGCCGCCAGCAGGGCGGGCGCTGCTGGGTATCCGCCGAAGCCGATGACGGCACTGGGCTGGAAACTCTCGAACAGGCGCAGCGCCATCTTGCGGCCCTGCCACAGGGCCTTCAGCCCGCCCGGCCAGCGCAGCGGGTTCTTGCCGAAACGGCCTGCCGGAATGACATGGGCAGGAAGGAAGTCCGGCTTGCCCGGGATCTTCGCTCCGCGTGCATCGGTGACCAGCGCGACATGGTGGCCGCGGCGTTCCAGCTCGGTCGCCAGCGCGAAGGCGGGCAGCATGTGTCCGCCGGTCCCGCCGGCTGCGAGTACATAATGGCGGTTGGCGCCGGTGGGCGCAGCACTGCTCATCGATTGTGATCCTTGTCGGACAAGAGGGAAGCCATCCCCGGTGTCTCACGGGTCAGGAACGGGTTGCGCCGCGTCATAGCAAGCAGCAGCCCGACTGTCAGACCTACCGCGATGGTCGACGAACCACCATAGCTGACAAGCGGCAATGTCATTCCCTTGGACGGGAAAAGCTGCAAATTCACCATGATGTTGATGAAGGCCTGCCCGCCGATCTGTACGGTCAGTCCAGCAGCGGCGAGCAAGGCGAACAGATTCTCCTCGTCCGCCAGCCGCACCAGCGCCCGCCCGACAATGGCGAGGTAGAGAATAACGATCATCGCGCACCAGATCAGGCCGAACTCTTCCCCGATGACGGAGAAGATGTAGTCGGTATGCGCCTCGGGCAGCGTCATCTTGCGTGTGCCGAGCCAGAAGCCCGCCCCCGTCCAGCCGCCCGACATAAGCGTGCGGCTGGCAAGATCGACCTGGTCATAGGCGGTACCGCCGCCCAGGAACGCATCGATACGGTGCCGCGCATTGTCGTAGGTGAAATAGGCGAGCACGAGCAGGCCCACGCCGCCGCCGACGAGCATGGCGATCTTCTTGAACGATACGCCGGACAGCATCACGAGCACGAACCACACCCCGCCGAACAGGATCGTCGCGCCAAGATTGGGCTGCAGCATCAGCAGCATCCCGACAAAGGCCGCGACGCCCGACACGATCGCCAGTACGGGAAGCCCCGGATCGCGCAGACGCCAGCTCAAGATCCATGCCAGCAGAATGGCGAATCCCGGTTTCAGGAATTCGCTCGGCTGGAAACCGATGCCCAACCTGATCCAGCGTTTCGCGCCGTTCACTTCGTGTCCGATCAGCGGGACCAGCATCAGCGCGCCGATCATGGCGACTGCCAGCACCACGCCGATACGCCGCGCGCTGTCGCGGCTCAGGAAAGACGCGCCCAGCATCACGGCGAGCCCGACGACCTGCCAGCGCATGTGGATCCAGTAGAAATGCAGGTCGTCCAGGCGCACTTCCGACGTCGACAGGCGGCGTGCCGTGGCAGGCGATGCCGCCGCCACGGCCGCAGCGCCGATGGCCATCAGGACAAGGACGAGGAACAGGAGGACACGGTCCACCTCGCGCCACCAGATCTTGAAATCCGATGTCCGGGTTCCCCCGAAGCGGTCGACCGTGCCGCCCGGGCGCCCCTGTGCGGCGCGGATATGGGCTGGCGCACTCATGATTGCGTCCCTTCCGCGGCCTTCGTGAGGCTCGGCTCGCTGCCGGCGGGTACTTCGCAGCCGGTCAGGGCGCCGACGATGGAGCGGAAATGCTCGCCCCGCTTCTCGAAATCGCGAAACTGGTCGAAGCTGGCGCAGGCGGGGGACAGCAGCACGACATCGCCAGGCCCCGCGGCGGCGAAGGCCTGCTTCACCGCTTCGCAGATCAGTTCGGACCGCTCGACCGGAACGCGGCCGTCCAGCAGTTCGGCAAACCGCGGCCCCGCCTCGCCGATGGTGTAGGCATGGGCGACATTGGCCAGTTGCTCTTCACATTCGCCCAGCCCGTCTTCCTTCGCCAGACCGCCCACGATCCAGTGGATGCGCGCATTGTCCCCGGCAGGCCAGGCGGCCAGCGCAGGCGCGGCAGAGGCGGGATTGGTCGCCTTGCTGTCATTGACGAAGAGGATACCATCGCATTCGCACACGACTTCCATCCGGTGGGGCAGGCCGCGAAAGGTCCGCACGGCCGGTTCCCACTGTTCGCGGCGGACGCCCATGACCTCGGCCAGAGTGATCGCTGCGGCTGCGTTCTGGAGGTTATGAGGCCCTTGCAGGGCAGGCCAGTCCGGTTGGAGTTCAGCAAGACGGCCAGGCTCGAGGCAGACCGCCAGGCTGTCCCCGCGCCGCGCCTGCTCTGCCTGCCGCATTGCGCGGGTGGTGGCATCCTGGCAGCCATAGGCCGCGAACTGTCCGCTACCCTGCATCGCCATAAGCCGCCCCTTGGAAAAGGCGTAGGCCTCGAACCCGTCATAGCGGTCGAGATGGTCGGGCGTGACATTCAGCAATACGGCCGCCTCGCAGGCGAGGGAGCGGGTCAGGTCGATCTGGTAACTCGACAGTTCCAGCACGTAGACGCCCGTCCCGCTGTCTCCCGGCACCAGCGGCTCCTCCCCCAGAACGGGCACGCCGATATTGCCGCCCATCCGGCAGGGCACCCCGGCATGGTCGAGGATATGCGCAGTCAATGCGGTGGTGGTGGATTTGCCGTTGGTCCCGGTAATGCCGATGACGCGGTGCGGCGGCAGATCGGCACGGGCCTGCGCGAACAGTTCGATGTCACCGATGACCGGGACCCCGAACCGTTCAGCGTGATCCGCAATCGGATGCGTGTTCAGCGGCACACCGGGGGACACGACGATGCCATCATAGCCGGTCAGGTCCAGCGTCAGCGGGTCGGCAATGTCGGCCCGCCCTTCCAGCAGCGCGCGCGGCTCTTCCTGCCGGTCCCACGCGGTGACCTGCGCCCCGCTGGCGAGCAAAGCCTCCGCTGCCGCCATTCCCGAGCGGGCGAGGCCGAGAACGGCATAGCGCTTCCCGGAAAAGGCGGGCGAGGTGATCACGCGGCCGTCACCGCAGCTTCAGCGTGGCGAGGCCGATAATCGCGAGGACGATGGCGATGATCCAGAACCGGATCACGACCTTGCTCTCGCTCCAGCCCAGCTGTTCGAAATGGTGATGGATGGGCGCCATCCGAAACACGCGCTTGCCGGTACGCTTGAACCAGAAGACCTGGATGATGACCGACAGCGCCTCGAACACGAACAGGCCGCCCACGATGGCGAGCACGATTTCGTGGTGGCTGGCAACCGCAATCGCGCCCAGCGCCCCGCCAAGGGCAAGGCTGCCCGTGTCGCCCATGAAAACGGCGGCAGGCGGTGCGTTGAACCACAGGAAGGCAAGGCCTGCACCGATGATCGCGGCGCAGAATATCGCGAGTTCCCCCGCGCCTTCCACATGGGGAATGCCGAGATATTCGGAATAGTCCACGCGGCCTGTCAGGTAGGCGATGATCGCAAAGGTCCCGGCGGCGATAATGACCGGCATGATGGCGAGGCCGTCCAGCCCGTCCGTCAGGTTCACGGCATTGCCCGCGCCCACGATCACGAACGCGGCAAACAGGTAATAACCCCAGCCGAGCGGTATCGCGCGGTCCGATACGAACGGGACGTAGAGCCAGGTATTGATCTGGCTGACGATGATGTAGCTGGCAATGCCCGCGACGATGAATTCCAGCAGCAGGCGCACCTTGCCCGACACACCCTTGTGGCTGCGCTTCGACACCTTGTCGTAATCGTCCATGAAGCCGATCAGGCCGAAGCCGGCCGTCACGGCGAGACACGCCCAGACGAAGGGGTTGGACAGGTCCATCCAGATGAGCAGGCTGAGCGCCAGCGCAATCAGGATCATCAGTCCGCCCATGGTGGGCGTCCCGACTTTCGCCAGGTGGGTCTGCGGCCCGTCTTCGCGGATCGGTTGCCCCTTCCCCTGTCGCACGCGCAGCAGGTCGATCAGCCGCGGGCCGATGATCAGGCCGATCACCAGCGCGGTCATCAGCGTCGCCCCGGCACGGAACGTCTGGTAGCGCACGAGGTTGAACAGTCCCTCGAACTCCATCCATTCTGCTAGCAGGTAAAGCATTCTGGCTTATCGGCCTCCATTGCCGGGCTTCGTCAGGATCGGCGGGCGGTCCAGTGGTCGACCAATTTGCCGAGACCGACAGAATTGGACCCCTTGACCAGCATCGCGTCCCCAGCGGCGAGGCCGTATTCTTCCACCGCGGCGATTGCCTCGGCAGGCCCTTCGCAATGCGCGAAGGCGGGGATGTTGCCAAGCGCCTCGCCTGCGGGTTTCCCCATGTCCTGCGAAAGCGCCCCCGCACGGGCGCGGGAAAGCGCCTGGCCGAGAGCCTTCATCTCTTCCCCTACCAGGATGGCGAAATCGATTTTCGCATCCACCAGAGGGTCGGCGAGCGCTGCGTGCATGGCCGGGCCGAAATCGCCCAGTTCCTTCATGCTGCCCAGCACAGCGATCCGGCGCGTCGCGGGCGTCTGGCCAAGTTGGCGCAGCGTTGCTCGCATGGACGCAGGGTTTGCGTTGTAGCTCTCATCGACCAGCAGCGCCTTGCCGCCCGGCACGGTCAGCTGGTGACGCGCCCCGCGCCCCTTCAGGCCGCCGAGTTCGGCGAGAGCGAGGCCCGCCGCGCCCAGATCGCCGCCCGCCGCTTGCACGGCAGCCAGGACGCACAGGGAATTGGCGATCCAGTGTTCGCCGGGCTCGGCCACGGAATAGCACAGACGCGTGTCGCCGACCTGCGCGGTGACCAGCGAACCGCCATTGGCCGCCGGAATGGCATCGAGGATGCGGACCGTCGCGCCCTCGGATCGTCCGAAGGTCACGACCTTCGCGCCCGCCTTTTCCGCGTGGCCGATCAGGCGCGCGGAATATTCGCTGTCGGCGGGGATGACCGCCGTGCCGCCTTCGACGAGGCCGCTGAAAATCTCGCCCTTGGCATCGGCGATCGCTTCCATGCTGCCGAGGTTCTCGATGTGGGCCGGGGCGATGGTCGTCACGACGGCGACATGAGGCCGCGCATTGGCGGTCAGGCCCTGTATCTCGCCCGCATTGTTCATGCCCATCTCAAAAATGCCGAAACGGCTGCGCGCCGGCATCCGGGCCATGCTGAGAGGGACGCCGACATGGTTGTTGTAGCTGCGGACAGAACGGTGGGCGTGGCCCCTGCTCGACCGGTCGAGGGCTGAGAAAATCGCCTCCTTGACGCCGGTCTTGCCGACCGAGCCCGTGACCGCAATGCGCTTCGCTGAGGAACGGTCCCGCGCGTGGTGGGCCAGGGCGTGGAGCGCCTCGGTGGTGTCGCCAACCAGTACGTGGGGCCCGTCGACCGGACGATCGACGATGGCAGCGGCTGCACCGGCGGCAAAGGCCTTGTCCACGAATTCGTGGCCGTCCATCGCCTCGCCCTTCAGAGCAATGAACAGGTCGCCCGGGCGCACGTCCCGGCTGTCCATTTCGACGCCTGAGCACTGGAAATCGTCGCTCGCCGTGCCGCCGACGGCTTCGGCGATTTCTGCCGCGGACCACAGCGCCAGCGGCAATTGGTCGCGCGTCGTGCGCGGCCACGACCTGATGGCCGGATGCCGGGGCGCTGCGCCGTGGTCTTTGCGAAGTGGGCTAGCAGTCATTCAATCACGTCCCGCATTGGATTGGGCGCCGTCACCGGCATCCGGCGCGCTGCATTCGCGTGCCACCTGTACATCGTCGAACGGCAGGACGCGCACCGCGTCGCCTGCGCCGATAATCTGCCCCGTTTCATGCCCCTTGCCCGCGACGAGGACGATGTCGTCCTTCCCCGCCAGCGCGATGGCTTGTCGGATTGCCGCGCGCCGGTCACCCGTCTCTCTGGCATTATCCCCCGCTCCGCCGAGAACCGCTGCGCGTATCGCGGCCGGATCTTCTCCGCGCGGATTGTCGTCGGTGACGATGACCGTGTCCGACAACCGAGAGGCGACTTCACCCATTGGCGCGCGTTTCCCGTGGTCGCGGTCGCCGCCTGCACCGAACACGGTGATGAGCCTGCCCGACACGTGCGGACGCAGGGCCTCGATCGCCGCTTCCAGCGCATCGGGCGTGTGGGCGTAATCGACATAGACCGGCGCCCCGCCCGGGGCGATCACCGCGCGTTCGAGCCGCCCGCGCACCGGCTGGAGGCGCGAAACGCCGTCCCAGACACGGCCTGCATCGCCGCCGGTTGCCAGCACCAGCGCAGCAGACGTCAGCGCATTGGCCGTCTGGTAGGCTCCGATCAGCGGAAGGCGCAGTTTCCGGACCTCGCCGCCATGCTCGACCTCCAGCTCCTGTCCCAGCTGCGTCGGCGTCCGGGACAGCAGGCGGATGAAATCGCCGCTGTCGCCGACCGTCAGCACTTCCAGCCCGTTGGCTTTCGCCCGCTCGGCCGCCTTTTTCGTCCATTCGTCGCCGGTCCACACGATGGCCTTGCCGCCGCGCATCACGACTTCGTCGAACAGCCGCATCTTGGCCTCGAAATACTCTTCCATCGAGGCGTGGTAATCGAGATGGTCGCGGCTGAAATTGGTGAAGGCACCGGCGGCAACGGGCAGTCCTTCATTCCGGTACTGCGAGAGACCGTGGCTCGATGCCTCGTAAGCCACATGGGTAACGCCTTCCCGCGCGAGGCCGCTCATATTGCCGAGGAAGGTCACGATATCTGGCGTGGTCAGCCCGGTGGAAACGCTTTCATCCGGCGTGGTTACGCCCAGCGTTCCGATGCTGGCCGCCCGTTCGCCGGCCATGCGCCATAGCTGGCGCGTCATTTCGGCGCAGGATGTCTTCCCATTGGTCCCGGTGACCGCAACGATCGTGCCGGGCACAGGGCGGAAGAATTGTGCGGCCAGTGCGGCAAACGCCCGGCGGGGGGCGGGATCCGCGATATGGACCGCGCCGCTCACCTCTGCCTCCGGCCGGGCGACGACCGCGACGGCCCCGGCTTCGATTGCCTGCGGAATAAAATCCTCGCCGTTGACAGTGCTGCCCTGGAACGCTCCGAAGATGGTGCCCGGCGCAACCTTGCGATTGTCTATGGCGAAGCCGGTCACGTTCCGGTCGGACTCTTGCGTGAGCGCAACACCTGCGGCTTCGGCGAGTTTACCCAGCTTCATGTACGACCTCCCGGAACCAGCGGCCTGAGGTCGGAAATATCGACATCGCGGGTCGTATCCGGCCGCACGCCCAGCAGCGGGCCGATGCGCGGGACCAGCCGGCCGACCACGGGCGCGGCATTCCATGCGGCGGTGCGCTGGAACGAACTGGCATGCGTGCCCTTGGGCTCGTCCAGCATGGCGACGATGACATAGCGCGGATTGTCCATCGGAAACGCTGCCGCGAAAGTCGAGACGAGGCTGGTCTCGCGGTAGCCCCGTCGGCCCGGCTTTTCCGCCGAGCCCGTCTTGCCGCCCACGCGGTAGCCGACGGCATCCGCGTTCTTGCCCGTGCCGTAGATCGAGATCATGCGCAGCAGCTGGCGCATCCGCGAACTGGTCGATTCCTTGAAGACGCGGCGACCGCGCGGGGCCTTGCCCGCTTCCAGCTTGTTCAGCGTTGCCGGGCGCCAGATGCCGCCGTTGACCATCGCGGCATAGGCGCTGGCGAGATGCAGCGGCGTGACCGCGACACCGTGACCATAGCTGACCGTCATGTTACGGATGCGCGGCCAGTTGTCGCCGGGCCAGATCGGATGGCCGCGCGCGGGGAGCTCGATATAGGGGCGCTCGTGCATGCCCAGGTCCATCAGCGTCCGGCGCATCTTTTCGGCGCCCAGCGCGTCGGCGATACGCGCCGTCACGGTGTTCGACGAATGGATCAGCGCCTCGGGCACGTTCAGGCTGTCGCCAAGGAAATGGCTGTCCTTCAGCGTCGCGTTGGAAATTTCGACCGGGCGCGCATTCCACCGCTTCGAGAAATCGCGCACGACCCCGGCATCGATGGCGGCCGCCACGCTCAGCGGCTTGAACGTCGAACCCAGTTCGTAAACCTGGTTGGTCACACGGTTGAATTCGTAATCCACGACGCGGCGATCCATCTTGTTGGGATCGAATTCCGGCAGCGAGGCCAGAGCCATGACCTCGCCCGTATCGACGTCCAGCACGATGCCTGCCGCGCCCATCGCATTGGTCGACAGCATGCCGCGGCGCAATTCGTCTTCCAGAGCGCCCTGCACCCGCATGTCGAGCGACAATTCGACCGCTTCACCCCGGCGGGCGGAATCGGTCAGGCGCTCCTGCAGCACCTGCTCCATGCCAACGCGGCCCTCGCCATCATGCGTCACATAACCCAGCACGTGCGCGCCGAGCGAGCCTTGCGGGTAATGGCGATCCGTCTCCTCCGGCATTTCCAGCGCCAGCTCGCCCAGCGCGTGGAGCCTGTTCGCCTCTTCCGGCAATACACGGCGGCGAATGTAGCCGGCCTTGCCGCTGGTCAGGCGCCGTTCGACGGTCGCCTTGTCCAGGTCGGGGAAAATCTCAGCGATCTCGCTCGCAATGACGCTGGCGGGGCGTACCAGCGGCTCGCCGCCATCGCCCATCGCATCGGGATTGAACCAGAGCGCACGGGCGGGGAAGTTGCGCGCCATCGGCATGCCGTTCCGGTCGACGATTTCGCCGCGCTGGGGCAGCAGCGCCTCTTCCAGCGAAGCCGGCCCCGTCATGCTGCCGCCGATGCCGAGCCACACGATCCGCACGAGCGCCGCCAGGGCGACCAGCGCGAACAGGACCGCGACCAGCAACACGCGCATCCGGGCGACCAGCACCGCTTCGTGGCGCTGAGTCACGGGCCGCGCGCGGCCGATGGAGATGGCCGTGTTCATCGGGATCGCAGTCATTCGGACACCTCGGCAACCGAAGCAGAAAAATCGAGCGGCGCGCCAAGGCGGTCGGCCAGCGATCCGGCAGCGCTGTCGGCGCTGCGCGAAGGCGTCTGGCGCGGAGAAGGCCGGGCCGACATCTCTTCGCGGCCGGACGCATTGGCCGGGCGGCCCGTCAGCGGCGAAACCATGGCGATCAGCGAATTGTCGCCAGCCGCATCGGCTTCACCGTCCTGCGGAGCGCGCGCAACCCGGATCGGGGACGGCGCGCCTGGCGCACGGGCCTCGCCCAGTTCGGCGAGCTGGCGTTCGGTGTCGAAATACTGGTCCGCGCGCGGCGCTTCGTAACCGAACTCGACCCTGTTCCATGTCGCCAGCTGCTGCTGGTTGGCGCGGGTCTGGAATTCGGTTTCCAGCCGGCGCGTCTCGCGTTCCAGCGCGATGATCGCGCGCTCGGTCCGCACGACTTCGCTCTTTACCGCATTCACGCGGAAAGACAGCGCAACGAACAGCGCGAGACAGATGCTGAGGAGGGCCAGCCAGCCAATCTGGCGCAGGCGGCTTTGACGCACGATCATGCCGCTTCCCTCGCCGGGGTTTCGGTGCGCATGGCATGGCGCAGGACGCTGGAACGCGCGCGTGGATTGCGCTCGACTTCCGCATCGCCGGGCCGGATCGCTTTCGACACCCGAGAGAAAACGGCCGGCGGGGCGTCGAGGTGGGGAAGGTGACGAGAGCCACCGCCGGCCGCTCTGGAAGCGTCCTTGAGGAAACGCTTCACAATCCTGTCTTCGAGCGAATGGAAGCTGACGACAGCCAGCCTGCCGCCGGTTCGAAGCAGCCGCTCCGCTGCGCGCAGGCCTTCTTCCAGTTCGTCCAGTTCGCCGTTCACATGGATGCGGACCGCCTGGAAAGACCGTGTAGCCGGATCCTTCGGCGCGCCGGGTCGGTGTCCAAGCGCCTTGCGCACGACGCGGGCAAGATCACCCGTGGTGTGGAGCGGCCGCGCGGCCACGATGGCGCGTGCGACGCGGCGCGACTGGCGCTCTTCGCCATACTGGTAGAGCACGTCGGCGATGGCATCGGCATCGGCGGTGTTCAGGAAATCCGCCGCACTGGGGCCGGACTGGCTCATCCGCATGTCGAGCGGACCGTCGGAGGAAAACGCGAAACCGCGCTCCGCCTGGTCGAGCTGCATGGAGGAAACGCCGATATCCATTGCGATGCCGTCGACGGACGAAATACCGGCAGCGGCAAGCGATCCGACCATTTCGGAAAAACGATGGGGATGCAGCACCAGCCGCGGCGGATCCTGCCGGGCCTCGTCCCATTCGCGCCCCGCCGCGATCGCATCCGGATCGCGGTCGAAGGCATGAACGGTCGCCCCGCGGTCCAGCA
This sequence comes from Erythrobacteraceae bacterium WH01K, assembly GCA_027941995.1. Taxonomy (NCBI): domain Bacteria; kingdom Pseudomonadati; phylum Pseudomonadota; class Alphaproteobacteria; order Sphingomonadales; family Erythrobacteraceae; species Erythrobacteraceae bacterium WH01K. The sequence goes on along the minus strand of CP115966.1, from coordinate 1,133,753 downwards.
GGGCGCGCGTATAGCCGCCTGCGCCGAATGTCGCATCGACCAGAACATCGCCCGGCTGCGGGTCCAGCGCGGCCACGACTTCATCGAGCAGGACGGGGACATGGGACGCGTTCACTTGCCCTTCCCCTTCGCTGCAGCCTGTTCCATCAGGCTGCGGCAGGCGGCTTGCGCAGCCTCCCATTCCGGGCCCATCTTGAACAGTTCCTTCGGGTTCCAGATCGTGAAGGACCGGCCGGCGCCGCGGAAGAACAGGCCGTCCTCTATCTCTGCCAGATCGCTCAGGAAGGCGGGCATTACGAAGCGGCCGCTATCGTCGAAGGGCAGCATCTCGAAACCGAACAGCTGCTGGGCGCGCGCATCGTAGTCGAAATCGCGGTCGTGCCGGTCGGCGCGGTCCGCCTCGCGGTCGAGCTGGGCCTGCAATTCGTCGCGCCGCCCGGTGCCGAAGCCCACGAGGCATTTATACTGCGGGTGCTTGTCGAGGCACAGGGTGCGGTTGCCGTCGCTGGCCTCCTTCACCGCCTTGCGGAATGCAGGCGGCAGCGAGAAACGACCCTTATCGCCTGCCGGCGAAAAGGCCTGTCCCGAATAGCCTGGAAAACCGCTTCCCACTCCCCGCTCTTCCCCGAATGAGCGCACCGATCGAATGGACACGGCTTTCCCGCCGCCGCCCGCGCGCACGCCCGGGCAGCTCGCCAACCGGATGGTTAAGGCGCAGCGGAATCCTCATGTCCGATGAAATGCAGTCTTACCCCGCGTCATCGCGGGATAAAAGGGGAAAACACGGGTTTTTTTGGGAAAGAGCGATAGTTAACTGATTTTCTTACCAATTTCTTAATGTCGGCTCCGCATATCCAGCGTGCGGCGGCCACCAAATCCGGGCTTGCAGAGCTTGGGGCCCGTCATTCCCCGGTTTTCCCGGGACGACTCCGGGTCCTTTCCCCGGCAATCCCCAAAAGCTCTCGCAGGGCAGCCTCGGACGGCTCGTCGATACCCTCCTCGGCCCATGGATGTGCTTCCAGAACGGCCGCATCGGCGAGGACGACCGCGCTCCCGCTTCCGATATCGCACCGCGCGAGTATTCGGCCTACCACATGGGCGCAGCGTGTCTCGGCGCCCCCTGCCGGATCGCGGAACTCGAGGAATCCTTCGGCCCGGAGCGGTACCTGCGCCGCGCCGAGGGGCGCGAACGTCGTCTCCAGCTTCGGAGGCCCCGCATCCAGTGTCATACCCCAGCGCGCCAGTATCGGGTCCAGCAGCGCCACGTCCTGCGGGCGGCGCTTGTCGCCGATCCCGAAATCGGAATGCTCGGTCAGCATGGGATCTGCAAAGACCAGCACATGGCCACCACCCCGCACCCATTCATCGAGCGCGACGTTTTCCTCGCCGGACAGCATGCGCGGCTGGGCGAGGACGAGCAGCGCTATCTCGTCCAGCGCCGCGGGCGTCAGGACATCCAGCGCCTGGAGATCGTGCATTTCCGACAGGACGCCCCGCGCCCAGTGAGGCTCTTCTTCACCCGACAGCATTTCGCCGAATTCGCCGTGCCCGCTCCACAGGATCGGCAGCGTCGTCATCAGCCCCAGCTTCGGCTTGTCGCCGATGGCTGTCTCCGCGGGCGCATCCGGGGCACCGGGCGTATCCTGCGCGGTGCAACCTGACATCATCACCGATACGGCAGCGGCAAGGGCAATCGCTTTCATTCCGGGGGGTCCTGCACTTGGTAAGGGATTATTCGGCGGGAACCGCCCCTTCGCCCTGCTCCGGCACGACCGGACCTTCCGGCAAGGGGGTCTGGTCGGCTTCCGGCGGGAGGTCGGGCACGATGCCCGCATCGACCAGCGGATCGTTCTGCGTCGGAGCCGGCTGTACCGTCGCGGCGGCCTGCGGCACGGTCGACGCCTCCGACTCCCGGGCCTGGTCGACCACGACATTGGCAACCCCCACCAGCAGGACCATGGACAGCAGTCCGCCCACGCCGACCTGCAGACGGTGCATCGCTTCCGAACGGGTACCGCCCAGCGGCGCGGCCGCCACTTGCGCCTCGTCGTCGGGCGCGGAGGCGTTCCTTTCGCCGCGGATCAGCTTGTTGATCGGTACGAGTGCCATTGCAGGCCGGTTTGCCTGCAAGCGACGAAACCGTCAATGAACGAGCAGGCCTAGCCTTCGAGCCAGTCGAACACCGGCAGGCCTTTTTCACGCAGCCAGTCCGCGTTATAGAGCGTCGAAAGATAGCGGAAGCCCGTATCGCACAGGATGGTTGCGACCTTCACGTCCTTCCGTCCCTCGGCCACCAGGTCGCGGCCCAGTGCGATCGCACCGGCGACGTTGATCCCGCTCGACAGGCCAAGGCACAGACCCTCTTCGCGCAGCAGGCGGCGGACCCATTCCAGTCCTTCCTCGTCCGACACGCGGTACTGCGTATCGATCGGCGCGCCCTCCAGGTTTCCGGTGATACGGCCCTGCCCGATCCCCTCCGCGACCGAAGACCCCTCGGCCTTCAATTCGCCATGGGCATAGTAATTGTAGAGCGCCGCGCCGTGCGGGTCGGTGAGCGCGATGACGCAGCCCGCATTGCGTTCTTTCAGGCCGAGCCCGACCCCGGCAATCGTCCCGCCCGTTCCTGCGGCGCAGGTGAAGCCGGTAATGCCTCCGTCCAGCTGTTCCCACAGCTCGGCCGCCGTGCCCTCGATATGGGCCTTGCGGTTGGCGGTGTTGTCGAACTGACCGGCCCAGATCGCACCGTCCGTTTCTTCCGCCAGACGGCGGGAGACGTGCTGGAAATGATTGGGGTCCGCATATTTGGTCGGGGGAACCGTGACCAGCTCCGCGCCCAGTGCGCGCAGCGTGTCCATCTTCTCCTTCGACTGGTTGTCGGGTATCACGATGATCGTACGATAGCCCAGCGCATTGGCGACCAGTGCAATGCCGATGCCCGTATTGCCGGCCGTGCCTTCGACGACGCAGCCGCCCGGCTTCAGGTCGCCGCGCGCCTCTGCGTCGCGGATGATGTAAAGCGCGGCGCGGTCCTTCACCGAGGCGCCCGGATTGGCGAATTCGCACTTGCCGTAAATGTCGCAGCCGGCGGCCTCGCTCGGCCCGGCAAGGCGGACCAGCGGCGTGTTGCCGATCAGGTCCAGCGTGTTCTCTTGGGGGGAGGTGATATTCATGGACCGCCAGTTAGGCTGCCGCGCCCCGCCCGCCAAGCAACCTTAATCTTCAGGGGAGATAGTCACCTTCAGCCCGTCCAGTTCGCTGGTGAACGGGATCTGGCAGGACAGGCGCGAATTTTCGGCCCGGTGATCGGAGGATTCGAGCAGGTCGTCCTCGTCCTCGCTCATTTCGGGCAGCTTGTCGCCGAAAGCCGGGTCGACCATCACGTGGCAGGTCGCGCAGGAACAGCACCCGCCGCACAGCGCCAGCAATTCGTCGAAACCGTTGTCGCGGATTGCCTCCATCACGGTCAGGCCGTCCTCGACCTCCACGGTGAATTCCTGTCCTTCGCGCGTCACGACTACCAGCTTGGGCATGGTCTTGCTTCCTGTTCCTTACAGTTCAAGGCATCCCTCCACGGGATGAAGCGCGGCTGCTAGGACGCCTCGCGATCGAAGGCAAGAGAGGGCTCCGGCCCCGGAAGGATTGACGCATGGGTTTGACGCAGGGGCAGATTACCGCCGCGCTCGACGAACTGGCGGCCCGCGAACCGAAAATCGCCCGCGCGCTGGAAGTGGCCGGCTATCCCGAGCCGCGTAATCGCGAAACCGGCTATCGCACGCTGCTGCGGACCATCGTGGGCCAGCAAGTGAGCGTCGCCGCCGCTGCCAGCGTATGGCGCAAGCTGGAGGCAGAACTGGGCGAGGAAATGGACGCGCGCGACTTGCTGGCACGCGATTTCGACACGCTGCGCGCCTGCGGCCTGTCGCGCCAGAAACAGGGTTATGCCCGGTCGCTGTGCGAACTGGTGGCGGAAGGCTCGCTCGACCTTGGCGCCCTCCCCGCCGACGACGAAGCCGCCATTGCGGAATTGACCCGCATCAAGGGAATCGGGCGGTGGTCGGCAGAGATATACCTCCTGTTCGCGGAGGGGCGCAGCGATATCTGGCCCGCCGGCGATCTCGCCGTGCAGAAGGCGGTCGGAAAGATCATGCAGCTGGACGAAAACCTGCCGCCGGAAAAAACCGTTCGCGCCATTGCAGAGGCGTGGCGTCCGTATCGCGGCGCGATGGCGATCTTCGCATGGGACACATACAACATGGAGGCGATCTGACCGTCGCCGGCACGCGCCGCTGACAGAACAGAGAAACCAGAATGACAAGTTCGCTTGACCTTGAGACAAGGCTGCTTGATAAGGGATCGAGAGAGAAATCAGAGATGGGAGTTGCACTGATGACCGACCGCACCAAATCCCCTGCACGAACGCTTTCCTTCATGGCAGCGGCATCCGCGCTGGCCTTTGCCACGCCGCACCCTGCCCTTGCCGACCATCACGGCGGATCACACGCCAGTTCCGGAGCACAGATGACCAAGACCGACGAAGCCGCCCCCCTGATTCCCCGCGATGTCCTGTTCGGCAATCCGACGCGGGCCGGTGGCCAGATCAGCCCCGACGGTCAGTGGCTCGGCTGGCTGGCGCCACAGGACGGCGTGCTCAATGTCTGGATCGCACCGGCAGACGATCCGGACGACGCGCGCGTCCTGACGAAAGCGACCGACCGCCCGATCCGCCAGTATTTCTTCGCGCCCGACAGCCGGTCGATCCTGTATGTCCAGGACAAGGGCGGCGACGAGAATTTCCTGATGTACGGCGTGAATATCGAAACCGGGTCGGAAACCACGCTGACCGATTTCGAGAACACGCGCGTCCAGATCGTCGGCGCGTCGGACCGGTACAAGGACAAGGTGTTGGTCGGGCTGAACAACCGCGATCCGCGCTTCCACGATGTCCACCTGCTCGATCTCAACACCGGCGCGCTGGAACTGGTGATCCAGAACGATGCCTATGCCGGTTTCGTCGCGGACGACAATCTGGACCTGCGCCTGGCGCTGAGGCCGAATGCGGCAGGCGGGATGGACTTCTTCCGGGTCGAGAATGGCAAGGTCGAGGAAGAGCCCTTCAGCAGCACCGACCTGGCCGACTCGCTGACGACTAGCCCCGCCGGTTTCACCCGTGACGGGCAGACCCTGTACTGGACCGACAGCCGCGGGCGCAACACCGCTGCGCTGATCGCAATGGACGTGGAAAGCGGCGAGACGCGCGTCATCGCAGAGGATGCACGCGCCGATATCGGCGGCACGCTGCGCGATCAGGATACGGGCGAGGTGCAAGCTTATTCCGTCAATTACCTGAAGACCGAATGGACGGCCCTCGACAGCGACATCGGCGCAGCGCTGGACTGGCTGGACGAACGACTGGACGGCGCCTTCGGCATCAATTCGCGGACCGACGACGATCGCAAATGGCTGGTATGGAACGACCCGCTGACCGCGCCGACGAAGGTGTACCTGTTCGACCGCGATGCGGAAACGCTGACAGAGTTCTATACCGGACGCCCCGATCTCGAAGGGGCTCCGCTGCAGCCGATGCAGGCGCTGGAGATCGAGAGCCGCGACGGGCTGACCCTGACCAGCTACCTGACGCTGCCGCCCGGTACCGACACCGATGCGGACGGCGTACCCGAAAAGCCGGTCCCGATGGTGCTGCTGGTGCATGGCGGCCCTTGGGCGCGCGACGGTTACGGATACAACAGCACGCACCAATGGCTGGCCAATCGCGGATATGCCGTGCTCAGCACCAATTTCCGCGGGTCGACCGGCTTCGGCAAGGAGTTCATTTCGGCCGGCGACCTGGAATGGGGACGCAAGATGCATGACGACCTGCTGGATGCGGTCCAGTGGGCGGTCGATCGCGGCGTCACCAGCCGGGACAAGGTCGCGATCATGGGCGGCTCCTATGGCGGTTATGCCACGCTGGCCGGACTGACCTTTACGCCCGACGAATTTGCCTGCGGAGTCGACATCGTCGGCCCGTCCAACCTCGAGACACTGCTTTCGACCATTCCCCCCTATTGGGAACCGCTGATCGCCCAGTTCCACGAACGGATGGGCAATCCCAATACGCGGGAGGGTCTCGCCATGCTGAAGGAGCGCAGCCCGCTCTATTCGGCGCAGAACATCACCAAGCCGCTGCTGATCGGACAGGGGGCGAACGATCCGCGCGTCAACCAGGCGGAAAGCGACCAGATCGTCGAGGCGATGAAGTCCAACGACATCCCCGTGACCTACGTGCTCTATCCCGATGAAGGCCACGGCTTCGCCAAGCCGGAAAACAACATCGCCTTCAACGCGATTGCCGAGAATTTCCTCGCCACCTGCCTCGGCGGACGGGCGGAACCGATCGGCGACACGGTGGGCGCATCGACGGCTCAGATCGTCGAGGGTGCGGATTTCGTGCAAGGGCTGTCGGACGCCGTGAAATAGCGACCTGCACCCTATCAAACGGGCTGACATCGGGGGCCGCATCGTCTTATGGCGGTGCGGCCCCGTTTCACAAGAGGGCATGAGGAGAGGGTTTCGGGCATGGCAGAGCGCAAGGCAATTTTCATCACCGGCGGCGCGTCGGGCATCGGACGCGCGATCGCGCTGCGTTTCGCGAAGGAAGGCTGGTTCATCGGCCTTGGCGACGTGAACGATGGCGGGATGATGGAGACAGAGGCGCTGACCGGCAACGGGTTCACCTATCGCCATGTATTCGACGTGCGCGACCGGGATGCGTGGGACGTCGCGCTGGAAGCATTCAGCCTGGCCGCCGGCGGGCGGATCGACGTGCTGGCGAACAATGCCGGCATCCCGCTGGGCGGATCGCTGGCCGACAACAGCACGCAGGAAATCGAGCGTTGCCTCGACATCAACCTGAAAGGCGCTTTCTTCGGTGCGCAGGCAGCCCTGCCCTACCTGCAGAAAACCGCGCCGGGATCGTGCCTGCTCAACACGGCGAGCGCGGCGGGCCTTTATGGAACCGGCGGCGCCAGCGTCTATTCCGCGACCAAGTTCGGCGTGCGCGCACTGACCGAAAGCCTGGATGCCGAATGGGCGGAACACGGGATCGAGGTGCGATCCCTGATGCCCAGCTTCATCGACACGCCCCTGCTCGACATCGCGCCCAATGCGAAATCGAACGAGCGCATTCGCCAGCGGGTGAAGGACGGGGGGCTGGAAATCACCCCGGTCGAGGAAGTGGGCGAGGCCGCGTGGCGGGCCGTCCATGGCAGCGAATTGCACGTGAAGGTCGGCAAGACCGCGCGCAGGATGGCCTTCGCCTCGCGCTGGATGCCCGGCCGCGTTCGCAAGATGTCGCGCAGCAACAGTCGCCCGCTTGGCCGCTGAGAGCCAGCCTAGAGCAGGGCGTCGATTGCCTTCGCCATCTTGACGTCGCGCTGCGACAGACCGTCCGCGTCATGCGTTGTCAGTGTGATTTCGACCTTGTTGTAGACGTTGAACCACTCGGGGTGGTGATCCTGGCTATCGGCAAGCAGGGCGACGCGGCTCATGAAGCCCCACGCTTCGCTGAAATCGGCGAATTCGATGGTGCGCTGGATGGCATCGCGGTCATCGGCCAAGGTCCAGTCCTCCAGCGCGGAGAGCCAGGTTTCGCGTTCCTTCGCCGTCAGTTTGCTCACGCTCATCGATAATCTCCACCCAATCGCAATCGTTGTGACGCGTGCGGCTTTCGCTTATCGCGCCTGTCCATGCAAGCGCGTCTCGCCGCCACCGACCTAGCCTGCCGACGGGGCGAGCGCCTGCTTTTCCGCGGGCTTTCGCTGTCGCTCGAGGCAGGCGACGCGCTGCATGTGACCGGACCCAACGGCGTCGGCAAGACCAGTCTGATGCGCCTGCTCGCCGGGCTGTCGCGCCCGTTTGCCGGCCGCGTCGAACGGACAGGCCCGGTCGCCATGCTGGACGAGCGGCTGGCGCTCGACGGCGAGGCGACGCTGGAGAAGGCGCTGGCTTTCTGGGGCCGGCTCGACAGGACCGCCGATCCGTCGCCCGTGTACGAGCGGCTGGGCCTGACCCCGCTGCTGGGCATCCCGGTACGCTACCTGTCCACCGGCCAGCGGAAGCGGGCAGCGCTGGCGCGGCTCGCGGGACAGGACGCCAAGATCTGGCTGCTGGACGAACCGCTGAACGGCCTCGACCGGCAGGCGCAGGAAACGGTAGCCGCGATGGTCGGTGCCCACCGGGAAGGTGGCGGCCTGTGCATCATCGCCTCGCACCAGCCGACCGGCCTCGACATTCCCGCACTCGCGCTGGAGCCTGCCGCGTGAGAGCCTTCACCGCATTGCTCGCGCGCGACCTGTCGCTGCTCCTGCCCATCGGCACGGGCGGCGGATCGCGCGGCGGGGCAATCCTGCCGCTCGTCTTCTTCCTCGCGGTTGCAATGCTTTTCCCGTTCGCCGTCGGGCCCGACCCCGCCGTGCTCGCAAGGACCGGTGGCGGCGTCCTGTGGATCGCGGCCCTGCTGGCAGCCATCCTCCCCCTAGACCGCTTGGTCAGTGCCGATCTGGACGAAGGCGTATTCGACCAACTGGCTTTACGCGGAATAGCGGAGGAGACGGCGATGGCCGCACGGCTTGCCGCTCACTGGCTGGCCTTTGCCCCGTTCCTGATCCTTGCGTGCCTGCCAGCTGCCGCCCTGCTGGGGCTGGATGGCGAGGCGACCGGATTGGTGATGCTGGGCCTGCTGGCAGGCACGCCCGGGCTGGCGGCCATCGGGCTCATCGTATCGGCCGTCATGGCGGGTCTCAGGGCAGGCACGGCGCTTGCCGGACTGCTGTTCCTGCCGCTTGCCGCGCCCATCCTGATTTTCGGCGCGGGCGCGCTGTCCCGGCCCGACAGCGCCGGACTGGCGCTTGCCGGAGCTATCAGCCTCGCACTCGCCGCGCTGGCCCCGTTCGCCGCCGGGGCGGCCATCAGGGCCGCACGCGGCTCGTAGTCAGGGGCGCCTAATCAGTAAGGCGGCTTGTCCAGCCCCTTGGGGCTCTTGGTGAAGATCTCGGCACCGTTCTCGGTCAAGCCGATCGAGTGTTCGAACTGGGCCGACAGCGACTTGTCCCGCGTCACGGCGGTCCAGCCATCCTTCAGGATCTTGGCCCAGGGACGGCCGAGATTGATCATCGGTTCGATGGTGAAGAACATGCCGGGTTTCAGCTCCGGCCCCGTCCCGGCCTCTGCCTGGTGGACGACTTCGGGTTCGTCGTGGAACATCCGGCCAAGCCCGTGTCCGCAGAACTCGCGCACCACGCCGTAGCGATACTGCTTCGCATGGTCCGCAATGACGGCGCCGATATCGCCCAGCCGCGCTCCGGGGCGGGACGCAGCCTCGATCCCCAGCATCAGGCATTCATGCGTCACGTCGACCAGCCGCTTCGCTTTCAGCGACGGCTCGCCGGCGAAGAACATGCGGCTGGTGTCGCCATGCCAGCCGTCCAGCAGCGGCGTGATATCGATGTTCAGGATATCGCCGTCCTTCAGCACCTTGTCCGACGGGATGCCGTGGCAGATGACATGGTTCAGCGAAATGCAGCTGCTGTGCGTGTAACCGCGATAGCCCAGCGTAGCGGGCACTGCTCCAGCGTCCAGCATCATGCCACGAATGGCCGTATCGAGCGCTTCGGTCGTCACGCCCGGTTCGACCATGGTGGTCACCTCGTCGAGGATTTCGGCAGCCAGGCGCCCGGCCTTGCGCATCCCTTCGAAGCCGCTCTCGTCATGCAGCTTGATCGTGCCGTCGCGCTGGACTTCGTCGGCGGCGGTAATGGTCTGATATTCGGTCATGGGAGGCCATGTAGCGCGTGCGCGGGCAAATTGCGAGATGGCGCAGGCGGTCCCGGGGGATTGCCAGCGCGCCCTATCGGTCCCAAATGTGCGGCCATGAATGACATCAAAGACCTGATCCAGCCCGACCGCGACCAGAACGCCGTCCCCATCCACCTCGTCAATGAAGACGGTTTTGCAGAATGGTCGAAAAGCCTGACGGCGGGACAACGCGCCTCGCTGGAAGGGCAGAAATTTACGGGCAAGGGGTATCAGGTCGCGATCGTGCCGGACGGTGACGGATGGTTCGCCGTCGGGGGCGTTGCCGATCCCGATGCCTTGTCGAGCTGGTGCATGGCGAAGCTGGCGGAAATGCTGCCTGAGGGCACCTATCGCCGCGCCAATGGCGAACCGGGCCCGGCCATGCATGGCTGGCTGACCGCGCAGTATCGCTTTACCAGGTACAAGGATGACGAAACTGCCGCCGGTCCCCGTATCCTGCTGACGAAGCAGGTGAAGGCCATAGAGCCTGCCATCGCGGAGGCGGCGGCCGTCATGCAGGTCATGCGCATGGTCGACACGCCGGCAGAGGACATGGGCCCCGCCGCGATCGAGGCGGAATGCGAAGCGCTGGTGAAGGCACACGGCGCGACGATGGACGTCGTGAAGGGCGATGCCCTGGAACAGGGCTATCCCATGGTCCACGCCGTCGGCCGCGCTGCCGACCGCAAGCATGCCCCCCGCCTGATGCATCTGAAATGGGGCAAGGAAAGCGATCCCGTCGTCGCCATCGTCGGCAAGGGCGTGTGCTTCGATTCCGGCGGGCTGGACGTCAAGTCCGCGGCCGGCATGAAGCTGATGAAGAAGGACATGGGCGGCAGCGCCCACGCGATCGCGCTGGCCGGTCTCGTCATGCAGGCCAATTTACCCGTGCGCCTGCACCTGCTGGTCCCGGCGGTGGAAAATGCCATTTCCTCCAACGCCTTCCGCCCGGGCGATGTGCTTAATTCGCGTAAAGGTCTGACAGTGGAAATCGGTAATACCGATGCCGAGGGACGCCTGATCCTGGGCGATGCGCTGACCCGCGCCAGCGAGGAAAATCCCGAACTCATCATCGACTTCGCCACGCTTACCGGCGCGGCCCGCGTTGCTTTGGGGCCGGACCTGCCTGCGCTGATGACGCGGCGCGACGAAACCGCTGCCGACCTCATCGCGGCGGGCAAGGCGAATGACGACGAACCGTGGCGCCTGCCGCTGCCCGATGCCTACCGCGAGTATCTCGCCAGCGACATTGCCGACACCAACAACGCGCATGGAAATGCCTATGCCGGTGCCAGCGTGGCGGGACTGTTCCTCGACAAGTTCGTGGGCGACGGAATCGACTGGGCGCATTTCGACACCTTCGGCTGGCGCCCCTTCCCCAAGCCCGGCCGGCCCAAGGGCGGTGCCGCCTATGGCCTTCGCGCGAGCTATCACATGCTGCTCGGCCGGTACGGGGCCGACTAGCGCTGCTTGCGGTTCTCCCGCTTGCTGGCTAAGCGCCTGCTGACCTTCCGCCCCTTCCCCCAGAGAGAAATTCGTTCCAAGTGACCCACCGGCAGACCTACACGATACCGCAAGGCCAGCTTTCCCTGGCAGGTCCGGTCGTGCCTCCGGAAAAGGGGGTCCTGCCGGTGCGCGGAGACCTGGCACATATCGCGCTGGCGGGTACGCATTTCGTCGCCCATTATGCCATGCCGACACCGATGAGCGTCGGCGAAGCGTCGTCCGCGCTACTGTGCAATCCGCAGGACGATGCAGAGGCGGTGGTTGCGCTGGAGCCCGGTGACCGGGTCGAGATACTCGACATGACCAGCGAATGGGCGTGGGGATGCTGCGGGCCGGATGGCCCCGCAGGCTATATCAGGCGCAGCGACCTCAGCGCCTGATGCCGACACGGGTATTCATCGACGGTGCCGCCGGTACGACCGGACTGGAAATCCACCAGCGACTGAGCGGGCGCGAGGCGTTCGAACTGGTCGTGCTGGACGATGCGGAGCGCAAGGACCCGGCCGCGCGGGCCGACGCCCTCGCCGCGTCCGACATCGCGATCCTGTGTCTGCCCGACGATGCCGCACGCGAGGCCGTGTCGCTGCTCGGCCCGGATTCCGCCACGCGTATCATCGACGCATCCAGCGCGCATCGTACCGCGCCCGGATGGATCTACGGCTTCCCCGAACTCGTCGGACGCCGCACCATCGCCAAGGCCGCGCGGGTCAGCAATCCGGGATGTTATCCGACAGGCTTCCTGGCCCTCCTCGCCCCCCTGATCCGCGCGCGGCTGCTTCCGGCAGACGGTTCGTACAGCGTCAATGCCGTGTCGGGCTTTTCCGGCGGCGGTAACGCCATGATCGAGCGGTACGAGCAGGACCGCGACATTGCTTTCCGTACCTACGGGCTGGAACTGTCGCACAAGCACCTGCCCGAAATGAAGGTCCATGCCGGGCTGGACCATGCACCGGTCTTCTCTCCCGCCGTCATTCCCGCCTATCGCGGCATGCTGGTGGAGATACCCCTCTCGCTCGGCCCGATGCGTGGGAAGGTCACGCCGGACGACCTGCTTGCCGCGCTGAAGGACTATTACCAGAATGCGCCGCTGGTGCGGGTGCATGACAGCGTGCCGGCGGAAATGACGATCCGGCGCGACCAGCCGGTGGAGCATGACGGGCTCGACCTTTATGTCGCCGCCTCGCCGGAGGGGCAGCAGGCGCGCCTGATCGCCTCGCTCGACAATCTGGGCAAGGGGGCGAGCGGTGCGGCCGTGCAATCCCTCAACCTGATGGCCGGCGAACCGGAAACCGAAGGCCTGACTCTGCCCGACAGTGCTGCCTGATTTTTAGGCAGTCAGCGCCTGCCAATCGGGCAGCGCGGTCCCGTGAAGCGGCGCCTTGTGTCCCCGCCCCTTCCAACAACGCACGCGATCCCTTACCCCTGACGCCTCGCGCGTCGTCAGGTGCGGTTTGGCATGATTCTTGGAACGCGTGCCTGCGACGAGACATTGTCATCACGCCGGTTCGTGCGGGGCGATACTGCCCCGCACGAACCGGCCACAAGTGCAGGGGATACCGACGCGGTGAAAAAGATCGAAGCGATCATCAAACCGTTCAAGCTGGACGAGGTGAAGGAGGCGCTGCACGAAGTGGGCGTGTCCGGCATCACGGTCACCGAAGCCAAGGGTTTCGGCCGGCAGAAGGGCCACACCGAACTCTATCGCGGCGCCGAATATGTCGTCGATTTCCTGCCCAAGGTGAAGCTCGAAGTCGTCGTGCCCGACGCCTCGGCAGAGCGCGTCGTCGAGGCGATCTCCGGCGCGGCCCAGACCGGGCGTATTGGCGACGGCAAGATCTTCGTCACCAATATCGAGACCGCGCTGCGCATCCGTACCGGCGAAACCGGCGACGACGCCGTCTGAATTCAATACCGAACGTTCCACACCAGAATCACGAGGAATATCCGTCCATGGCAAATGCAAAAGACGTCCTGAAGAAGATCAAGGAACACGAGATCGAGTGGGTCGATCTGCGCTTCACCGATCCCAAGGGCAAATGGCAGCACCTCCAGATGTATGCCGGCGTCATGGACGAAGATGCGCTGGAAGACGGCCTGATGTTCGACGGTTCCTCGATCGAGGGATGGAAGACCATCAACGAGAGCGACATGATCCTGAAGCCGGATCTCGCCTCCAGCTATATCGATCCCTTCTCCGCCACGCCGATGATGGTGCTGTTCTGCGATATCGTGGAACCGTCCGACGGCCAGCTCTACGCCCGCGACCCGCGCTCGACGGCGAAACGCGCCGAGGCGTACCTGAAATCGACCGGCATCGGTGACACGGTCTATGTCGGGCCGGAACCGGAATTCTTCATGTTCGACGATGTCCGTTTCGAAGACGGCTATTCGGCCTCGGGCTATGCCCTCGACGACGTGGAACTGCCGACCAATTCGGGCAAGGAATACGAAGGCGGCAACATGGGCCACCGCCCGCGTGCCAAGGGTGGGTACTTCCCAGTCGCGCCGGTCGACAGTGCGATGGACATCCGCGCTGAAATGGTTTCGACCATGCTGGAAATGGGCTTGCCCATGGACAAGCATCACCACGAAGTGGCCGCCGCGCAGCACGAGCTGGGCATTACGTTCGGCGAACTGACGCAGACCGCCGACCGGGTGCAGATCTACAAGTATGTCGTGCACCAGGTCGCCCATGCCTATGGCAAGACCGCGACCTTCATGCCCAAGCCGATCAAGGACGATAACGGCAGCGGCATGCACACCCACATGTCGATTTGGAAGGACGGCAAGCCGACTTTCGCCGGCAACGAATATGCCGGGCTGTCGGAAACCTGCCTCCACTACATCGGCGGCGTCATCAAACATGCGAAGGCCCTGAACGCCTTCACCAACCCGACGACCAACAGCTACAAGCGCCTGGTCCCGGGCTTCGAGGCTCCGGTCCTGCTGGCCTACTCCGCCCGCAACCGTTCTGCTTCGTGTCGCATCCCCTACGGCGCGGGCGACAAGGCGAAGCGGGTCGAGTTCCGCTTCCCCGATGCGCTCGCCAACCCGTATCTGTCGTTCGCGGCCCTGCTCATGGCGGGTATCGACGGCATCGAGAACAAGATCCATCCCGGCGACGCGATGGACAAGAACCTCTACGACCTGCCGCCTGCCGAACTGGCGGACGTGCCGACCGTTTGCGGCAGCCTGCGCGAAGCGCTGGAAGCGCTGGAAGCCGACCACGACTTCCTGCTGAAGGGCGACGTGTTCTCGAAGGACCAGCTCGATGCCTACATGGAACTGAAATGGGACGAGGTGCTCCGCCTGGAGACCACGCCCAGCCCGGTCGAATTCGACATGTATTACAGCTCCTGATCGAACTGACAGGGCAACAATCGAAGAAGGGGCATCCGGGTAACCGGGTGCCCCTTTTCCTTTTCCGCTCGGCCCGTTACACTGGAACCTAACGCGCTCTACCTCCGTTCCATTGGAAAGGAGTTGAAAATGCGTCATTTGTTAATGGGCGTTGCAGCAATCGCGATGGCCGCTTCGGCCACCTACGCGAACCCCGGGAAGGGGAATGACAACGGCAACGGCAACGGCAAAGGAAAGCCCGCTGCGGCGGCTAACGGTAATGGTGGCGGCAATGCTGCAAGGTCGAATGCCGGACCGTCGGCACGTGGCAATGCATCGCAGGGGCAGGCGGCCAATCATCCGGCACGAAGCGATGCGCGACCGAAGACCAACCGTGGCAACGGCAATGGTAATGGCAATGCCGCCAATGCTGCGCAGCGCTTCCTCCGGGCGAACCCTGGCTCCATTAATGGGAACGGTAACGGCAACGGAGATGGCAATTCGAACACAATCAAGCGTGTCGTCGGGGGCCAGGGTTCAGGCGTTCTGCGTACAGCCGACCGCGACGTCCGCAGAAATGGCCTCTCGATCCTTGGCGGGACGAGCAGCCTCCTCGACGGGTGTCCTCCGGGCATCGCTGCAAAGCGCAACGGTTGCCAACCGCCTGGTCAGGCAAAGCAGAACAGCTACAGCCCCCTCGCTTCCCTGCTGGGGATCGGGGACCGGACTAACGGACGGTATTACTACGACAACGGCTACCTGCTGCGCTCCGGCGGGAGCGGAGTCGATGCCTGGCTACCCCTCCTCGGCGGCGCGCTGACGATCGGGTCGCAGTGGCCGGGCGGTTACAACAGTCGCCGCCTGCCGGGATATTATGAAACCTATTACAACTTGGGCGGCCGCGATTCCTATCGGTATGCCGACAACATCGTCTACCGTGTAGACCCGGAAACGGAGGCCATTCGTTCGGTCGCAGCACTTTTGACCGGTGATGACTTCGTCGTCGGGCAGAGAATACCTAGCGGGTACGATGTGTACAACGTCCCACGATCCTACCGTGACCAGT
This sequence comes from Erythrobacteraceae bacterium WH01K, assembly GCA_027941995.1. NCBI lineage: Bacteria > Pseudomonadati > Pseudomonadota > Alphaproteobacteria > Sphingomonadales > Erythrobacteraceae > Erythrobacteraceae bacterium WH01K. Next base: position 1,117,990 of record CP115966.1, on the reverse strand, counting down.
ATTACGATCGTCCGGACCGCTTGTATCGTTATTCCGACGGTTACGTGTACCAGGTCGACCCGGAGACACGGATGATCGCCGCGGCGATCGAGCTTCTGGTATGAGCACTTCGTTCCCAGCCCGTAAGCGGGCCACCATGATCGCGCTGGCGGCAAGCATCTCTCTTGCCGTCGCAGCCTGCTCTTCGTCCGATGACGATAGTTCCACGCTCACTACGGAGGAAGCATCGGAGAAGACCGTCGCCGCGCTGCTTGGCGGTGACGACCGCTTTTCCGCCATATCGGAAGTCCTGACCGACACCGGGGTCGCCGATGCCTTCGACGGCGCGGGAGCCTACACGGTCCTGGCCCCGGAAAACGATGCTCTGGGCGCCTTGTCCGGTGGCGACGATGCGGTAGCTGGGCAGGAACCTCGGGTGCTCCTGATCGCGCTCCTGCGCCAGCATATTCTGCCCGGCGAAGTGACGCCTACGTCCATCCGCGAGGCTATCGAGGCCTCCGGCGGAAGCGTCGAAATGCGCAATCTCGCCGGCGGTCTCGTGACTTTTTCGCTCGACGGTGACGCCATCGTCATCGGCGGCGAGGGAGAAACGTCGACACGCATCGCCGGCGACACGATGATCGGCAGCAATGGCGCGGTCATACCGGTGGAGGGCCCCCTCGCGTCGCTTTCCGAAAGCGAATAAGCCGCGCCACTCCAGTTTGGATCAGTAGTCGCGGCTGATTTCCGCGACTGCGCTTTCCCTTCCAATACTGGAGACCGCTGCCAGCAGTGACAGCCAGCTGGTTACGCGGAACTCCAGTTCGGTCGCGGTATAGCCGCGTCCGTCCGTAATCAGTTCGACATAGAAACGGCGCCCGAAATTCTTGCCCAGCGCGACACCCGTGCCGCGGTTCAAGGCGGGATCTGCACCGACAATGCGCAGGCGGTCGAGCCCGATAGCCGTCCGCAACTGGTTGATCGGGTCCAGCCCGCCGCCGCCGCCGCGCAAGGATGCAAGCGCCGCACCCAGTTGCACCGCGTCCGTTGCCGACAGGTCGGTGACGGACCCGCCAAACAGCAGCCTTGCAAGGATTTCCTCTTCCGGCAGCGCGGGGGTCGAACTGAAGCTGATGTCAGGATTCTGACCGTTGCCCTGCACCGACACCTCGACATCGATACCGTTGTCCTGCGTTTCCGCGATGATGTCGATCTGCGGGTCGATCGGCCCGTTTTCATCGAACTCGATGCGGCCGCGAGTCAGTTCGAAACGGGTGCCGGCAAAGCTGTAGAAGCCACGCACGACACGCGCCTCGCCACCGATGCGCGGATCGTCGGTCGTGCCGCGCAGGCGAATATCGGCGCTCCATTCGCTGTCCAGCCCCATGCCGTCGACATCGACCCTGCTCGGCGCAACGGCATTGATGAGGTAGCGCCACGGCGCGCCCGACGGTGTCGGCGGCGCGATATCGAACGGCAGGTTGATTTCCTCGGTCGGGATTTCCGGCAGACTGACATCCTCGTCGGCCACGCCGAATGCCCAGCTGGCCCGGTTTACCGTCACGCGGCCGGCAATCGTGCCGCCCACACCGTCGGAGACGATCCGCAACGGCCCGGTCAGCGTAGCGCTGAGCCCGCGTGCATCCAGCAGACGCGCGTTACTGGCCGCGACCCTGATATCCATCTCCGGCCCACGGCCCGCGCCCAGATTGGCAAGATCGACATATCCGCTGCCCGAAACAGAGCCGCCATTGGCGGCCGTGCCGCTGAAGCGCGTCAGGCGAAGGCGCGAACCCGCAAAGTTGCCGCGGACGCTGACGTCGCGGATATCGGTCCCCGAAAGCGCGCTCTGCACCCGGAGGCTGTCGCTGGCGAGGGATCCGCTCAATTGCGGATTCGCCAGCGTGCCTGTCACGTTGGCCGCGACCGAGGCCGGGCCGGTGAAGTCGAATGCGTCGATCGCGGCGAGGCGCCACAGGGCAGCCGCCGGCCCCCGATACCGCAGTTCCGCGAGGAGGTCGCCCGCCTGCAGGCGCGAAACCAGGTCACCGCTTTGGGGCAGGTTGCTGACAAGCATCTGCACCCGGCCCCGCTGGCCGCCTTCGTCGTCGAGAACTGCGCGCGCTTCCAGCCGTTCTGCCGTCAGCCTGCCGACAAGGGACAGGTCTATGGGCCGCGAGGCGAGGACGAGGCCCGAGCGGGTCAGCCCGTCGACCGACACGCGTGCTTCACCGCTGGGAAGTCCGCCTGCCGGGGCGTCGTAGACGACCGTGCCGGAAATCGTGCCGCCCAGCCCCAATTCGTCGAGCACGATGTCGGTCAGGGTCAGCGGCATCCGGTCGAGCGCGAGATTGACCCGCGTCCGGCTGCCGCCGAATTCGGCCTCTACCTGCGTGGTGCCGCCGGCAAAATCGACCTGCGTCGGCGCCAGTTGCCAGCCATCGCCGGTGCTGGTCAGGACCGCGCGGCGCGGCATCGAAATCCGCTCTCCGGCATATTCGCCGCGCGCGGCGACGCTGATGCGTTCCGGGGCGACCTGCGCATTCAGTTGCAGTGCGAAGCGACTGTCACGCCGTCCGCTGACCGATGCGGTTATTTCGCCCAGTCCGCCGCGAAGCTGCGCATTGGCCGCTAGTCGCCCGATGAAGAGCGACCCGTAGCTGACACCTTGCGCTGTGATCATCGCATCGGCGGTGGTCCCGGGATCGGAAATGCCGCCGGCAAAGACCCCGCTCCCCTGGATACTGCCCTGCGCGATCACCAGCGGCGTTTCCCCGCCGAAGCGTGCATTGCTGGCTTCGAGGTCGACAGTGAAGCCCTGCCCGCCGCCGCGCGGGGCCAGGGCGATCGTTCCATCGACGCCTCCGCCGACCAGGGCGAGATCGCCCGATATACCGCCATCGCCCAGGGCAAGCGCACCCGTCACTTCCGTTTCCGCCACGGTCAGGCGTTCGATCGCGATGCGGGTCGGGCCGTCGGCAGGCGAGACGAGGCCGAGGACACCGTCGAATGCGCCCAGCATCGATTGCCCTTGCGTTTCGATGGCGAAACCTTCTTCGGTCGGCGACAGAGCGACGCGCACGTCGCGCAATCCTGCGGCCGGAAGCGGCTCTGCGAAAACGAGGATAGCCTCCGGCCCGCGCCCGGTCAGCGCGGCCTCGACCGTGAAGGCGCCGTATTGCGTGTGCCGCCCGGTGCCCGCGACCGATGTTTCCCCGTCATTGACCCGACCGTCCAGCACCAGGTCGAGATCGCGCGAATCGAGGCGCACCTGCCGGAAGGTGATCGGGCCTGCGCTGGTCAACGTGACGCCGCCTGCCAGGTCGAGCCGTGGTCCGGCAAGGTTGGCAATCGTATCGTTCGTGACGACCGGCACGGCGGCATCGAAATCGGAAGTCAGCGTCCAGCTGCCATCGCCGCTATAGGCGAAATCGATGCGGCCCCCGCCGTTTACGATGCCCAGAGTCTCGATCGGAACGCGGTTGATGGCCGCCGGGCCGCGCAGGCGGACGGACTGGGTCGCCAGATTGGCATTGAGGCTGAAGCGCGCATCTGCACCGGGGAAGGATATGTCGAGCCTGTCGGAGGCCAGCGTATCGCCCGAATAGACGAGATTGCCTGCAATCGTCCCGTCGGTCAGGCGCGGATCGGCCATCTCGTTGCCGGTCAGGATGCGTCCGACGGACAATTGGAGAGGGAGAACGAAGCGGCCGTTGGCGTAAGTCGCCTCGCCGGTTTGTGCCACGTCCGCCAGTTCGACCGCGCCGGCCACGATGCGGCTGGCGCTGAGCGAGTGACGAATGCTCAGATTGGCAAGCGGCCCGTTGAGCTGTCCTTCGATCCGGGCATCTTCCAGCGTCGCCGTGTCGCCCAGCAGGTCGCTGTCCGTCAGCACCGCTTCGAAATCGAAACCGTCGAAAGCCGCCTGCGCCAGGTCGACCATGCCGCTTCCGTTCGCCCGCACGCCGGCGCCCGTCAGGGAGAACGCCCCGTCCAGCGTGCGGCGTTCGGTATCCAGGAGGTCCGCAAGATCGGCAACTGCGCCGATCCGGACTCTTTCGCCCAGCGCTTGTGCCGGGATGCCGACCAGGAACGATCCCGGATTGGCGATGCCGGACAAGCTGGCGCGTTCGCCGCGCTTCAGGATGCGGAAGGCGCCGATCCTGTCGCCGCCGCGCGAGGCGAGCGCATAGCCGGTCCAGTCGTCCATCGTCCCGCGGCCACGGATGCGCGCATCATATGCTCCGTCGAGGCCGGCGAGCGCCGTCAGCGGTCCGCCATCGGTCGCTTCGACGTCGAGCGACAACTGGAACGGCGCGTCCGTCTTGTAATTGAGGTCGAGTGCGAACCGGTCGTCGCCAACCGTCCCACTGCCGCGCGCCATGGCCCGGCCGTCGTCCAGTACCACCGTGCCATCCAGTGCCAGCAGCAGGTCTTCCTGCGTCAGCGTACCGGCCGGGATCAGGAAATCCGTGATCGTCAGCTGTTCGATACCGAGATCGATCTGGGGTATCGGGTCGCTCCCGGTATCGGGGCTTTCACGGTCGGACAGGAAGCGCAGTTCGCCGCCTGCGATATCGACATCGCGCAGGCGAAGCTGCGCCTCGTCCATCTCGCTGTTGTAGCCGACGAACCGCTGCATTCGTTCGCTGAGGCGCCCGAAGACGAGACCCGGAACGCTCGTCCGGAGATAACGCAGGAGATCGGCATCCACGGTCGTGCGTTCGAGGTATATCTCCATCCGCCGTGGCCCGCGCCGCCCCGGTATGATTTCTCCATCCTGCGACAGGACGGGATCGTAAGTGGTAATCGTCGTCCCGACCAGCGTGGGCCGGCCGTAAACGCTGCCCTCGATATCCTCGACATCGATACGCAGAGTGTCGCCGATAAACCGGTCGTCAAGCTGGTCACGGATGAAACCGCTACCCTGCTCCGTGCCGAGAAACGCCACGAGCAATGCGAGTGCAAGAAGCAGGAACGCAGCGATGCCCAGCAAGACCCGCTTCCAGTGTCGCAGAAAATGCCGGGAACGGCCCGTCTGGTTGCCCGTGTCCGGTGCCGCCTCCACGTGCTCTTCGGACATGGTGTCGCCCTGCTCCTCGCCCGCCATCAGAACGCCTGTCCCAGCGAGACGTAGACGGCTACGGGGTTATCGTCCGGGCCGGGGTTCAGCGGGACGCCCACGTCGAAGCGGATCGGGCCGAAGCCGGTGTGATACCGAACACCCACGCCGACGCCGATGCGGAACTCGTCGAAGTCCGGGGTCAGCCCGGTGCCGACCGTTCCGGCATCCACGAACGGCACGACCGATACCGCACCATCCAGCAACCCTGTGCGGATCCGGGCCTCTGCCGCCACTTCCAGCACCGAGCGACCACCGCTCGGTTCGCCATTGGCATCGCGCGGCCCGATCTCGCGGAAGCCGTATCCGCGCACCGAGCCGCCACCACCGGCATAATAGCGGCGCGACGGCGCGATGTTCTGCAGATCGGTGCCCGGGATCGCGCCGTAGGCGGCACGGCCCGCCAGCACGACTTTTTCCGTGACCTGCTGGTAATAAGACGCATCGGCGCGCCCGCGCAGGTAGAAGCTCTGGGTCCCGTTGTTGCGCGACACCTCGGGAGAGAAACGGCCCGACAGGCGGAACCCTTCGACCGGGTCGAGCAGGTCGTTGGTGGTGTCGATCTGCGCGTAAAGCGGAAGTGCGGCGACGAAGAACGTCTCGCGCGGCTGTGCGACACCATCGACCGAAGGCGGACGTTCCTGCGTCGCGACAAGCTCCACGCCTGCGCTCCAACTGAGCGGTTTCTGGAACAGCAGAGTCGATACGCGCTCATACGTGGCCAGCAGGGCCGCCGTGCGCGCCTCGAAGGCCGGGCTGTCGATCGTGCTGGCATAGGCATCGATATTCAGGATGCGGTCGCGCCCGCCAAAATTGTTACGCCGGAAGCTGATGCCTGCAAGCTGTTCCTGCGTGCCGGCGATGCCGCGCACCCGCACCATGCCTTCCGGCGGGAAGAAATTGCGATGCTCCCAGCTTGCCTCGACCCGGAAGCCTTCTTCCGAACCATAACCGATTGCCCCGGCGATCGTGCGCAGTTCCGCCTCGGTCAGGCCGACGTCCAGTTCGACCTCGCCCGGCTGGTCGCCGCGCGGCGGGGTAACCTCGCGCGGGGTCACGGTGACGGAGGAGACGAGGCCGGTTGCCGTGATGGCCCGCCTCAGGTCGAGCTCCAGGCTGCGCTTGTAGGTATCGCCGGGATCGAACCGGGCAATCGTCTCCAGATGCTCCGACGACAAGAAATCCGGCTTGTCCGACGTCACCCCTGCGAACACGTATTTGCCGCCCGGTTGCACCGGCATCGTCAGGTCGCCTTCGATCCGCGCATGGTCGATCAGCAGCGACGGGGTTTCGATTACGGCGAAGGGATAACCGGTCTCGCCGAGGGCAGCGTCGAGATCGAATTGCTCTTCCACGATCTTGTCGCTGGACAGGAAATCGCCGGGCTGGATTTCGAAAGCGGCGCGCAGTTCCGCGTAATCGGCCGCCTCGTCCAGCTGCCCCAGGTCGATCGCGCCGAAGCGGTACCGCGTACCCGGGATGACGTCGAACCGCACCTTTGGCGGCGCCTCTGCGGTTCCGTCGCCATCGGCATCGGCGGCGCCGTCTTCCGGGTCGACCACCACGACGGAGCGGACGACCTGGGCATCGTAATAGCCATAGACGCGCAGCATTCGCTGCAGCAGTTCCTCGTCTTCGCGCGCGCGGGCGGTCAGCTGCGCGACATTCCCATCGCCATCGTCATAGGCCTCGATCGTCGACAGCGCCTGGAAGCGATCGAGAAATTCGTCCTGGACCGGGAACAGCGCCCGCTCCTGCGGGAAACTGACGGCGAGCGAATCGGTCAGGTCGATGACCGGGCCCTGCGGCGGGGTGAAAACCGGATCCTCGCCCAGATCGGCAAAGCGGATATCCTCGTCCGGCTCCAGCGCCTCGATCGGACCTATGTCGAGATCGGTCGGCCAGTCGATCGTCATCTGCGGCAATTCGGACAGCGGCGTGTCCGGTTCCGGCGGTGCGAACACCGCGCCGTCCGCACCCTGCGGGATCGGCCCCGATCCGTCGGAGGCCCATTCGTCCGGATTCTCGACCGCGGAATCGGGGATCAGGTCATCCAGGCTTTGCGCATTGGCCGCGACAGGCTGCAGAAACAGTGAAAGCGCCCCCGCCCATGAAGCGGCGAGCGCGATGCGCGAGGTGGCTGCGAATGCGCTAACTGGCGGAAAACAGCGTGACTTCGCCGTCCGTCCGCTCGCGGGAAGTGTCGCCCTCGCGTTCGCGGCGGGGGGCGATGGATGCCTTGATAAGAGCGTCCTGCTCGGCCTCGTCCATGCGTTTCCAGCCGTCGGGACCGAGGGTATCGAGAGGCTTGTAACGGACCTTGTATTCCATCCGGCCGGACCCTTTGACCCAATAACCGAGATAGACGAACGGGAGCCCTTCTGTTGCAGCCCGGCGAATGTGATCGAGGATAATGTAACTGCCAAGACTCGAACGACTTTCATGCTCCGGATCGAAGAAGCTGTAGATCATGGACAGACCGTCGGCCTGACGATCCATCAAACATGCCCCAACCAAACGACCCGGTTCTCCGTCTCGCGACGGCTCCCGATATTCAAGCACATAGCTCGAAACAGGTGTATGCTCCACCATGTCGGCATAGTCCATCTCTTCCATGCTGCTCATCCCGCCATCGGGATGCCGACGGGAGAGGTAGCGGCGCAGGAGATCGAACTGTTCGTCGGTTGCCCAGGGCCGGCATTCGGTGCCGACAAGATCGGAATTGCGCTTGAGGATGCGCTTTTGCGACGATGAAGGGCGGAACTCGTCCGCGACCACGCGCACCGAAACGCATGCCTGGCATCCGGCGCAGCTGGGGCGATAGGCGACGGTCTGGCTGCGGCGGAACCCGATCCGGCCCAGCGCTTCGTTCAGATGTTCCGCGTGCGGTCCCTTGAGCTCGGTGAAAACCTTACGCTCCGTCTTGCCGTCGAGATACGGGCACGGCGCCGGGCTGGTCACGAAAAAGCGGGGGAAGCGAACGGGCGCGGTCACGGGCGAAGGCGTTTGTCCTCTTCATCGGATGCCGCAGGATCGCAGCCCCGATTTCGGGAAGCTTATGTCAAAACCCGCCCGCCGGTAAAAGAGTCTTAACCACGAAACACGGTTACTATTTGGTTAGTTTGCACAATTGTGGAAAATCCGCAGCCTGCTCACGCCAGTTCGACGGGGCTGACCGTGTAACCCTTGTCACGCAGCGATTTCACAAGCTTTTCAAGCTGATCGGCGTCACGCGCCTCGCATTCGATATCCGTGATGAGACCCTTCGCCGGCAGGTTGGTGAAGATCCGCTGGTGATAGATCTCGATGATGTTGACGTTGTGCGCATCGAATTCGCCCATCACCGCGTAGAGAGCGCCGGGGCGGTCCTTCAGCGTGATACGCAGCCGCGCCAGACGCCCCGCCCGCGCGAGATCGCGCAGCAGCACATTGGCGAGCAGACGGGAGTCGATATTTCCTCCGCACAGCACCAGGCCGATCTTGCGGCCCCTGAACCGATCAGGATTGGCAAGGACGGCGGCAAGACCTGCCGCGCCTGCGCCTTCCACCACGGTTTTCTCGATCTGCAGCAGCAGGGACACCGCGTGCTCCAGCGCAGGCTCGTCGACCAGCAAGATCTCGTCCACCCGGTCGGCGATGATCTGCGAGGTGAATTCACCCGGTTCCTTCACCGCGATGCCTTCGGCCAGCGTATCGCCGCCGCATGGCGAAGCCTCGCGCGCGACCTTGTTCCGCATGGAGGGGTAGAGCGCCGCTTCCACCCCGATCACCTGCATTCCGGGCTTCAGCGCACGGGCCACGGTCGACATGCCCGACATCAGGCCGCCGCCCCCGATGGGGGTGACGATGCAATCGAGGTCAGGCGCGTCCTCGAACATTTCGAGCGCTACCGTCCCAGCGCCTGCGGCAACCGCCGGATCGTCGAACGGGTGGACGAACGTCAGGCCGCGTTCTTTCTCGAGCTGGCGGGCAAAGGCATAGGCCTCGTCGAAAGTCTCGCCTTCCAGCAGCACTTCCCCGCCCACGCTCTGCGTCTGCATGATCTTCACCACCGGGGTCGGGCGCGGCATGACGATGGTGACCGGCACGCCCAGGCGGGTGCCGTGATAGGACAGCCCCTGGCTGTGATTACCGGCAGAGGCCGCGATGACGCCGCGCTTGCGCTGTTCCTCGTTAAGCTGGAGCAGTGCGTTCAGAGCCCCTCGCTCCTTGTACGCAGCAGTAAACTGGAGGTTTTCGAATTTCAGCCAGATGTCCGCGCCGGAAATCTCAGACAGGGTGATCGAATGCATCGTCGGCGTCCGCACCACGGCACCGCGAATGCGTGTCGCTGCGGCTTCGACATCGGCGAGGGTCAGCGCGTCGAGGGCGCCTGTGTCCGGCTGGCTTTCGTTCTGGCTCATGGGCAAAGCGCCCTAGGCCCCTCGCTCAGTGATGGCAATCATGTCGCACCCTCGGATGACGCTGCGCCATTCCTCCACCCATGGTCGACGGGCCTACTTGGCAGCGGGCGTGCGACCCCCTAACCCTCTTCGCCGATGAGGGATTCACAAAAAATCGCGTTTTTGGGGCTTGGCGTCATGGGCGGACCGATGGCGGGCCACCTGGCCGCTGCCGGTCACAAGGTCACGGCCTGGAACCGTTCCGACCGGAGGCGGAATGCCTGGGGTGCAGACTATCAGGGCAAGGCCGAAATCGCCGACACCATAGCCTCGGCCGTGGACGGTGCGGACATCGTGCTCGCCTGCGTCGGGAATGACGACGATCTTGCAGAGGTGGTTCTTGCAGATGGCGGGGCACTCGCAGCGCTCGGATCCGGCGCATTGCTCATCGACCATACGACGACGTCGGCCGCCGTGGCCCGCACGGTTGGCGAGGCGGCGGCCAAGCGCGGTATCGGCTTCATCGACGCGCCCGTATCGGGCGGGCAGGCCGGGGCACAAAACGGCAAGCTTGCAGCCATGTGCGGCGGATCGGAAAGCGATTTTACCCGCGCGCGGCCCGTCATGGAGGCCTATTGCGCGCGGATCGTCCATGTCGGCGACGTCGGGGCGGGACAGACGACGAAGATGGCCAACCAGATGTGCATTGCCGGAACCCTGGCAGGCCTGTCGGAAGCCATTCGTCTGTCGCAGGCCAGCGGCCTCGACACGGACAAGGTGCTGGATGCGATAAGCGGCGGCGCGGCGCAGAGCTGGCAGATGGAAAACCGCTGGTCGACCATGGCCGAGGGCGCGTTCGATTTCGGCTTTGCCATCGACTGGATGCGCAAGGATCTGGGCTACGCCCTGGACGAGGCACGGCGCCTCGGCCTGTCGTCGCCCGTTACCGCTCTGGTCGACCAGTTCTACGCAGACATTCAGGCCATGGGCGGCGCGCGGCAGGATACCAGCGCGCTGATCAGGCGCCTCCCCGAAGGAAAGACGACATCATGAACCGCATATCGCTTGCTGCAGCCATACTCGCTGCGACCGCCCTCCCCAGCGCCGCACTGGCCGATGTGCTGATCGACAATGTCGACGGCGTCCGGATCGACGAGGACGGCGAACTCGACCGCTTCACCGGCCTGTGGATCGACGATGACGGGAAAATTGCCGGGGTCCTTGATCGCGGCGACGACCGGCCGAAAACCGATTTCCGCCTCGATGGCGAAGGGCGCGTCATGATGCCGGGCCTGATAGACGCACATCTTCACGTGATGGGCGTGGGCTTCGGCGAGCTGACGCTGGACCTCTCCGACACGAACTCCCTTGCCGAAGCGCAGCGGAAAATTGCCGATTTCGCGCGCGAGAATCCGGGGCGGCCCTGGATACTGGGACGCGGATGGAACCAGGAGAAATGGGGCCTGGGCCGGTTTCCCACCGCTGCCGAACTCGACCAGGTCGTCGCCGATCGCCCGGTCTGGCTCGAACGGGTGGACGGCCATGCAGGATGGGCGAACACCGCCGCATTGAAGGCCGCCGGCGTAACGAAGGCCACGAAGGATGTGGCCGGCGGCAACATCACGCGCCTGCCCTCCGGCGAACCGGCCGGGGTCTTCGTCGATGCAGCCGGCGATCTGGTCGCGCGCGTCGTGCCCGAGCCACGTCCGCGCGACCGCGACGCCGCCCTCGCCAAGGCGCAGGAGAAGCTCCTGTCCTTCGGCATCACGGCAGCGGCCGACATGGGCACCACAATGGAAGACTGGCAGACCATGCGCCGCGCAGGCGATTCCGGCCGCCTCAAGCTGCGGATCATGGCCTATGCCGCCGGTGTCGATGCGATGGAGGCCATAGCAGGCCCCGGCCCGACCCCGTGGCTGTACGACGATCGCCTGCGCCTCGGCGGGGTGAAGCTCTATCTTGACGGAGCGCTCGGCTCGCGGGGCGCGTGGCTGAAGGCGCCCTATGCCGACGATCACGACAATACAGGCCTGCCCCTGCTCGGCCCTGCACAGCTTCGCAACCTTATGAGCCGGGCCGCGATGGACGGCTTCCAGGTTGCCACCCATGCCATCGGCGATGCCGCAAATGCAGAATTGCTGGGCGCGATCGAGGAATTGAGCGAGACCTATACCGGCGATCGCCGGTGGCGGATCGAGCATGCGCAGATCGTCACCCCCGCCGACATTGCCCGCTTCGGCCAGGCCGGTATCATCGCCTCCATGCAGCCGGTTCACCAGACATCCGACCGGCTGATGGCGGAAGCGCGACTGGGGCCCGACCGGCTGGGAGGCGCCTATGCCTGGAGCAGCATCGCGCAGACCGGCGCGCGGCTCGCTTTCGGATCCGACGCTCCCGTCGAATCGCCCGATCCGCAAGCCGGCCTCGCCACGGCCTTCACCCGCGAGGATGCGGAGGGCCAGCCCTTCGGCGGCTGGTTTCCAGCAGAAGCGGTCTCGCGGGAAAACGCTATCAGGGGGTTCACGCAGGACGCTTCTTATGCCGGCTTCGCCGAAGGGCGATTCGGTCGCTTGGTGGAAGGCGAACGGGCAGACTTCTTGTTCGTGGACCGTGATCCCACCCTCGTCACACCTGCGCGGCTGAGGGAAACCCGCGTTCTGGAGACCTGGATCGGGGGGGCGCGGGTTTACGTGCATTCCGGGCAGAACGGCGCCGACTGATGCAGGCGAGCGATACTGGACAACAGTCTGGCGATAATCCGGAACGTCGGGTTTAACTCGATCTTTACAATGGTATGGCGAAGAGGCCCGCAAGCAAACTTGCCAACGGTTCAAACCGATTGATGGGTCGCGACTTCGAATACTCGAATACTTGGAGATATTTATGACGTTCCGTAATATTGCCCTTGCAACTGCAGCGCTGGGCCTGGCCGCAACTCCGGTCATGGCCGAAGCAACGGTCGAGCGTACGCAGCCGGTTGCCGAAACGAACGAACTCGGCGCCTTTGCAGGTGGCAGCACTATTTTCTACGTTCTCGGCCTCGCCGCCGTGGTCGCTGGCATCATCATCATCGCCGACGATGACGATGACGACAGCCTGAGCGCCTAAGCTGCAAAACGCTGAATTTTGAAAGGGCCCGCGACATCGTCGCGGGCCCTTTTGCTTTTCGGTCATTCGAAACGACCCTACCACTCCACAATGTGATGACGTATTTGCGCCATCTGTGGCACTTGCGTCACGGTTCGGCCGATATTGGGGTTGCGTGTTCGCAGCTACGACCTTAGGAATGTGGCGGAATTAATCGATTTTTTTTGGTTCAGGAGACCAACGTTATGAAGCTTCGTACCCTCGCCGCAGCAGCTGCTGCCGTATCCCTTGCTGCCGCTCCGGTCGCCGCAGAAGTTTCGATCGAGCGTGCTGCTCCGGTCGCTGGCGAAAGCGAATTCGGCGGTGAAAGTGCCGGCGGTGGCATCATTCTCGCCGTTCTGGCTGCAGCAGCCGTGATCGGCGGCATCCTCATCGCAGTCGACGACGACGACGATGATGAAGTTCTGAGCGCCTAAGCTCAAACGAACTTTCAAGTTCAAGAGAAGCGGGGCCTCCGGGCTCCGCTTTTTTTGTGCCTGATCGAAACCGGATTCGTCACTCGTAGCGACCTGCGCACTCACCGCGGCCATCGCTGCCGGAGTTCCAAGGTTTGGCGCGGCGACCTTACGAGACCTCAGCCGCCGGCCAACGGGATCATTCGACCTGTGGCTTGTCCGCCCGCGTGTCTTGCGCCGCGTCTTCTTTGGCGCGCCGCTTCTCGCCGATCCGCATCAGCAGAAGCGACCCTTCGAACAGGATATAGAGCGGCAGGGCCAGGATCAGCTGCGACCCCGGATCGGGCGGCGTAACGATGGCGGCCACCGCGACCACCCCGACAATCACATACCGGCGCACTCCGGCAAGCTGCTGACGGCTGACGATGCCGGCCCGGTTCAGCAGCAGCAGCAACACCGGCAACAAGAAACTGATCCCGAAGGCGAGGATGAACTGCATGACGAGGCTGAGGTAATCGCCCGCTGCCGGCAAGGCCTCGATATCGAGCCCGCCGGCTGTCCCCTCGAACCCCAGGAACCACCGGAAAGCCGTCGGCATGACGACGAAATAGGCGAGCGACGCGCCTGCCCCGAACAGGATCGGGGTCGCGAAAAGGAACGGCAGGAAAGCGCGCTTCTCCTTCGCATAAAGGCCCGGTGCGATGAACGCCCACAGCTGATTGGCGATGATCGGGAAGCTGACGCAGAACGCGGCGAACAGCGAAACACGGAGTTCGACGAAGAAAACCTCGTAAAGCTTCGTGTAGATCAGTTTCCCCTCACCCGCCGGAAACGCATCGGTCAGCGGCTTGGCAAGGAACGCGAGGATCTGGTCCGCAAAGTAGAAGCACACCGCGAAGGCGACGGCGAGCGCTGCGACAGCGCGCACAAGCCGCGTCCTGAGTTCGATAAGGTGATCGAGCAGCGGAGCCTGCGTTTCGTCGATATCGCTGAGCGCCACGGCCTATTCGCCCGCCTTGTCCGTCACGCGGCCCGCCCTGTCGGCTGCCTCGGCATCGCTCGAAGTTTCAGGAAGCGACGACGCGGCCTTCTTGCCGGACGCGGACGCCTGCGCCTCGCGCGCCTCGGCAGCGGACAAAGTGCCGGGTTCCTCGTTCACGCCCGTCATTTCCTCATCGGGATATTGCGCCATGATACGGGCGTTCTGTTCGCGCCATTTGCGATCCATGTCCTCCATTTCCGCCTCGCGGACCATGGCATCGATACCAGTGCGGAAACTGCCTGAAATCCTGCGGAACTTCCCGATCCAGCGCCCGGCGGTACGCATGGCGTGCGGCAGCTCCTTCGGACCGATGGCAAAGATCGCCACGATCGCGATGACCAGCAATTCGGGCGCGCCGATATCGAACATGGAAAAGAGGCCCTCCGCCCCGCCCGGGCTCAGGCGTTCTTGTCGACCGGCTCGGCAGGCTTGGGATCGGCGGCGGTTTCACCGGCGGGCTTGGCTTCGTGACGCGGTGCCTCGATTCGGGCGGACGGTTCCGTGCCCGTTTTCCCGTCGTCGTCGTTCAGCCCCTTCTTGAAGCTGCTGACGCCCTTGCCGAAATCGCCCATCATTTCGGAAATGCGGCCGCGCCCGAACAGGACGAGGATCACGATTGCAACGATGATAATCTGCCAGATGCCAATTTGTCCCATGGGACGTCTCCGAATATGAATGTGGCCCCGATATAGAGGTTTGCGGACGCGCGCGCCAGTCAGGCTTCGCTATCGGCCTGCTCGCTTGTCGGCGTATCCTCGTTCTCGCTATCTTCGCCGGTGAGTGCATCATAGGCGTCGTCGACCGGATCGAGCAGGCCGGATGCGCGCAATTCGTCGATCCCAGGCAGGTCCCGGCGGCTCGCCAGGCCGAAATGCGCAAGGAAGTCGGGCGTCGTCGCGTAGATGACCGGCCTGCCGGGCACTTCGCGCCGCCCGGCAACCCGGACCCAGCCCGCTTCCATCAGGACATCCAGCGTACCCTTGGCCGTCTGGACGCCGCGAATGGCCTCGATCTCGGCCCGGCTGACAGGCTCGTGATAGGCGACGATGGCGAGCACTTCCGTCCCCGCCCGGCTCAACCGGCGAACCTGCTCCTTCTCCCGCCGCAGGATATGGGCGAGGTCGGGTGCGGTCTGGAAATGCCAGCGTTTCCCCCGCTCGACCAGCCGGATGCCGCGCGCATCGTAATGCTTCGCAAGCCGCTGCAGCGCTTCGCGCACATCTGCCGGCGGCGCATCGCCAAGATGTGTCGCCAGGGCGTCCGCCGTCATCGGTTCCTCGGCGGCGAACAGCGTGGCCTCCACCGCCCGCTCGAGTTCGCCGGGGCCGCTCACGCCTTCGCTCGCCTCAGCCGGAGCGTGCCGAAGATCTCGTCCTGTGCCAGTTCGGCCTTGCCCAGCCGGGCAAGTTCCAGCGCAGCGACGAAGCTGGACGCCATGGCAGACTTGCGGAGACGCGGTTCGGCATGGGGCGGCAGGAACTCTTCCAGCGCCATCCAGTCCAGCGTCACCCCGAGCATGGCCTGGACCCTGTCGAGCGCGCTGTCGAGCGTCATGACCGGGCGCTCGCGCACCATGTGGACGGCGGGCGCCGTTCGCGCCTTCACCCGGCCATAGGCCTGCACGACATCGAACCAGTCGCATTTCCAGGCCGTCTTTCGATCGATCCGCAGCCCTTCGGGGGCGGGACGCGTGAAGACGTCGCGGCCCAGCCGGTCGCGCGCCATCAGCCGGGCTGCGGCTTCCCGCATCGCGCCCAGCCGCTGGAGCCGTAATTGCAGCCGCAGGGCGAGTTCTTCCGGACTGGGATCTTCCTGCTCTTCCTTGGGCAGGAGCATCGCGGATTTGAGATAAGCGAGCCACGCCGCCATCACGAGGTAATCCGCCGCCAGTTCCAGCTTCAGCGCCTCTGCTTGGTCGATATATTCGAGATACTGGTCGACCAGCGAGAGGATGGAAATCTGCCGCAAATCCACCTTTTGCCGCCGCGCAAGGTCCAGCAGCAGGTCGAGCGGGCCCTCCCAGCCATCCAGCGCAAGATAGAGCGCCCCCTCGTCGGTCGTCCCCGGCGCGGCGATGCCCCGCCATTCATTGCCGCTGCTTCCCGTATCGGGCTTGCCGAGGATGAGCGCCTCTTCCGTCAAGCAGCCATTCCGCTTTCGATCCCCGCCGCCGCGAGCAACGCCTCGCGCTTCGCAAGCAGGGCTGCGCGATCCGCGTCTTCCGCCGGCTGTGCCATGGCATCGTGCACCGCTTCGAGCCGGGCGAGGCTTTTGCCGGAAAGGGGCGGACAGGTCTCGGCGATGGCGACCATGTCGTCCATCTTGGCCCAGCAATTGAGCGATATGTCGCAGCCGGCCTCCAGCGCGATGCGCGAGCGTTCGGCAATCGATCCGGTGAGCGCCTGCATGTCGATGTCGTCTGTCAGCAGCAGGCCGCCAAAACCGATCTCGCCGCGGATGATGTCCGCGAGGACCGTGGGCGACTGCGTTGCCGGGTTATCGGCATCCCAAGCGGTGAAGACGATATGTGCGCTCATCCCCAGCGGCGCATCGGACAGCGCACGGAACGGCGCGATATCCGTTTCCAGTTCTGCTGCAGAAGCGTCTACCACGGGCATTTCCTTGTGGCTGTCGCAGGTCGCGCGGCCATGCCCGGGCATATGCTTCAGGCAGCCCACGACGCCGCCCCGCTGCATCCCTTCCAGCATGGCGCGGCCCAGCGCTGCGACCTGGACCGGATCACTGCCCAGGGCGCGGTCCCCGATGACATTGTCCGTTTCCGGGCGGCGAACGTCGAGCGGGGCATGGTAGTCGACCGTGATACCGGCTTCCGCGAGTTCGAGCGCCATCGCCTGTGCATTGACGCGGACCGCCTCGATCGCGGAGGCGGGCGCGATGTCGTAGAGCGCCGCGAAAACCTCCCCCGCCGGATAGCGCGTCCATTCCGGCGGCTTCATCCGCGCAACGCGCCCGCCTTCCTGGTCGATGGAAATCACCAGGTGGTCGCGCCCGTGAATGGAGCGCAGGTCGTCTGTCAGCCGTCGAAGCTGTTGCCGGTCGACGCAATTGCGCCCGAACAGGATGTAACCCGCAGGATCGGCATCGCGGAAAAAGTCGCGTTCGCCGGGGAGCAGTTCGGGGCCGGAGAGGCCGAAGATCGCAGGGGTTTTCATCGCGTCGAAAATCGCAAGAAAGCCCGCTCACCGCAAGGGTGCGCGGGCTTTCCCGTGTGGATAGGCTTCAGCATGGCGGCCACCGCGGTTTCATCAGCATCTGTCCGTATGACCATGAACCGCCTTATGGCTTGACCTGGCAGGCCACCCCGTCCGCTTTCAGCGCCGTGCAAAGGCGGTTGGCCGCTGCCATGTCGCCCGGCGTCGCCTGCAGGCGGAAGACCGTGCCGATATCGGCCGTGCCTTCTACGATGCGATAGCGCACGCCCGACAGGGCATCGGTCTGGCGGCCAAGCTGCTGCCAGCCCGCCTCCGCCGCCGACCGCGTCGAATAGGCGCCGACCTGAACACCGGGGCCCGATGCCGAACCGGACGAGGCAGTGCCCGCCGAACCGCTATTGTCGTTGCCGCCAGAGGCATTGGCACTGGAACCGGTATCGCCTGCGATGGGTGCATTCACGCTCGGGCGCGCTGCTCCCTCGCCTTCGCCGCTGGTGCTGCCTTCTGCCAGGCGTCCCTCGCGGGTCTGACCTTCGCCGACTGCCGGAGCGACATCGCCCGTGCCGGGGAATTCACGGCCGCCCGCATCGTCCGGCCGGCGCTTGTAATCGCCTTCCGGTGCCTCGATCGTGCTGCCATCGGCAACGAGTTCCGAATCGGGCCCGCGGTTGGTCAGGAACCAGATGCCGCCGACCAGCAGGCCGAGCGCCAGGAGGCCCAGCAGGACAAAACCCACGAGGCGCCCGGTATCGACGCCCTCTTCCTCGGCATAATCGCTCGATTCCAGCCACGGCAGAGCTTCGTCGTCGCCGTCCAGGTTCAGGCGATCATCGTCCGCGTCGTCTTCGATGACGCCCTTTTCGGCCAGGCCGTCGGTTTCATCGTCGGCACCGGTCCAGTCGGCATTGTCGTCACGCATCGCCTCGTTGGCGGTGGTGTATTCTTCTTCGCCAGAGTCCTTGTCGCCCCCGAACATCGTCACATCTCCTCGACTGCCTCCACCCCCAGCAGGGAGAGGCCATTGCGGGTTACCTGCCCGATCGCATCGACGAGGAAAAGCCTCGCCGCGGTCAGCTGTTCGTCCTGTGCCACGATGACGCGCTTTGCCGGGTCTTCGTTGCCGCCATGCCAATAGGCATGGAAGGCCGCGGCGAGGTCATAGAGGAAGAAAGCCACCCGGTGCGGTTCGCGCGCCGCGGCCGCTGCCTCCACAATGCGGGGGAACTGCGCAGCCTGTCGCACCAGCGTCCATTCCGGCTCGCCCAGCCGGTCGAGAGCATCGCCCGAAGGCGTTACCCCGTCGGCCGCAGCCTTGCGCAGGGTCGAGCTGATGCGGGCATGGGCGTACTGGACATAGAAGACGGGGTTGTCCTTGCTCGCCTCCACCACCTTGGCGAAATCGAACTCCATCTGGGCATCGGCCTTGCGGCTGAGCATGGTGAAGCGCACCACGTCCTTGCCGACCTCTTCCACCATGTCGGCGATGGTGACGAAATTGCCCGACCGCTTCGACATCTTCAGCGGTTCGCCATCGCGCATCAGGTGGACCATCTGCACCAGCTTCACGTCGAACGGGATCGTCCGGTCCTGGCCTTGGGACAGCGCGGCGACGGCGGCCTTGATACGCTTGACCGTGCCCGCATGGTCCGCGCCCCAGATATCGATCAGGGCGTCGCTCTTCTCCGCCTTCTGCATGTGGTAGGCGAGATCGGCACCGAAATAGGTCCACTTGCCGTCCGCCTTGCGGATCGGGCGGTCCTGGTCGTCTCCGAACCTGGTGGAGCGGAACAGCGGCAGTTCGACAGGCTCCCACCCCTCGGGCGGCTCCTTGCCCTTGGGCGGCTCCAGGATGCCGTCATAGACGAGATCGTGCTGGCGCAGCCACGCTTCCGCCTCGTCCGGCTTGCCTGCTGCCTGCAAGGCGGCTTCGGATGCGAAGACGTCATGCTCGATACCCAGCAACGCGAGGTCCGACCGGATGACATCCATCATCCGCTCGACCGCGAACGCCTTGAAGATTTCGAGCCAGTCGCCTTCGGGCGCGTCGCGGTAGCGGTCGCCGAATTCTTCTGCCGCCGCTGCGCCGACGGATTTCAGATAGTCGCCCGGGTAATAGCCTTCGGGGATTTCGCCGACATCCTCGCCCAGCGCCTCGCGATAACGGATATGCGCCGACCGAGCGAGCGTATCGACCTGACTGCCGGCATCGTTGACGTAATATTCTCGCGTGACCTCGTGCCCGGCGAAGGCGAGCAGCGTCGCCAGCGCGTCGCCGACCACCGCGCCTCGCGCATGGCCCATATGCATTGGGCCCGTCGGGTTGGCAGAGACGTATTCGACATTGACCGACTGGCCCTGCCCTCGAGCAGAACGCCCGTAATCGGCACCAAGCCCGGCCATCGCGGACAATTCGCCCCGCCACGCATTCTCGTCCAGCCGCAGGTTGATGAAGCCGGGCCCGGCGATGCTCGCCTCGACGATATCCGCGTCGCGCCCCAGATGCTCGACGATTTTTTCCGCCAGCGCGCGCGGATTGGTCTTCGCCTGCTTTGCCAGCACCATCGCGGCATTGGTCGCCAGGTCGCCATGCGAGGGATCGCGCGGCGGTTCTACCGTGACATTGCCGCGCGGCGTTTCGGGCGGCAGCGCGCCTTCCATTTCCAGCGCATTGAGGACGGCATCCACCTTCGCTGCAAAGGCGGCGTGAATCGTGGTCGTTTGTGCAAGCGTATCAGACATGAGCGCGCGCCTAGCCTATCGCCGGCCGGTCGCAAAGATGTTCCCGGCAGCGACCTTCACGCCTCGCATGCAGCCATGCCGGCTGCTGGCCTCAGCGCGTGGCGTTGTAGGCCAGCTGCGATTCGCTCAGCTGGAAGCCGACCAGCAATTCGAAGGTCGCGCGGTTCAGGGCCTGACGCACCTCGGGATCGGATAGCGGGTCGATCGCTGCGTCGGGGTCTCCGGGCTTGCGCTTGCGGGTGATGCGCTCGCGCACGTCTTCGGGAAGCGTTGCGGCGGCCCGGTCTACATAGGCGGCGGCCTGACCGGTCGCCATCGCGCGTTCCTGCCCGTCGGCGAAGGTCAGGGTGACCGTGCCCACGCGCTTGCTCACGACAGACGAACCGCCACGCAGGACGGTCGAGAAATAGGGTAGTTCAACAGTGCGCGCGCCGCGAACGTCGCTGCGGCGGGCAACCACGTTGAAGCTGGCGGCGGTGTAGATACGGCCTGCATCTTCCGCGCAGGTGCTCTCGACGTCGGTCATGGCGGCGGTGATGTCGAGATTGCTTGCCAGCTGCGAAGATGCGTCGCGGAACGTCGTGATGTCGCCGGTATAATCGGGAATGCCGACCGCCGGACAGGCAGAGCGCACGGCGGTGATGCCGACGCCTTCGCTGAGGACGAGTTCGCCTTCACGGCTGCACCCGGCAAGGGCGAAAACGGCGAGAGTGGCCAAGGA
Source organism: Erythrobacteraceae bacterium WH01K (assembly GCA_027941995.1). NCBI lineage: Bacteria > Pseudomonadati > Pseudomonadota > Alphaproteobacteria > Sphingomonadales > Erythrobacteraceae > Erythrobacteraceae bacterium WH01K. The sequence goes on along the minus strand of CP115966.1, from coordinate 1,097,290 downwards.
AAGCTGGCGACGTGAAAGCATGGCGGATCGGGTCCTTCGCTCTGGACGGGCAAATTCGAATGCTGCGGCCCTAGCGAGGGCGCGGACAAAGCGCTAGAGGCGGTGGCATGAATGCCCCCTTGCCGATCCACAACAGCGATTCCCTTTCCGCGGCGAATGGCGCCGGAACGCAGGAGAAGCCCGGCCTCGTCCTGCTGATCGCGGCCCCGCGCGGTTTTTGCGCCGGCGTCGACCGCGCGATCGAGATCGTGGAACGCGCGCTCGAGAAATACGGCAAGCCGGTCTATGTCCGGCACGAAATCGTTCACAACCGCTATGTCGTCGACGGGCTGAAGGCGAAGGGCGCCATTTTCGTCGAGGAACTGGACGAAGTGCCCACCGATGCACCGGTTGTGTTCAGCGCGCACGGCGTGCCGAAATCGGTCCCGGCAGAGGCGGAACGGCGCAACATGGTTTATGTCGATGCGACCTGCCCCCTGGTCAGCAAGGTTCACCGCCAGGCGGAGCGCCAGATCGAAAAAGGGCAGTACATCGTCTTCGTCGGCCATGAGGGCCATCCGGAGGTCATCGGCACGATGGGCCAGGTCGACCCCGACCAGATGACGCTGGTCGAAACGGTGGAAGACGTCGCGAAACTGGATTTCGCGGACGAAACGCCGCTTTCCTTCCTGACCCAGACGACGCTTTCGGTGGACGACACGGCCGATATCATCGCCGCGCTGAAAGACCGTTTCCCGCATATCGTCGGACCCAAGGCGGAAGACATTTGCTACGCCACCTCCAACCGGCAGGCCTCGGTGAAGGAAATCGCACCAGGCAGCGACCTCGTGCTGGTCATCGGCGCGCCCAACAGCTCCAATTCGGTGCGCCTCGTCGAAGTGGCGGAGCGTTGCGGGACCGATGCGAAACTGATCCAGCGGGCGGACGATATCAACCCTGCCTGGCTGGAAGGCGTCGGAACGCTGGGGCTAACTGCCGGGGCTTCCGCCCCTGAAAAGCTCGTACGCGAAGTTGTCGACAAGCTGGCCGAATGGCGCACCGTGGAAGAGCACACTCTGGTCGCGGCAGAGGAAAAGATGGTCTTCAAGCTGCCTCGCCAGCTGACCGAGTAATCCTGCGGGCATGGCGGTCTACACGCATCTTTCCGCCGAAGACTTGTCGGACCTGATCGGCCAGTACGATGTCGGCGAACTCGTCTCGGCGAAAGGGATTGCCGAGGGCGTATCCAACAGCAACTGGCTGATCGAGACGACCGGCGGCGAAGCCGGCTCACGCTTCATCCTGACCATGTATGAAAGGCATATCGATCTTGCCGACCTGCCCTTCTTCCTCGACCTTCTGGACCATCTGGCGGCGCGCGGATGCCCCGTCCCCCGAACGATTCACGACCGCAGCGGCGCGGCATCGCGCAAGATCGGCGGCAAGACGGTCGCGCTTATCGAGTTCCTGCCCGGCCTCTCGGTCGACGCCCCGACCCCGGCACAGGCGCGTTCTGCCGGCGAGGCACTGGCCGGGATGCATCTCGCATCGCGCGATTACGCGGGACGCCGCGCCAACACGCTTGGTCCGGCAGGCGTCGCGGCCCTATTCGATTCCTGCGAAGGGCGGCTGGGGGAGATCGACCCTGCCCTGCCCGCCCTCGTTGCGGATCATGTGCCGAAGGTGGCGGGAAATTGGCCCGATACCCTGCCGCAGGGCATCGCGCATACCGACCTGTTTCCCGACAACGTCCTGGTCGAAGGCGACCGCGTCAATGCGATGATCGACTTCTATTTCGCCTGTCACGAAACGCTGGCTTACGACCTTGCGACCACGCATCTCGCCTGGTCGTTCGAGCGCGGGACGGGACAGTTTCGCCCCGATGTCGGGCGCGCGCTGGTCGAGGGATACGAGACCGTGCGCCCCCTGTCGGACGAGGAACGCGCCGCCCTGCCCTTCCTCGCCAAGGCAGCCGCCCTTCGTTTCATTGCGACACGAAGCTATGATTGGCTCTTCACACCCGCCGATGCGCTGGTAACGCGCAAGGACCCGATGGAATTCGTCCAGCGGCTGCTATTCTACGACGAGGCGGGGCCGAAAGCCTTCGCCTGACGAACGGACCCTGCCACAACGCGTCTGCCATGAAACACGTCGAGATCTTCACCGATGGCGCCTGCAAGGGCAATCCCGGCCCCGGCGGCTGGGGCGCACTGCTGCGCATGGGACAGCACGAGAAGGAACTGAGCGGCGGCGAGGCGGATACGACCAATAACCGCATGGAAATGACCGCGGTGATCCGCGCGCTCGAAGCGCTGATCGAACCGTGCAGCGTGACGCTCTATTCCGACAGCAAATACGTGCTCGACGGGATTACCAAATGGGTCCACGGCTGGAAGAAGCGCGGCTGGGTCAATGCCAGCAAGAAACCGGTTCGCAATGCCGACCTGTGGCACGAACTGATCGAGGTATCGGACCGCCACCAGATCGAATGGAACTGGGTGAAAGGCCATGCGGGCCATCCAGAAAACGAAAGGGTCGACTCCCTCGCGTCCGAGGCAGCCGACCAGATCGCACGGGGCGGCTAGCGCCCGAACACCGCTTTATCAGGAATTGTCGACCGTCTCGGCCCCCGGACCGTTCTTCTGGATCGAGGCAATCGCCTTCTTCGCGCTGTCCTTCGACGAATAGCCCTGCGTCGAGAACATCACTTCGCTGTTATAGCTGAAACGCGCGCGAAACTCGCCGGCCTTGTCCTTGTAGATCTCGAAATGGTGGGCCATTCGTCGTCCTTCCGTGAGTATCATTTGATGGGGTTCACACCCTTAGCATTGCAGGATGCGGAATCTACCCGCCGGGAACATCTCTTGGTACCTCGCGAAAACGGCCCGGTAGATAGGCCGCCGGGTCTATTCCGAAATCGCCCTCCTCGGGTGCAGCGCCGGTGACGAGCCGCGCCGCCATGCGCGCGGCGGCCGGCGCGGTCTGGATGCCGAAGCCGCCCTGGCCCGCACACCAGAAAAAGCCTTCGCAGTCGGGGTCGTATCCATAGACGGGCAACCGGTCTGGCGCGAAACTGCGCAAGCCCGCCCAACGCCGTTCCACCCGGTCTACCGGCCAGTCGACGACGTTTTCGAACCGGTCGATCGCCTCGGCTACGGCCATCTCGTCTGCCGCAACATCGCCGGGACGGTCCGCTACTTCGTCATGCGGGCTGAGCCAGAGCCGCCCGTTTTCCGGCTTGAAATAGAACGTCCCGCCGATGTCGAGGACCAGCGGGAGGTCCGGTGGAGGCACTCTGCCCAGCGCGAGCTGCACAACCGTCCGGCGATAGGGCGTAATGCCGAGCGGCGCGGCCCCTGCCAGGCGGGCGATCTCGTCCGCCCAGGCTCCGGCAGCGTTGACCAGCAGCGCGGCTTCGAAGCTCCGTCCGTCGGCGCAAGTGATCTGCCACGCGCCTGCGGTTCGCCGACAGGAGACGACACGCGCCCGGCAGGACAGCGAGGCGCCCGCCCGGGCCGCCTGCCCCAGATAATGCTGGTGGAGCCCGGCAACATCGATATCGGAGCATTCCGGTTCGTAAACGGCACCCTGCCATTCCGGACGCAGCCCCGGGACGTGCGCTTCCATCACCTGCCGCCCCACCTTCTCCAGCTTCGCCCCGGTATCGGCATAGGTCGCCATGAAGCTATCGAGTGTACCCATGGCATCGCCGCGCACCATGTGCAGCGCGCCCCGGCGGTGAAGGAATCCCATGTCGCACAGGCTGTCGCCGGATGCGAGCGACAGCGGCACGATGCCGGGGCCTCCATAGGTCTCCGACCAGAACGCGGCCGATCGGCCCGTCGTGTGATAGCCCGGCTGGTCTTCCGCCTCGAGCAGGACGATCCCCTCGCCCGATCCGGTTTGCGCGGCCAGTTCGGCGGCCAGGCTGGCACCTGCAATCCCGGCGCCGATCACAGCGATATCGTAAGCAGCCATTGCGCGCGCCAATCCGCTCAGGACGGAGGGGCGACCCGGTCCAGGAAGCGCGCAATGGCGGTCATCGCGCGGTCCCGGACGGCATCGACTTCGCGCAGTATCTCGTGATGCGCTTCGTCACCGAAGGCTGCCAGCTCGCCCTTGGGCAAGTGGCGCACGGCGTGACCGACCGCGTTCCACGACACCAGCTTGTCGTTGCTCGTCGCGACGATCAGGGTGGGCACGTCGATCTTCTCCAGCGTGTCGGAGCGCCCCAGCCAGCGCATGGAGGCAATGGCGCGTTCGACCCAGCCCCAGCTACCGGGACCCATCCTGAGGCCAGGGCGGTTCTCGCGCCACCACAGTTCGTCGGCGTAGCGTTCCGCGTCATGGGTCAGCAGGGCGTGGCGCGCGGCGGCAGGCTCGCCCGGTTTTTCGCTCCACTTCCATGCCGGTCGCATCGGGTCGCCGACCCGGTTCATCAGTTTCGCCGCGGCATGGGTGATGCCGATCGGGATGAAACTGTCGCTGAAGCCCAGCATCGGCGCGACCAGGACCAGCGCGTGGGGCCTGGTCCGGCCCTCTGCAACCGAACGCAGGACCAGGTGACCACCCATGGAGTGACCCGCCAGCACGTGCGGGCCGGGCGTCTCCGCTGTCCAGCGCGACCACAGATCGGCAAGGTCGCGGGTCCAGATGGCGAAGTCGGAAATATGGCCGGTCACGTCGTCTGTGCCCAGGCGTCCGGATTCGCCCTGCCCGCGCCAGTCGGCAGCCGTGACCCGCCAGCCGCCGCAGTGCCATTCGTCCAGCGTTTCCAAGTATTTCTCGTAGTGGTCCCCGCGCCCGGGCAGGAACAGGATCGATCCGCGCGCCGCGCCGTCCGACCCGGCCTCACCGCCCGGCCAGTCTATCCGGCGAATGGGGTGGCCATCGCTCGCTTCCCACCGGCTTTCGCTCGCCGCTGCGGGGATTGCGCGCCTGTCGAACGGTGCGGTCGCGGTGTCGCCTGAATGGATAATGCCTTGCCTCCTCCGTTGGTTACTTTTTGGTAAGCGATGATCTGTAGCACCCGTTTCCGACTGGGAATTCGGGGGCATTTCGAATGCACGACTACATCCAATACGGACTGCTGGTGGCGCTTGCAATCGCGCTGGTGACTGCGGCGCTGACCGACATAAGGCGGCGCCAGATCGACAACTGGCTCAACCTCGGCATCGCCCTTGGCGCGCCGCTGTTCTGGTGGGCCAGTGGCGCGAGCCTGTGGCCGGACGTTGCCATGCAGGTCGGCATTGCCTTCCTCGCCTTCGCAATCCTTGCCACGATGTTCGCCTTCGGCCTGATGGGTGGCGGCGACGTAAAGCTGCTGACGGCGCTGGCGCTGTGGATCCAGCCCATGCTGTTCCTGCAATTGCTGTTCGTCATGGCGGTGTCCGGAGGCATCCTGTGCATCGTGCTGGGCGGTTGGCACATCATCCGCCGCCAGAAGGACAGGCTGGCCATACCCTACGGCGTGGCCATCGCCATTGGCGGACTGTGGGTCCTGGGTACCCATCACCTGCCGCAGGCGGGCGCATCCATCGGTCTGTGACCGCGGGGAATTTCACCGATTTATCGGCACGCAGCAATCGAGGTGAACCCGATTTTAACCAATCGCTGCGTATCGACGACAACCATAGCAAACCCGGACATCTTCCGGGTGCGACATAGGGGGCTTTGACAGCCATGGACCGGAAGAAGCTTGTACTGCTGCTTGCAGCTTTGATCATCGCCGTCGGCACGGCTCTGGCCGCACGCAGCCTGTTTGCGGATGCGGCTGCACCGCAGGTCGAGGCTGCCGCGCCCGTACCCCAGGGCCCCAAGGTCCTGGTGGCCCAGCGCGCCCTGCCGACCGGCACCATCATCACGGCGGACGCCATCGGTTTCCAGCAATGGCCCGAAGAGCTCGTTCAGCAAGCCTATTTCATCGAGGGCGAATCCGACATCTCCAAGCTGCTCGGCACGGTCGTTCGTCACCCTGTCACTGCAGGCGAGCCTGTCACGCAGGGTTCGCTCGTGGCACCCGGCGACCGCGGCTTCCTTGCCGCAGCGCTCGGCCCGGGCATGCGGGCCATCACGGTTCCCGTGTCGGCCAAGACCGGCGTTGGCGGCTTCGTCTTCCCGGGCGACCGCGTCGACCTGATGCTGACCCAGGCTGTCGAGGGCGGCGATGATGGCGGTGCCCTGCGCGCCACGGAAACCATCCTGCGCAACCTGCGCGTGCTGGCAACCGACCAGTCGACTACGCAGGAAACGAACGAAGCGGGCCGCACAGTCGTCCGTGCCTTCCGCACGGTTACCCTGGAGGTAACGCCGAAGATCGCGGAAAAGGTCGCCGTTGCGCAAACCATCGGCACGCTCAGCCTTTCGCTTCGTTCGATCGCCGATAACCAGGCGGAACTGGAACGCGCTATTGCGTCGGGCGACGTGACCATTCCGGAGAACATCAGCCCCGAAGAAGAAGAAAAGCTGCTGCGCGAAGCAATGGGCCGTCCGAGCGAAGGCGCCACCACTTACCAGACCGGCGGCGACGTATCGCGTTTCCAGCGGTCCACCATGCCGCGCCGCAAAACGGAATCCGCACCGCAGACTGTGGTCACTGTAGAAAGTCCGTCTGCCGGGAACGGGGCGGTCGCCTCCGCCCCTTCAAAGCCGGAGGGACCTGTCGTCCGGGTCACTCGCGGCAAGGCCACCACCGAAGTCGAAGTGAGCAAGTGACATGACGTCCCGCTTTACCCTCCCCGCATCTCCTCCTGCTCGCCAGACACGAAAAGGCACGATCATGAAACGGCCAGAACCACGTAAGGCAATCGCTTCACTGCTCCTCGCAGGGCTCGCAATAGCGCCCCTGACGACCATTGCCCCGACCGAGGCGCAGGCACAGGGCGTAACCCGTCCGTCGCAAGACATCGCCCTGTCCATCGGGCGCGGCGAGTTGATCACCGTTCCCGGCAACATGGCCGATGTCTTCATCGCCAATGACTCCATCGCCGATGTACAGATCAAATCGCGCAACCAGCTATACCTTTTCGGGAAAGCTGGCGGTGAGACCACGGTATATGCCAGCAATGCCGCCGGCGATATAATCTGGTCCGCCAACGTGGCGGTCGGTTCCAATATCGGTAGTATTTCGCAGATGCTGGATCTGGCCATGCCGGATGCCCAGATTGCCAGTTCGACACTCGGCAACAACACCGTGCTGCTCACGGGCACGGTCGCTGCGCCGGAAGATGCCGCGGAAGCCGAACGGCTGGTATCGGCGTTTGTCGGACAGGGCACCAATGTCATCAGCCGGCTTCGCATGGCCACTCCGCTGCAGGTCAACCTGCAAGTTCGGTTTGCCGAAGTGAGCCGGTCCCTGGTCCGTGACATCGGGGCAAACCTGATTTCCGCAGACAGCACGGACGGCTTCCAGTTCGGTGTCACCACCGGGCGCGGCGCATTCCCGCAGTACAACCCCGGTGCCCCGGCGGGTACCGGCGTCAATGGCGGTTCGGAAGGTGTCACGGTCATCGATGGCACGGGCCAGGGCGCGACGATTGCCGGGCTCGGCCGCCTGCTCGGCCTCGACCTTGCCGGCACGCTCGACCTTGCCGAGCGCAATGGCCTGGTGACCACGCTTTCGCAGCCGAACCTGACGGCACTGTCCGGCGAGACGGCCAATTTCCTGGCGGGCGGCGAATTTCCCATCCCGATCAGCCAGGGACTCGGCGCGACTTCCGTCGAATATCGCAAGTTCGGCGTAAGCCTCGCCTACACGCCCACCGTGCTGGCCAACGGCCGCATCTCCATGCGGGTTCGTCCGGAAGTGTCCGAACTTTCCTCGCAAGGTGCGGTCACGCTCAACGGCTTCCAGATACCTGCCCTGACCATCCGGCGCGCGGAAACGACGATCGAGCTGGGATCGGGGCAAAGCTTCATGATCGCTGGCCTGATGAGCAACAACGCGCAGAACACGCTCGACAAGGCACCGGGCGCCGGGGACATTCCGATCCTTGGCAACCTTTTCCGCAGCCGCAGCTTCCGCCGCGGTGAAACGGAGCTGGTCATCGTGGTCACGCCTTACCTGGTCGAACCGGTCAACCCGAACGAGATCAGGCTGCCGACCGACGGATACCGCGCGGCCAACGAGTTCCAGCAGATGATCGAATACCGCAACAATGACGGCGTCAGCGGCGCGGTACGTCCTGGCCCGACTGCGGTCGACCGGTCTGCTGGCAGCACTCCCGGCATTTCGCGCATCTCTCCGGAGACGGTTTTGCCCGCGCCGGGCAACAGCGCTCCGGAACAGGTTGCGAAGACCGGTTCCAAAACAAAGCGCAGCGAGAAGCCCGCCGTGGCCACTCCCGGCTTCAGCCTCAAGTGAGAGAGGATCCACCGATGACGAAATCCAAACGAATTTTCGCAGGCGCCGTGTCACTTACCCTCGGCCTGGCCCTCTCCGCCTGTGGCGGGATGCCGGAAAACCGGAGCCTTTACAGCACGAAGCAGCCGGTCGTCGAACGCACCAATTACGTCTTCGACGTCCGCAGCGGCGCATCCGGCCTGAATGCTGTCGAACAGCAGCGCTTGTCCGGCTGGTTCGAAACGATGGACCTTGGCTATGGCGACCGCGTCTCGATCGACGATCCGATGCGCAACCCCGCCACACGTGCCGCGGTCGCTGCACTGGCGGGGCGTCACGGGATGCTGATCAGCGACGGCGCTCCCGTAACCACCGGGGATGTCGGACCGGGCAATGCCCGCGTCGTCATCACCCGCTCCACCGCGAGCGTTCCGGGATGTCCCGATTGGTCGGTCACCACCGACATGAATTACACCAACGGACTGTCGCCAGGCTATGGTTGCGCTGCAAACAGCAATCTGGCCGCCATGGTCGCCAATCCGGAGGACCTCATCGAGGGTCAGCGCGGTAACGGCGAAACTGTCATCCGTACTTCGAACAAGGCAATCCAGGATTATTCCGAGCGTGCCCTGACGGGTGCGGGTGGGCTTCAGGGCAGCGGCCTTTCGACGGGAGGAGAATAACCATGAATGCTCCATGGAGCGCCGGCATGCCCGGCAATCGTGATCCCTTCGCCGCCTATATCTGCGACGATACCGCGCTCGACATCCTGCGCCCCGTCGTGATCGAGATGGGCTGGCAGCCGGAGAAGTGCAACAAGGGTGGCCTGCGCAATGCGGTCCAGTCCCTCAGCGTCTCGGCCAGCCCGAACATCCTGATGGTCGACCTGTCGGAAAGCGGCGATCCGCTGAACGATATCAACGCGCTGGCAGAGGTCTGCGAACCGGGGACGGTGGTCATCGCGGTGGGTCAGGTCAACGACGTTCGACTTTACCGCGACCTGCTGGCCAGCGGCATTCACGACTACCTGCTGAAACCGCTTTCGGCCGGACAGCTTCGTGATGCCCTGACACAGGCGCAGGCCGTTTTTGCGCAACCCAAGGCCAACGACGCGGATACCGTCAGGCGCCATATCTCGACCGCCGTGGTCGGAACGCGTGGCGGTGTCGGTTCGTCCACGCTGGCGACTTCGCTCGCCTGGCATTTCAGCGACGACATGAAGATGCCGACCGCCCTGCTGGACCTCGATGTCCATTTCGGGACCGGCGCACTTTCGCTCGACCTCGAACCGGGCCGTGGCCTGACCGACGCCATCGACAATCCCAGCCGTATCGATGGCTTGTTCATCGAACGCGCCATGATCCGCGCGAACGACAACCTGGCCATCCTGTCGGCAGAGGCACCGATCAACTCGCCGCTGATGACCGACGGCACGGCTTTCCTCCAGCTGGAGGAAGAGTTCCGCCAGGCATTCGAGATGACGGTCATCGACATGCCGCGAAACATGCTGATCAACTTCCCCAACCTGCTCGCCGACGTGAACGTCGTCGTGCTGGGGGCCGACATGACGCTGGCTTCGGCCCGCGACACGATCCGCATCCTTTCGTGGCTGAAGACCAATGCGCCGCACGCGCAGCCGCTGATCGTCGCCAACAAGGTCCAGTCCGGCATTGCCGAGATCAGCAAGACCGACTTTGAAGCCTCAATCGAGCGCAAGATCGACATCACCGTGCCCTATGACGCGAAAGCGGCGGCGAACGCTGCCAAGCTGGGCCAGGTGTTCGTCGATGCCAATCCGGCCAGCAAGGCGACCAGCGCGATCAAGCAGCTGGCCGACCGCGTCGTGGGGGCCAGCGCCGAAGAAGGCGAGGACGATGCCGCAGCCAAGAAATCGCTGCTCGGAAGCTTCGACATCAAGTCCCTGCTCAAGAAGAAGAGCAAGCAACCGAAGGAAAGCGTAGCGGCGGAATGACCGGATCGGACCGGCCGCGCTTCGCAGCCCTGCCGGTCCCGGTCCAGCCAAGCCTCGCCGAACCCCTGCGCATTTGAACGGAAGTACTGACCAATGAGCATATTCCAGCTCCTGCTATTCGCGATGGGCCTGATGGCCTTCCTCGTCGTGGGCTACATGGCTGTCTCAGGTCCGTCCGCCGGCAAGGAAAGCGCGCGGCGGCTGCAGGCCGTTCGGTTCCGCCATTCGGAAAGCACCGACACGAAGGTCGAAAGCCAGCTGAAAAAGGCCATCGCATCGCGCAAGCCGCGGGCACACAAGGTGGCCGGCTCCGGTTCGCGGCTCGAAGCGCTGGAAATCAGGCTGCAACGGACCGGCAAGGGCTGGACCGTCTCGCAGTATCTTTATTCCTCGCTTGGACTGTTTCTGGCAATCGCCGTTCTCGTCTATCTGCGATCAGGCGCGTTTGCCCTGTCGGCCGTTGTCGGTATCGTGGTCGGGCTGGGCCTGCCGCATATGGTCGTCAATTCATCCATCAAGAGGCGCACCACACAGTTCAACGTCAAGTTCGCGGACGCAATCGACCTGCTGGTCCGCGGCTTGCGTTCAGGGTTGCCAGTGACGGAGACGCTGGCCGTGGTGGCGCAGGAAATCCCCGGCCCCGTGGGCGTGGAATTCAAGGGTATTGTCGAGCGTATCAGGATCGGTCGCACGATGGAGGACTCGCTCCAGGAAACGGCCGACCGTCTTGGCATTCCGGAATTCAATTTCTTCTGCATCACCCTTGCGATTCAGCGGGAAACGGGCGGCAACCTCGCCGAAACGCTCAGCAATCTGGGCGATGTGCTGCGCAAACGGACGCAGATGAAGCTCAAGATCAAGGCCATGAGCTCTGAATCCAAGGCTTCCGCCTACATCGTGGGCTCGCTGCCCTTCATCGTGTTCGGCCTGATCTGGTGGATCAATCCCGAATACGTCGCAGGCTTCTTCTCCGAAGACCGCCTCATCGTCGCAGGTCTTGGCGGCCTGGTATGGATGTCCATCGGCGTGTTCATCATGGCCAAGATGGTCAGCTTCGAAATTTGACCGGGGAAGAAGAGAACCATGCTCGATAACCCACAAGGCCCCACGCTTCTCGGCGTCGATGTCCTGCTGGTCGGTACGATCCTTGCCGGCGTTGCAGCGCTGGCAGTAATGCTGGCGATATATGCCGCGGTGACTGTGAAGGATCCGATGAGCAAGCGGGTCAAGGCTCTGAACAGCCGTCGCGAGGAACTGAAGGCGGGTATCATCACCGCCTCCGGCAAGAAGCGCCAGAGCCTGGTCAAGAAGACCGAGACGACCGAGAAGGTCCGCGACACGCTCGACAGCTTCAAGGTCCTGCAGCAGAGCCAGGTCGACGACATCCGGCAGAAACTGGCCCATGCCGGTTACCGCAACCAGGAACTGGCCGTGGTGGTGATCGGCATTCGTGCCATCCTGCCGGTGGTCATCGGCATCATTGCCGCGATCATCATCTATGCAACCGACATGCTTCCCGCCGACTGGGGCTCTACGAAACGTCTGGGCGTGCTGGTCGGTGCCGTCGGGTTCGCCTACAAGGCGCCCGAGCTCTTCCTCAAGAACAAGGCGACCAAGCGTACCGACGCCATTCGCAAGGGCCTGCCCGACGCGCTCGACCTGCTGGTCATCTGTGCGGAGGCCGGTCTGACGGTCGATGCGTCATTCAACCGCGTAGCGAAGGAACTGGGCCGCGCCTATCCCGAACTGGGCGACGAATTCGCCCTGACCGCAATCGAGCTTTCCTTCCTCGGAGAGCGCAAGATGGCGTTCGACAACCTCGCTTACCGCGTGAACCTTGAATCGGTGAAGGGCGTGGTCACGACCATGGTCCAGACCGAGCGCTACGGTACTCCGCTGGCGTCGGCGCTGCGTGTCCTTTCGGCGGAATTCCGCAACGAGCGCATGATGCGCGCAGAGGAAAAGGCCGCGCGCCTTCCGGCCATCATGACCGTCCCGCTGATCCTGTTCATCCTGCCGACGCTGTTCATCGTCATTCTGGGCCCGGCGGCCTGTTCCATCGGCGACGCCTTTGCCGGTGACGGCCCCGCCGGCGGAGGGGGCTAGCAGGGATGGCCCGCGGCGCTGTGCAATCGGTGCGCCGCTTCGGCCGGGTCAATCCGATCCGATATGTTCGGCCTGCTGGCGCAACCGTGCCAGCAGGCCGCGCATCGTTTCGTATTCTTCTTCCGTGAAGCCTGCCAGCAACTGGCGTTCGATCTCGCGGGCAAGCGGCATGACCTCGTTGTAGATCCCCTCCCCTGCGCCGGTCAGCGCCAGTCGATGGGACCGCCCGTCATCGGGATGCGGCGTGCGCGAGACCAGCTCGCGCTTTTCCAGTACCTTGCACGCGCGGTTGACCGCCACCTTGTCCATCAGCGTGGCCGTCACGAGCTCGCGCTGGGTCAGCGGTTCGCCTTCACCCAGCATCGCCATGATGCGCCATTCGCCGATCGTCAGCCCGAACCGGCTGCGATAAAGATCGGCGATGCGCGCACTGACCGCGTTGGATGCGACCGAGAGACGGTAAGGCAGGAAATCCGCAAGCGTGCTGGTGCCGCTCTCGGTAGAGGGGTTGCCGGTTCCGGGCATGCGCAATCAGCCGAGCAGGCGACCGGCGACCGCGTCGAGGCGGACAACCAGGTTTGTATCGCGCCGCTCCGGCGAAGTAATCAGAGCATGCTCCATCGCGGTGTCCACCGCGCTAGCCTCACGCATCGCGGGGAGGCCCTGCAGCAGGGCGGCCAGCGTGGCACGCGCAAGGTCTGCATTCGCTGCCAGCGTCGCCATGATGTCGTGCGCTTCCACGCCGGCTTCGGTATCGCGCCAGCTGTCGTAATCGGTCACCATCCCCAGCATCGCGTATGGCAGTTCCGCCTCGCGAGCGAGGCGTGCCTCGGGCATGCCGGTCATGCCGATGACATCGCCGCCCCATGCGCGGTACATCCGGCTTTCCGCGCGGGTCGAGAATTGCGGTCCCTCGATCGCGACATAGGTTCCGCTGCGATGGACCGCGCCGCCTGCCGCCTCGACCGCGTCGGCTGCCAAGGCGGAAAGGCGGGCGCAGACGGGATCGGCCAGACCTGCATGGGCCACCAGCCCCTCGCCGAAGAAACTGGCGGGCCGTGAACAGGTCCGGTCGATGAACTGGTCGACAGCCACCATCTGTCCGGGCGCCATTTCCTCTCGCAACGATCCGATGGCACTGATGGCGAGCAGGTCGGTCACGCCGCAGCGTTTCAGCACGTCGATATTGGCGCGGTAGTTCACGCTGTCGGGCGACAATCGGTGGCCCGCACCGTGCCGGGCAAGGAACGTCACCCGCACATCGCCTCCGGCGGTCCTGGCGCGCCCCGTAGTGACGGGGCCCGACGGCGCACCGAAGGGGGAGGCGACTTCGATTTCCTGGCTGTCTTCCAGCGCGATGCCTTCGTACAGGCCGCTGCCGCCCAGTACCCCGATATGCCAGTCGCTCATCCTGCAATGCTCACTTGTATTCCGCTTCTTCCCACCAGGGATAGAAGTCCGGCATATCGCCGCTGACCGTGTCGGGATAGTCGGGCGGACGCTTTTCCAGGAAACTGGCGATGCCTTCCTTCGCATCGCTGCTACGGCTAAGCCGATAGATGCTGCGGCTGTCGATCCTGTGGGCGTCCATCGGATGGTCGGCGGTCGACAGGCGGTATAGCATCGCGCGGGTCATCGCGACCGATACGGCAGAGGTGTTGTCTGCGATCTCGCGCCCCAGTGCGCGAGCCGCGCCCATCAGCTCGCCTGCAGGGTGGAGGGAGCGGACGAAGCCCGCCTCCTTTGCTTCTGCCGCATCGAATATCCTTCCGGTAAAGCACCATTCCAGCGATTGCTGAATGCCGACGATCTTCGGAAGAAACCAGCTGGAGGCCGCTTCGGGCACGATGCCGCGCCGCGCGAAGACGAAGCCGAAACGCGCATTGTCCGCCGCCAGCCGGATATCCATCGCGCACTGCATCGTAGCGCCCACGCCCACCGCGACGCCGTTGCACGCGCTGATCAGGGGCTTCTTCGATTCGAACAGACGCAGGGTCAGCAGGCCCCCGCCATCGCGCACGCGCGGGTCGGACAGGTCATCGACCTGGTTCGGGTCGGAAAAGACGTGCCCGCCGCCTTCGGGCGTCAGGTCGGCCCCGGCGCAAAACGCCCGTTCGCCGGCGCCGGTGAAGATCACCACACGCACGCTGTCGTCGGCATCGGTATCGTCCAGCGCCGCCATGATTTCCGCACCCATCGAGCGGGTATAGGCGTTCATCTTTTCCGGCCGGTTCAGCGTGATGGTTGCGATGCCATCGGCCTTGTCCAGCGTGATCTGCGCAAAATCTGTCATCCGTCTCTCTCCCGAAATGAAAAGGGCGGCTCGATGGCCGCCCTTCCCCTAGCTTTGCCGATCAGCGCGGCGCCATGCGGATGGCCCCGTCGAGGCGGACATCCTCGCCGTTGAAATAGCCCGTCTCGATCATGCACATGGCAAGTTTGGCATACTCGCCCGGATTGCCGAGCCGCTTGGGGAACGGCACGGACTGGGCAAGCGCTTCCTTCACCTGCGGCGGTGCAGCGTTCATCAGCGGGGTTTCGAAAATGCCCGGCAGGATGGTGTTTACGCGGATGCCTTCCTTCATCAGGTCGCGCGCGATGGGCAGGGTCATGCCGACGACGCCCCCCTTGGATGCGGAATAGGCTGCCTGCCCCATCTGGCCGTCTTCGGCCGCGACCGAAGCCGTGTTCACGATTGCGCCGCGGTCCCCTTCGTCGCTCATCGGGTCGAGGCTCATCATGCCTGCCGCCGACTTGGCAATGCAGCGGAACGTGCCGATCAGGTTGACCTGGATGACGAAGTCGAACGCGCTGATCGGGAAGTGCTTGATCTCGCCCGTCTGCTTGTCGCGGCTTGCCGTCTTGATCGCGTTGCCGATACCGGCGCAATTGACCAGGATGCGCTCCTGCCCATGGGCTTCGCGCGCCTTGGCAAAGCCAGCGTCCACGTCCTCGTCGCTGGTCACATTGACCTTGCAGAACACGCCGCCGATGTCCTTGGCGACCGCTTCGCCCTTTTCCTCGTTCATGTCGAAAATGGCGACCTTCGCGCCGTTCGCGGCGAGCGCACGGGCCGTCGCTTCGCCAAGACCCGATGCACCGCCGGTGACGACGGCGGGGGTGTTTGCAGATACTTCCATCACAAAATCCTCTCGTATTGGGGAGTGTTTCCTACAGGGCTTCGACGATGGTGACATTGGCGACGCCGCCGCCTTCGCACATCGTCTGCAGTCCGTATTTCTTGCCGCGCGTGCGCAGCGCGTGAACCAGCGTCGCCATCAGCTTCGTTCCGCTGGCACCCAGCGGATGGCCGAGCGCGATGGCGCCGCCATTGACGTTGAGCCGGTCGGGGTCGGCGCCCGTGTGCTTCAGCCATGCCATCGGCACGGGCGCAAACGCCTCGTTGACCTCGTAAAGGTCGATGTCGTCGATTTTCATGCCCGCCCTCTGAAGTGCGCGGTCGGTGGCGAACAGCGGCTCTTCCAGCATGATGACCGGATCGCCTGCGGTCACGGTCAGGTTGTGGATGCGGGCCATCGGCGTCAGGCCATGCGTTTTCAGCATTTCCTCGCTGACGACCAGGACAGCGCTCGACCCGTCGCAGATCTGGCTGGCGCTGGCGGCGGTAATCCTGCCTTCGGGGCTCAGCAGCTTGACCCCGGCGATGCTTTCCAGCGTTGCGTCGAAGCGGATGCCCTCGTCCACGACGTGCATTTCCGTGCCTTCGGGCGTCTCGATCTCGACCGGCACGATCTCGTCCTTGAACAGACCGGCCTCGGTTGCCTTAATGGCTTTCTGGTGGCTGCCGAGCGAGAAGCTGTCGAGCTGGTCCTTCGAGAAACCGTGCTTCTCCGCGATCATCTCGGCGCCCATGAACTGGGACCACTGGATGCCGGGATATTTCTCCTCGAGGCCCGGCGACTTGTAGTTGCCCAGCCCCTCTTTCATGTGGAACATCGCCGTGCTGCCCATCGGCACGCGGCTCATGCTTTCCACGCCGCTGGCGATGACGACGTCCTGTGTCCCCGACATGACAGCCTGCGCGGCGAACTGGATTGCCTGCTGGCTCGAGCCGCACTGGCGGTCGATGGTGACCGCAGGCGTGCTCTCGCCCAGGTGCTTCGTGGCGAGTACGGCATTGCGTCCGACCTGCATCGCCTGTTCGCCGCCCTGACTGACACAGCCCATGATCACGTCGTCGACGGCTGCGGGATCGATTCCCGAGCGTTCGACGATCGCATCGAGCGATTTGGCGGCGAGATCGACCGGATGCACCCCCGCCAGACGCCCGCCCCGGCGCCCCCCAGCGGTACGAACGGCGTCGACGATATAGGCAGTGGCCATGGCATCTCTCTCCAAAAGGTTTTTCTTCGAGACTGGGTAAGCGGGGCTTACGTTTGCGTCAACCGAGCATCGGCCCCCGAAAGGCACATGACGTGCCGCACGGGGCCCGTGTCAGAGGCGGTTGCGCGATGCCGCTCCCGGACCGGCTTGCCAGATCTCTCGTTTCGCGATTCGGCACGGTTTTCCGCGCAAAAATCCCTTGTGACAAAACTGCCACACAGTGTCATCGAACGTTAAAATCCGCGACAATTGCTTTGCATTGGTCACGCCGCCTCGTGCAAATGGAAGCATCCGCGGGGGGCGTACATCTATTGTCCGCAGCGGTCTTTACAGATCTGAGAGTGTTCGGAGCCGGGCGCGTTTCGGTTTCGAAATTGTACAAAGGACTGATCAAACATGAAAATGCAAAGCAAGCTCAAGCTGGCTACTGCACCGGTGGCGCTCGGCGTCGCACTGGTTGCACAGCCCGCTATGGCTCAGCAGCCCGCGGAAGCGCCGGCCGCTGAAGACGATCTCACCACGGGTGCCCCGATCGTCGTTACCGGTTCGCGCATCGTGCGTCCCGAAGTCGAGAGCGTGTCGCCGGTCACGACCGTCGGTGCAGAAGCAATCGACGAAACCGGTACGGTTCGCGTCGAAGACATCCTGAACGACCTGCCGCAGACCGTTGCCGGCCAGACTGCCTTCGTTTCGAACGGCGCATCGGGTACCGCAACCGTCAACCTGCGTAACCTCGGCTCGACCCGTACGCTGGTCCTGATCGACGGCCGTCGCATGCCGTCGGGTGACCCGTTCGCAACCGCTCCCGACCTCAACCAGATCCCCGCTCAGCTTGTCGAGCGCGTGGAAGTGGTGACCGGTGGTGCATCGTCCGTCTACGGCGCCGACGCCGTTGCCGGTGTTGTGAACTTCATCATGGACCGCGACTACGAAGGTTTCGGCCTCGAAGGCCAGGTCTCGTTCTACAACACGAGCAACAAGAACGACTCGCTGCAGGACCTGCTGCGTCGCAACAACGAGCCTGTTCCGAACGACTCGCAGAACGCCGGTTTCGCCTATGACATCAACGCCACTTTCGGCGCTGGTTTCGACGACGGTCGCGGCCACGTCACCGGTTATGTCGGCTATCGTGAGATCGATGCTATCGTGCAGGCCAATTACGACGAAAGCGCTTGCGCTCTCGCGTTCAGCCCAAGTGATCCGTCGGGCTTCCGCTGTGCCGGTTCGTCGACGACTCCGAACGGTACGTTCATTATCAATCGGGGCGGCGCGAATACCCCTCTGGATGATGATGAATTCCTCGATAATGGTGATCCGAACCCGTTCTTCGGCCTGCCGGATCCGACCCTTCTGCCTTTCGGCGACGTTCTGACGCTGAATGAGAATGGTCCGGGTAATACGTTCCGCAATTCGCCGATCTTCGTGACCGGTGCAGACACGTATAACTACGCACCCACGAACTATTATCAGCGTCCGGACGAGCGTTGGACGGCAGGTTTCTTCGCTGATTACGAAATCAACGACAACCTGAACCCCTACGCTGAATTTCAGTTCATGGACGACCGTTCGGTCGCGCAGATCGCTTTCTCCGGCACATTCTTTAACGGCCCGGGTGAACTTTCGTGCGGCAGCACTTTGCTGAGCGATCAGCAGCGTGGTGCGCTTGGCTGCGGAACCCTGGACGACGGTACCTTTGACCCGGACGATAGTGTCAACATTATTGTTGGTAAGCGTCTGGTAGAAGGTACGCCTCGTCAGAACGACCTGCGTCACACCAGCTACCGCGGTGTACTGGGTATGCGCGGCGACCTGTTCGGCGACTGGAGCTACGATGTCTACGCTCTGCGTGGCACGACGATCTACCAGAACACCTACCTGAACGACCTTTCGGTCAGCCGTATTAACGCGGCGATCAATGGTTGCCCGGGCGAAGGTGAGCCTGTTGGGTGTGTTCCGCTTGACGTTTTCCAGATCGGAGGCGTGACGCAAGAGCAGTTCAACTATATCGCTGTTCCCGCTCTACAGAACGCTGACCTGACCACTACGGTTGCTTCTGGTTACGTCACTGGTCCGCTGTTCGACCTGTTCGGCGCTGGCGATGCAGCCATCGTGCTTGGCACCGAGTACCGCCGAGAAGAATACGATCTTCGTGTCGACGAGAACTTCGCACAGGGTAACCTGTCGGGTCAGGGCGGTCCGCAGCCAGCAACGAATGGTAGCTTCAGCGTTCGCGAATTCTTCACTGAGCTCGTGGTTCCGATCATCGACGGCGGTTTCATCGACCGTTTTGAAATCGAGGGCGGCTTCCGTTACTCCGACTACAACACGTCGGGTGGCAACGAGACCTACAAGATCGGTGCAACGCTTGCTCCGACCCCGTGGCTTTCGTTCCGTGGTGTTTACAGTCGTGCCGTTCGTTCGCCGAACATCACGAGCTTGTTCGCTCCGCAGAGCATTGGTCTATTCTCGGGAACCGATCCCTGTAGCGGTGCTACGCCCGACAGGACGGCGGCTGAGTGTGCAAATACCGGTGTGTCCGCGGCCCAGTACGGCCGCATTCGTGGCAACCCTGCAGGTCAGTACAATCAACTTTCCGGCGGCAATCCTGATCTGGACGTCGAAAAGGCTGATAGTTACACCGCTGGTGTTGTGCTCGAAACTGATGCGCTGGGTCTCCGCGGCTTCGCCCTGACGGTCGACTACTTCAACATCTCTGTCGATGGTACGATCGGCGGTGTTGGTGCCCAGACCGCAATCGACAATTGCCTCGATACCGGTGCTGAAGAATTCTGTAGCTTGATTAATCGTAGCGCTGCTGGCGATCTCTTCCTCGGAAGCGGTCCGGGTGCGGGTTTTGTTACGAACACGCTGCAGAACATCGGTACGCTGGAAACCGAAGGTGTCGACGTCACGGCCGGGTTCAACTACCCGATCGCCGCTGGTGCCGCATACTTCAACTATGCCGGTACCTACACGATCAACAACCGGTTCCAGCCCCTTCCGGGTGAAGACTTCATCGAGTGCACCGGCTTCTACGGTTCCACCTGCGGTTCGCCGCAGCCGGATTACGCACACGTTGCCCGTGTCGGCTACCGTGCGGACAGCGGCTTCTCGGTGAACGTGAGCTGGCGTTACTTCGGTGCCGTCGAAGCAGACGCGCCGATCGCTACCAACGCTCAGGAACTGAACGAGATCGACAGCTACAGCTACTTCGATCTGTCCGGCTCGGTCACGGTCGCAGACACCGTCACCTTCACGGCCGGTGTCAACAACCTGTTCGACAAGGATCCGCCGATCATCGGTTCGGCTTACAGCCCGAGCAACGGCAACACCTTCCCGGGTATCTACGACCCGGTGGGCCGCAACATCTTCGTTCGCGCCGCGCTTGAATTCTAATCTCTGAATTCAAAGCATCGCGATAGCGACAACGGAAACGGCGGGCTTCGGCCCGCCGTTTTTGTTTGTGCGGTCCGCGAATATGCCTGCTTTGAATGCCGCGAGCAGACGCGCAGGTTTGCAGCCCCGTTCGCACGGGGCTTCAATCCATCAAGGGCTCACGAAACTATCGGCTAGAACGCGCTCGCCGCGGGGCCAGGCGCCCTGCCCTCGTTCATTCAGACGTAGGGCTTCAGCACCACGTCGAACGCGCAGGTCACACGTTCGCCATCGTCGAAGGGGCGCGTTCCGTGCCACATGGTCGAAGGGAACAGCGCCAGTCGCGCCTCCTTCGGACGGATCGTTCGAATAGGGCCGAGACCGGTGTCCAGCTCTGCCGCCGGCTCTCCCAGCGCAAGCCAGCCAGCTTCATGGTCGGCCCTGTCCTGGTCCGAAGCCGCTGACTCATCTCCGTCTTGCAACGACGGCGGCAGCGTCACGTAAAACGCCGAACTGATGTCGCCATGCGTATGGATATGGCTCGCATGGAAACCGCCACCAGTCAGCCGGATCGACCAGCTTCCCGAAAAGCGGAAGCCTTCGCGCGGCAGGCGCAGCAGCGGGTGCTTCGCATCGCGCGGTGGCAATCCGTCGATATAGTCGCGCACGCAGTCACGCAGGCTGGCTACCAGGTCCTGGATGACGGGGGACTGGTTGCGGAACAGGATATTGGCCGTCTGCGTCCCGCCCCTGACCGATTGTGCAATGGGCTGGTGGCGAAAGACGTGCAGCGCCTCCAGCTCATCGCGAAGTTCGGGCAGGCGGCTCTTGAAGTCGGTCAGGTCGAACGTCCGGATGAAGCTCTCCTGCCCCTCCAGCCACGCCCATCGTTCGTCGTCCAGCTTGCGCAGGGCTATCGCGCTGTAAGGCCACGTCTCGCCATCGGCGCGCCCTTCATCGCTCAAGGCCATGCCCAGGTCGCGCGCTTCCTCGAACCGCTTCGCCATCGTCAGGAACCGGAGATAGGCCTTTGCGTGGTCGAGATCGCCGCGCGGATCGAGCCGCGCAAAGGCGGCATCCGCTTCCGCAAACCGCCCGAGTTCGGACAGGCTGTTGGCCCTCGCCAGCAGCATGGCATCGGCGGACCCCAGCGCTTTTTCCGCCCGTTCGATAATGGACAGGGCCGCCTCGTGCCCTTCCACCCGCGCGACGAGAGAGGACCAGGTCGCCCACAGCGCCGGATTATCGTCGGCCTGCCGGACTGCATCTTCGTAATGCGCGGCAAAATCGGGATCGCCGGTATGCTGACGCTTCATGTCCGCCAGCGATCGGTGCCCTTCCAGCCATAGTGGATTGGCGGCGACGGCCTTTTCCAGAAGAGCAATACCCTCCTCGGCGCGCCCATCGTCCACGGCGACCTGTGCCAGCGAGGCCTGCAAGGACAGGTCGTCGGGCGCGAGCCTTGCGGCCTGTTGCAGCGCATCGCCCGCATCGCGTCCCGCCTCATGTCGGCACTGCGCAACGATCCGCGCTGCACGCGCATTCCCGGGATCGCGCTCGAGCACATCGGCTGCAACCTGTTCCGCCTCGTCCATTCGGTCATCTGCCCGCAGGAACAGCGCGAGATTATTGGCCGCACGCACCAGACCCGGATTACGCTCCACGAATGCGGCGAGATCAGTCAGCGCTTCATCGCGCCGCGCCGTGTGTGCCAGCGCAACGAGCCTGTCGATCTGCACTTCGGGCAGGTCCTGCCCGCTCGCGAGGATCGCGTCGTATTGTGCGGCAGCCGCCTCGTATTCACCCAGGTCGACAAGCCAGCTGGCATAGGGGCCGCGAATGGCCGGGCCTTCGGGCTGCAACGTGATGGCCTTTTCGAACGCTGCGCGCGCCTCCTCTCCGCGCCCCTGTGCCCGGTAGGTATAGGCCTGCATCAACACCACCATCGGATCGGCGGGCAGCATGGCGTGTAACGTAGCGAGGATGGGATGCGCGTCGTCGAAGCGCCCTTCCTGCATCGCTTGCTGGGCGCGCTGGGCGAGGACCTGCGGCGATTCGGTCATGGCGTCTGCGGCTCCCTATGCTTTCTTCGTGCCGTCCAGTTCCCAGCACAGGATTGCCCCGTCATCGGCGGAGCCGCTTCCCGCGTCGCTGCGAATGACGGCCGGTTCGTGCCAGTCCATGTCCGAGGCAGTTCTGCTGTGCAAGCGATCGATATCGCCAGCATCCATCGCGGCGTGGGCTAGAGCGCGAAGCAGCCCCGCCTCCCGCTGCATCCCGACCTCCAGAGCCTCGCACCGCCCTGCCCGCTCGGCATCGGGCAGGCGCAGGGCGTCACGGCACGCACTGGCAAGTTCGAGCAGCAGCGCGTGCTCCCCGAAATGGCGGACCAGCGGATCGAAAAGCGCCTGCAGGCGCTGCGCGTTGCGGGTGCGGGTGAAGGCGACGGCGTGACCGGACAGCAAGGCGGACAGGATGTCCGCGCGCACTGCATTTGCCGCAACCACCGCGCTGTCTCGATGATGCACCAGCAACCGGCAGGCCCCACCCGGCTTCAATATTCGGGCGAGCTCGCCAGCCGCCGCTTCTCCGGCATATTCGAACCCGAACTGGCTGATAGCGGCATCGATCGAGGTATCCGGCAGGGGAAGATCGGCGAGGTCGACCCCGCCCTCGACGGGGAAGGCGGCTGCACCTTCGTCCGGAATGTCGGCGTAGTCCACGCCTCGCATGGCAAGGTCCTCCCTCTCGGAGAGCATCGCCTCGCCTGCAGCACCGCGGCCGCAGGCGAGGTCCAGGACAGATGCCCCGTCCGACAGACGGGCTGCGAAATCCTGCCACCGGCCTGCGAGAACGCCTGCCGCATGGCCATCGGCACCGGGCAGGCATGCAGAGCCGGTATCCGCAGCGTTCCAGTAGCTGCTCCAGTCCTCGCGCGCGCCCATACCTTCCCTTTCGCCTGGCGCGCTGTCCGGCGACGATGCCGGTCAGCGCAGGCAGCCTGCTGCCATGCGGGCGCGCGCGTGTCGACCGTCAGGCGGCGATGGTCATTTGCAATTCGCCATCACCCTCGTCGATCCTGACCGTAGAACCGTCGGGCACTTCGCCCTGCAACAGCCTGTCGGCAAGCGGGTCCTGCAGGTAGCGCTGGACTGCGCGTTTCAGCGGCCGCGCGCCGTAGACCGGGTCGTAACCCACCCGTCCCAGCCAGCGCAGCGCGGCGTCGGTCAGGTCGAGCGTGATCTTCCGGTCCTTCAGCAGTTTCTGCACGCGGCCGACCTGGATTTCGACGATCGGCGCCATGTGCTCCATGCTCAGGCGGTGGAACAGGATGATCTCGTCCAGCCGGTTCAGGAATTCGGGGCGGAAATGTCCGCGTACCACGTCCATCACCTGCGGTTCGACATCCTCGACCTTCTGGTCGTCCGTCATGTTGGCGAGATGCGTGCTGCCGAGGTTCGAGGTGAGGATGATCAGCGTGTTGCTGAAGTCCACCACGCGGCCCTGCCCGTCGGTCAGGCGCCCGTCGTCCAGCACCTGCAGCAGCACGTTGAAGACGTCGTTATGCGCCTTTTCCACCTCGTCGAACAGCACGACCTGGTAGGGCCTGCGCCGCACCGCCTCGGTCAGCACGCCGCCTTCCTCGTAGCCGACATAGCCCGGAGGCGCGCCGATCAGCCGGGCGACCGCGTGCTTCTCCATGAACTCGCTCATGTCGATGCGGACCATCGCGCTGTCGTCGTCGAACAGGAAGCCGGCGAGCGCCTTGGTCAATTCGGTCTTCCCGACGCCGGTGGGACCGAGGAACAGGAAGCTGCCGAGCGGACGGTTCGGGTCCTTCAGCCCGGCGCGTGCACGGCGCACGGCCTTGCTGACGCTGACCACGGCCTTTTCCTGGCCGATCACTCGCTTGCCGAGGATCTGCTCCATCTGCAGCAGCTTCTCGCGCTCGCCTTCCAGCATGCGGTCGACCGGGATACCGGTCCAGCGGCTGATGACGCCGGCAATGTCGTCTTCGGTAACTTCCTCGCGCAGCAGCGCATTCTCGTTCGCCCCGGCGGCTTCTTCCAGTTGCTTCTCGAGCCCCGGGATCGTGCCGTAGGAAAGCTCGCCTGCCTTGGCGAGATCGCCTGCACGCTGCGCCTGTTCCAGCTCGATGCGCGCTGCATCCAGCTGCTCCTTGATGCGGCTCTCGGCATGGATCTTGTCGCGCTCGTTCTGCCAGCGCGTGGTCAGTTCGCTCGACTGCTGTTCCAGTTCGGCGAGGTCCTTGCGCAGGTTTTCCAGCCGGTCGCGACTGGCTGCGTCGCTTTCCTTGCCCAGCGCCGATTCCTCGATCTTCAGCTGGATGATCCGGCGGTCGAGATTCTCTATTTCCTCCGGCTTCGATTCCACTTCCATGCGGATACGGCTCGCCGCCTCGTCCATCAGGTCGATGGCCTTGTCGGGCAGGAAGCGGTTCTGGATGTAGCGATTGGAAAGCTGCGCCGCGGCGACGATCGCGCCGTCGGTGATGCGCACGCCGTGATGCAGCTCGTACTTGTCCTTGATCCCGCGCAGGATGGACACGGTATCTTCCACGCTGGGCTCGTCAATATAGACCGACTGGAACCGCCGCTGCAACGCGGGGTCCTTCTCGACATATTTCTGGTACTCATCCAGCGTGGTCGCGCCGATGCAGTGGAGTTCCCCGCGGCTGAGCGCAGGCTTCAGCAGGTTGGAGGCATCCATACTGCCCTCACTGGCGCCCGCGCCGATCAACGTGTGCATCTCGTCGATGAACAGGATGATCTGGCCATCGGCGCCCTTCACCTCGTCGAGCACGGCCTTCAGCCGCTCCTCGAATTCGCCGCGATATTTCGCGCCAGCAATCAGTGCGCCCATGTCCAGGCTCATCAATGTGCGGCCCTTCAGGCTGTCGGGCACGTCGCCATTGGCGATACGGAGGGCCAGCCCTTCGGCGATGGCGGTCTTGCCCGTGCCCGGTTCGCCGATCAGAGCGGGATTGTTCTTCGTGCGGCGGGCAAGGATCTGCACCGTGCGGCGGATTTCCTCGTCGCGGCCGATGACCGGATCCAGCTTGCCCTCGCGCGCGGCCTCGGTCAGGTCGCGGGCATATTTCTTCATCGCGTCATAGGCTTCTTCGGCATTCGCGCTGTCCGCCGTGCGTCCGCCGCGCAGTTCGGTGATGGCCGTCTCCAGCGCCTTCGGGTCGGCCCCAGCAGCGTCCAGCGCCTTGCCCGCGGCGGTCGTCGTGGCCAGCGCCAGCGCGACCAGCAGCCGTTCGACCGTGACATAGCTGTCGCCCGATTTTTCGGACACCTGTTCCGCCTGATCGAGCACGCGCACGGCATCATTGTCGAGGCCAGGCGTCGCCTGCGCCCCGCTGCCACTGACGGCCGGGATCTTCGCAAGCGCAGCGTCGACTTCGCTTTCGACCATGCGCGGATTGCCGCCGGCACGCGCAATCAGGCCGCTGGCCATGCCTTCGGAACCCTCGATCATCGCCTTCAGCAGGTGTGACGGCGTGATACGCTGGTGGTTCATGCGGATGGCAACCGTCTGCGCGGCCTGCAGGAAGCCCTTGGCGCGGTCGGTGAATTTTTCGAGATTCATGCGTTCAATTACCCCTCATTCGGTTACCGCCTGCATGTAGTGTTGCATTTTCGCAACACAAGGGCCCGGCGCATATTTGGCTCACGGCAGGTGTGTTAGTCACCTAATGGACCTCGATATAGGACCATTGGCGGTGGCTGCGAGGGGCAGCTTCCAAAAAATGTGACGTCGGCCCAGCCCCGTCCCTTCCCGCCTCCGGTCATGCGCGCTAGGCACCGGGCAGGGAGAGTTGTGAAATGAAATCCATTTGGGTCCGGATCGGCCTGGGCGCGCTCGTGCTGGTCCTGTGCGTATTGGTAGCGGGCATGGTGTGGGAACCCTTCGCCGCGCGCGAAGGGCAAGCGCCGGCATCGAGCCGCGTCTATACTGCCGAGATCATCCGCGACGATTTCGGCGTGCCTCACATCTATGGTGCGACCGATGCCGACGTCGCCTACGGGGTCGCCATCGCCCATGCAGAGGACGACTTCTTCACCCTTCAGGACGTCGCGGCCATGGCCCGCGGACGGTACGGCGCGATCGCCGGTCAGGAAGGCGCGCAGGTCGATTTCATGTATCACCTGCTGGGTAGCCGCGAGACGGCGGCGCGCGAATATCCGCGCCTGCCTGCCGATACGCGTGCGCTGTTCGATGCCTATGCCACCGGACTGAACGACTACGCTGCCGCCAATCCGGGCGAAGTCAAACTGGACCGTCTTTTCCCGCTCGACGGAGAGGACATTGCCGCCGGTTTCGCCCTGCGTCAGCCTTTCTTCTTCGGCCTTGCCAACGTCATAGGCCCGCTCGTCGCTGGCGAGCCGCTGAACCGCGAGCAGGGTCCGGCCATTCCGGGGGCGTCCCCTGACGGTGAAGCCTTGCCTTCCGACGACACTGTATCGCCGGTGGATGCCGCCGATCCGGGTACGGTCGCTTCCCTGCCGATTCCGATGGGCGAAGATGCGGCGCATGCAGGCTCCAACGCCTTTGCCGTCGCACCGGAGAAATCCGGCGGGCCGACCATCCTGATCAGCAATTCGCACCAGCCCTGGCGCGGGGGCGTCGCGTGGTACGAACTCGTCGTCGAGAGCGGTGAGGGATGGCATTATGCGGGGGCCAATTTCCCTGGCAGCCCGTTCCCCTTCCTCGGCCATAACGAGCATCTGGGCTGGACCAATACGGTCAACACGCCCGACATGGTCGACGTCTACCGGCTGGAAATGGACGAAAGCGGCACGCGCTATCGCCTCGACGGCGAATGGAGGGAGCTCGAAACACGCACGGTCACCCTGCCAGTGAAGCTGGGCCCGATCGTCCTGCCCGTCAGGCGCGACGTGCACCGCAGCGTCCATGGCCCGGTCATCGTCAACGATGAAGGCGCGTTCGCGGTCCGCTATGGCGGGATCGGGAATTTGGGCCAGCTCGACGCCTATTACCGGCTGAACAAGGCAACCAGCTTCGACGAGTGGCAGTCCATCCTCGCCCGGATGGATATCCCGTCGACCAATTTCATCTATGGCGACAAGTCCGGCAACATCGCGAACATCTACAACGCCGCGATCCCCGACCGCGTGGCCGAGCTGGACGGGAAACCGGTGAACTGGCGCGGTATCCTGCCGGGCGACGACAGCCGGCTGATCTGGCCCGGCCCGGTCGATTACGAGGCCCTGCCGCGCTACACCAATCCGGCCAGCGGCTGGGTGTTCGAGGCGAACAACAATCCGTTCATGGATGCAGGGCCCGGCAGCGACCTGTCGCAAGACGATTTCGCCCCCGAGCTGGGCATCGAGATCAAGGATACCAATCGCGGCAGTCGCGGCTGGCGCCTGATGAGCGAGGCGGAAAGGCTGGACCGTGCTGCGCTGGAGCGGATCAAGTACGATACCGGCTATGACCGCGGCGGTTATGTCGCGCGAATGCTGATGGAGGTCGCCCGGTCGAAACCGCGCAGTCCCGACGCCAAGAAGGCACGCCGGATGCTGTCGGAATGGGACTTCACCGCCGATGGCATCGGAGAAGCGGACGCGCTGGCCCTGTTGATGATCCGCCCGTTCATGGGGGCCGATTACCAGAACGGCGAATGGCCCGACGCGCAGGAGGAGCTGGAGCGAGCGACCGAGCATCTGATGGACCATTTCGGCCGGCTCGACCCGCCCATGTCCGACCTGCTCCGCCTGCGGCAGGGTGAGGGCGAGAACGGCGTAGACCTACCGCTGGACGGCGGTTCGGACACGCTGCGGGCCTCGACCCTGTGGGACGTGGACGACGATGGTCGCCTATCCGTGCGGCATGGCGACAGCTTCATCCAGTGGGTCGAATGGCTGCCGGGCGAACGCGTCTCCAGCCGTTCCATCCAGCCCTTCGGATCCGCCACCACCCGCCCGGACAGCCCGCATTACACGGACCAAGCCGCGCTGTTCGTCCAGCACAAGCTGAAGCCGGTGCATTTCTGGCGCGAGGACGTGCTGGCCCATGCTGCCAGTCGCAAGACTGTCACCAGCGCGCGCTAGATAAGGATGCCCGATGCGATCCGGCCATGCGGCGGAACATTGCCCACCGTCGCTTGTTGACACGAGTGTAAGCAGCGGCGAAAGCCGCGTTCAGTCAATACCGATACTACCCAAGGAGAATACCATGTCCGTTGCAGGTTCCTACGATACCGTCGTCAAAAGCCCGATGGGTGACCAGAAGGGCACTTTCACCGTCGTTCCCGGCGATGATGGCCAGACCTTCACCGGCTCGATGCAGGGCGGCATGGGTTCGATGGATGTCGAAAACGGCAAGATCGACGGCGACAAGCTGACGTGGGACATGAACATGACCGTCCCGATGCCGATGAAGCTGGAATGCGAAGCCACTGTGGCCGGCGACCAGCTGACCGGCAACGTCAATGCCGGCGCATTCGGCGCGATGCCGCTGACGGGCGAACGCCAGAGCTAAGCGCTCTCGATAGCAGATACGAAAAGGGCCGCCGGAGCGATCCGGCGGCCCTTTTTCATGTGCCTTACTCTGGGGCCCAGCATCCGCGCGGCACGTTCTTTCGGGTCAGGCGCCTTGCAGGGTCTTCACCTGCCCGGTCCATTCGTCGCGCTCGATCCGGCCGGCAAATTTCAGCTTCGTATCGAAGGCTGCGATATCATCCGCATCCCAATCCGCGATCTGGGTAAAGCTGGTAACGAAGTTATCGCGCAGCTTTCCAGCGAGGGCCGGTCCGATGCCGTCGATCCGGGTCAGGTCATCGTCGGGCGTGCCTGCGCCGGGATCGCCGTCATCGCCCGTTCCGGCTTTTTCCGCGCCACGCTGCCATAGAACGAAGGCCGCGCCTGCCGCTGCTGCCAGTATCAGGCTGCCGAGACCCGCGCCCAGTAAAGCGGTCTGGTCCCTGTTACCCGTATCCAGCAAATCGCGCATGGCGTCCCTTCTTCTATCCCAGCTTGTCCTTCAGGATCTGGTTGACGACGGCCGGGTTGGCCTTGCCCTGCATCGCCTTCATCGTCTGGCCGACGAAGAAGCCGAACAGCTTGTCCTTGCCCCCCTTGTACTGCTCGACCTTGTCCTGGTTGTTGGCCAGGATGTCGTCGATCGCGGCTTCGATGGCGCCGGTGTCGCTAACCTGTTTCAGGCCCTCGGCCTCCGCGATCTCGGCAGGCTCGC
The DNA here is from genome assembly GCA_027941995.1 of Erythrobacteraceae bacterium WH01K. Lineage (NCBI taxonomy): Bacteria > Pseudomonadati > Pseudomonadota > Alphaproteobacteria > Sphingomonadales > Erythrobacteraceae > Erythrobacteraceae bacterium WH01K. The sequence goes on along the minus strand of CP115966.1, from coordinate 1,067,927 downwards.
GGCCTTCCTTCAGGACGATCTCGAAAATTTCCTTCGCCTGTCCGCCGCTGATTTCGCCCGCATCCTGCATCTTCAGGATAGCGGCCTGACGCGCGGCCGTGGCGCGGATCGGATCGGCTTCGTCACCGAGCGACTTCATGACGCCGGGCGCGACGGAAAGCGACCAGTTGGCGACCTGCGTCGCAACCTTGCCTTCCGGTTTGCCGAGCGCGCTGGCGGTTTCGGCCAGCAGCGTCTCGAACCGGGCAAAGGTCTCTACCTCGGCGGTCAGTTCGCGTGCATTGTAGGGCGTCAGGCCCAGTTCGCCCTCGTAACGCTGGCGCTTGGCATCGGGCAGTTCGGGCAGGCTTTCGCGGCATTCGGCCAGGAACGCCTCGTCCAGTTCGACCGGCAGGAGGTCGGGATCGGGGAAGTAGCGGTAATCATGCGCGTCTTCCTTGCTCCGCATGGAGCGCGTCTCGTTGCGGTCGGGATCGTAGAGGCGCGTTTCCTGCACCACCGTGCCGCCATCCTCGATCAGGTCGACCTGCCGGCGCGCTTCGCCCTCGATCACCGCCATGACGAAGCGAACGGAGTTGACGTTCTTCGTTTCCGTGCGCGTACCCAGTTCCTCACCCGGACGGCGGACCGATACGTTGACGTCTGCGCGCATGGAGCCCTGTTCCATATTGCCGTCGCACGACCCGACATAGCGCAGGATCGAGCGCAGCTTGCGCACATACGCCCCAGCCTCTGCGGGACTGCGCATGTCGGCCTTGGAAACGATTTCCATCAGCGCGACGCCGCTGCGGTTGAGGTCGACATAGGACATGGTCGGGTGCTGGTCGTGCATCAGCTTGCCCGCGTCCTGCTCGACATGAATACGCTCGATCCCGATGACCTTATCCTCGGGAATGCCGGCCTTTTCGTCCGCCTCGATCAGCAGCTGCCCCTCGCCCACGATCGGGTGGTAGAGCTGGCTGATCTGGTAGCCCTGCGGCAGATCGGCGTAGAAGTAGTTCTTGCGGTCGAACCGGCTCCACGCATTGATCTGCGCCTCGATCGCCATGCCGGTGCGCACCGCCTGCCGGATGCACTCGCGGTTGGGAACGGGCAGCATGCCCGGCATCGCCGCATCGACCAGCGACACCTGCGTGTTCGGCTCGGCCCCGAATTCGGTGGAGGCGCCGCTGAACAGCTTGGCGTTGCTGGTGACCTGCGCATGAACCTCGAGGCCGATCACGACCTCCCACTCGCCCGTTACGCCCTGAATGCGGTAAGTGCTCATTTCTCGCCTCAGTCTTTTCGCTTCATCGGCACTTTAAACGTGACTCTGCTGACGGTCATATCTTCTTTGGCGACACTAGCGTCAGCATTGCCGCCGATGCCCGCTACAGATATCTTCAAGCCGCCACTTTTCCCCGATTTGCGGTTCATGTGAACGGCAATGTCAAATTCGATCTGCTCAGGTGCACCAAACTCAAACTGGTGAGCGAAGGGGACCCGTACCCCGGCAATGCGATCATCGTCGCCACGAACTGCTTCTAATTCTAGATTTGCATTTTCAGGGCGGGTGAAGCGATCCGCAGTTGAGATTCCAGAAAGCACTGCAGTCAGCGTCTTTGTGACGAAAACTTCAAGCTCGCTCTCATCCAGTTCAGGGAGTGACTTGGCCTTCTTGATAACAATAGTACTGCCACTCACCACCATTTCTCCGGTTTTGCGTCGAAGCCTGCGCGCTGCTCGATCGCCAGGCCTGCATTCAGCACGCCCTGCTCGTCGAATGGCTTGCCGACGATCTGGAGGCCGAGCGGCAACCCTTGCGAGTTCAGCCCCGCGGGCACGCTCATCGCCGGCAGCCCGGCGAGCGACGCGGGCACGGCGAACACGTCGTTCAGATACATCGCCAGCGGATCGGACTGCATCTCGCCGAGGCCGAACGCCGCGTTGGGCGTCGTCGGCGCGAGGATGACGTCGCATTCACCCCAGGCTTTCTCGAAGTCTTGCGCCACCAGCGTGCGGATTTTCTGCGCCTGCGTGTAATAGGCGTCGTAGAACCCAGCGCTCAGCACATAGGTCCCGATCAGGATGCGGCGCTTCACCTCGTCCCCGAAGCCGTCGGCGCGGGTCGCGGCATACATGTCCTGCAGCCCTGCCCCTTCGGGCAGTTCGCGCTGGCCGTAGCGCACGCCGTCATAGCGGGCGAGATTGGAAGAGGCCTCGGCGGGCGCGATGATGTAATAGGCGGGCAGCGCATATTTGGTGTGCGGCAGGCTGATCTCGACGATCTCGGCCCCTGCGTCCTTTAACCATTCCTCGCCGCGCTTCCAGCTGTCGAGGATATCCTGCGGCGTGCCGTCCATGCGGTATTCGCGGGGGATGCCGACTTTCTTCCCCTTGAGGTCTGCATTCAGGGCGTCTTCCCAATCGGGCACGGGCATGTCGAGCGAGGTCGAATCCTTCGGATCGAAACCGGCCATGGCGCCCAGCATGATCGCGCAATCTTCGACGCTGCGCGCCATCGGGCCCGCCTGGTCGAGGCTGCTGGCAAACGCCACCACGCCCCAGCGCGAACAGCGGCCATAGGTCGGCTTGATACCGACCGTGCCGGTAACGGCTGCAGGCTGGCGGATGGAGCCGCCCGTGTCGGTGCCTGTCGCAGCCGGGCACAGGCGCGCGGCAATCGCTGCGCTCGACCCGCCGGAAGAACCGCCTGCGGTCAGTGCCGCGTTGCCGCCGTCATTGCGGCGCCAAGGGCTTTTCACCGGGCCGAAATAGGACGTTTCGTTGGAGGAGCCCATCGCGAACTGGTCGAGATTGAGCTTGCCCAGCATACCTGCGCCCGCTTTCCACAGATTGGCGGAAACGGTGCTTTCATACTGGGGCACGAACCCTTCCAGCATGTGACTGGCAGCGGTGGTCTGCGTGCCGGTGGTGCAGAACAAATCCTTCATACCAATCGGCACGCCGGCCATCTTGCCAAGCGCCTCGCCCTTGGCGCGGGCGGCATCCACGGCATCGGCCGCGTCCAGCGCCTTGTCCGGCGTGGTGACGATGAAGGCATTGAGCTCGCCCGCAGCCTCGACCGCGATGTTGAACCCTTCGGCCACTTCGCGGGCGGTGAAGTCGCCTTTTGCGACACCGTCGCGGATTTCGCGAACACCCAGATCGGTAAAGTCAGTCACTCGAAACTCCGCTCGGCAAGAGCAATATTACATCGTGCAGGGCCAATCGCCGCCCCGCGCCTATTCGATCACCTTGGGGACGCCAAAAAAGCCGTGTTCGGCCGCCGGTGCATTGGCCAGCACCTTGTCGCGCACGCCGCCGCCTGTCAGCGGGTCGGCATCGATCTCGTCGTCGCGCAGGCGCTGGGCCATGGGCATGACGGCAGTCATCGGCTCGACGCCGGAGGTATCGACCTCGCCCAACTGCTCCACCCATTCGAGGATGTTGTTGAGTTCGGGCACCATGCGCTGCAGCTCCGCATCACCCATCTCGATCCGGGCGAGGCTGGCGATCTTCGCGACCTGTTCCTTCGTTACGGACATGGCGTGCCTCAGTTCTGCGGTGCGGGTCCGGCCGCGCCTTCCGCGCCCGGGCCTGCGCCCTGCTGCGCCTGCATCACCTGCTGCAATGCTTGCAGGCGGCGTTCGAAGTCCTGGCGGCTCATGAAATCGACGACCCGGATTTCGAAAGTCAGGTCGGCATCGGCGGGAATGGTTGAGCCGGCCGGCGGTTCGCTGCCATAGGCTTCGTCCGCCGGGATTTCGAAGACGTATTCGCCGCCCTTCTGGACCTGGCGCAGACCCTTCAGGAAGCCGGGAATGGCCGAACCTTCCTCGATCGGGAACGGAACGCCGTCGGGGAAGACGCCCTGCACCGGAGCGGCCTGTCCCTCGTTCTGGTCGAACACCGTGCCGTCGGCCAGCTTGCCGGTATATTCCACGAAGACCACATCGCCATCGCTGGCGACCGGGCCGCTGCCTGCCTCCACGGTGCGGACGGACGTCGTTTGCGGAACGGCCGCCCAGGCCACGCCGACGCCGATCAGGGCGGCGACGATCACGCCCAGCCACAGCTTCGTCAAAGAGCCCTTGGCGACAGGCTTGAGGGGGACACGGGTAATCTCGGTCATGTGGCGGGTATCCTGAGGGTTCGACCTGATAGCAAGAAGGCGCGGAATCGCTTCCACGCCCTCTTGGCTGTTCACGCTGTCTGCTTCAAGCGGCCATTCATCGCCAGCCTGCCCGAAGCCACCGGAATCTTACTTGATCCCGTCGCGCTCCATACGCTTGCGCTCCAGCTTGCGGGCGCGGCGAACGGCAGCAGCCTTTTCACGGGCGCGCTTCTCGCTCGGCTTTTCGTAGTGGCGACGCAGCTTCATTTCGCGATAGACGCCTTCACGCTGCAGCTTTTTCTTGAGCGCGCGGAGAGCCTGATCGACATTGTTATCGCGAACCATGATCTGCATTTAAATCAAAACCTTCCAAGCCATCGGCCAGAGCCCGCGTGCAGCGCGGGATTTGCCGCAAATTCAAATAGAAAAGCGCCGAATCCGCGTACGGACCGGCACACAACACGGCGCTCTATACCCAAAACAGGGTGCGGGGGCAAGGGTGCAGGAATTTCGGCCTAGAGACCTCAGCCACCCTTCCCGCTGGCATGTGACGCGAAATTCCATGGCCAGCAGGCCGCACAGACGTTAAGGGCCGTTGCACAAATGTCGACCCTTCCCACCCTTGCCGCAACTCTGCACGTCGCCCTTGGCGGGGCGGCGGGTGCTGTCCTTCGTTACATGACGGGGCGCTGGATGACCGGCGCGCTCGGTCCGCAGGCGATGGGTGTGTTCCCGTGGGCGACGCTGGCGGTGAACGCCGCCGGCAGCGTGGCGATGGGCCTGCTTGCAGGCTGGCTGGCCCGCAGCGGCGCGGGCGCTGGCGGGACGAATGCCGAGAATTTGCGCCTTTTGCTGGGCGTTGGATTGCTCGGCGGCTTCACGACTTTCAGCGCGTTCAGCCTGGAGATGGTCCTGTTGATAGAGCGCGGGCAGTTCGCCATCGCAGGGCTCTATGCCGTTCTGTCCTTCTCGCTCGGCATCAGCGGCCTGCTGTTCGGGCTGACCGTGATGAGGGCCGTATCGTGACACCCAAATCCTCCGACCAGGTCCGCCAGTTCACCGTTGGCGAAGACGATGACGGCATCCGTCTCGACCGTTGGTTCAAGCGCAACCTGCCGCAGGTCGGCTTCAACACCGTGTCGCGCTGGGCCCGCACCGGGCAGGTCCGCGTCGATGGAGCGCGGGCGAAACCCGACGACCGCCTGACCGCCGGGCAAGTCCTGCGCGTCCCCCCGGGCGGCGAGGATACAGGCCGCAAGCCGCGCGAAAAACGCCCCCTCTCCGCCGCCGACATCGAGCAGGCAAAAGCGATGGTCATCCGCGAGACGAAGACCGCCATCGTCCTGAACAAGCCGCCCGGCCTGGCGACGCAGGGCGGCAGCAAGACGACGCGGCACGTGGACGGCCTGCTGGATGCCTTTGCGCCCGAAGACGACGACATCCGCCCCCGCCTTGTCCACCGGCTGGACAAGGATACCAGCGGCGTCCTTCTGATCGCCCGCACACCGGGCGCGGCGGCGAGCTATTCCAAGCGGTTTTCGGGCCGCAGCGCGAAGAAGGTCTACTGGGCGCTGGTCGTCGGCGTGCCGGAACTCAAAGAAGGCGAGATCGACGCGCCACTGGCAAAGCAGCCGGGCACCGGCGGCGAGAAGATGCATGTGGACGAGGAAAACGGCCAGCCTGCCAAGACCCGGTACCGCGTCGTTGAGAAGGCCGGCAACAAGGCGTGCTGGGTCGAACTGGAACCGCTGACGGGCCGAACCCACCAGCTGCGCGTCCACATGGCGGCCATGGGCCATCCCATCGTGGGCGACGGCAAGTATGGCGGGCAGGATGCTTTCCTGACCGGCAGCGTCAGCCGCAAGATGCATCTCCATGCGCGCCGCCTGATCATTTCCGAACCGGGACAGGGCAGCGGCGGACAGAAGGGCGGACGCGGCGGCAAGCTGGATGTGACTGCCGACCTGCCGGAACATTTCGCCGCCACGATGGAGCAGCTGGGCTTCGACATCGCGCTGAGCGATGCGGCGCCTCTGCGCGAGGACATCACCGAACGCACCCCGGCAGAGAAGAAGCAGGCCGCCAAGGCCCATGCCAAGCAGTACCGCAAGAGCCAGCGCGGGGAACGCCGTGCCCGCAGAACCGGCAAGGATTCGGGCAAAGCAGCACCCCAGCGAAAACTCGGCAAGAAGAGCGGCGGCAGACCGGCGAAAGCGGGCGGCAAGCCCGGCGCGGGCCCGAAAGGTCGCAAGCGGTGAGCAGCGATGCGCCCGTCCGCCTCGCCGTGTTCGATTGCGACGGTACGCTGGTCGACGGGCAGGCCCCTGTCTGCGATGCGATGGAAGCCGCCTTCGGGGCCGCCGGGATCGCCCCGCCTTCCCGCCAGAGCATACGCCAGATCGTCGGGCTGAGCCTGCCCCATGCCGTGCGCCATCTTGCGCCCAGTCTGGCCGACAGCGAAGTCGCGGCCATCGTCGAAAGGTACAAGACGTCTTTCCGCGAAGCGCGCGAACGCGGTGAAGTGGCGGAGCCACTTTTTGCAGGCATCGCCGAACTGGTGGAGCGACTCAGGGCCGAGGGGTGGAGCCTGGCGGTCGCGACCGGCAAGTCCCGGCGCGGCCTGGAGCACTGCCTTCAGACGCACGGCCTGACAGACAGCTTCGACAGCCTGCAGACCGCAGACGGTCATCCGTCCAAGCCCGATCCCACCATGCTGCGCACGGCCATGGAGGAAACGCTTGCCGAGCCGGAAAACACGGTGATGATCGGCGACACGCTCTATGACATGGAGATGGCCTGCGCGGCCGATGTCCGGGCCATAGGCGTATCCTGGGGCTATCACGACACCGCCACTCTGCTGGACGCCGGCGCGTCGGACATCGCGGGGGACGCCGGTCAACTGTACCGACTGATTTGCGGAGCGGGGAAGTGACCGAGGACGAAGCCCGCCGCCGCCATTTCCAGCTGACCGGCATCCGCGTGATTGCGGTCGTCATGGTGCTGCTCGGCGTCACGATCGTATCGGGGCGCCTGATCGACGAACCATTGATCGGTTATGCGCTGGTGGTGCTTGGCGCTGCCGAGTTCTTCGCCCTGCCGTGGTTCCTGACGCGCCAGTGGAAGAAACTGGACTCATGAAACGTTTCTGGAGCGAGACGGATGTGCTGCAGGCCGAGGGCGGCTGGCAGGTCATCCTCGATGGCCGGGCCGTCAAGACACAGGCGCTCAATCCGCAGATCGTTCCGAGCCGGGCGCTGGCGGAGGCTATGGCGGCGGAATGGTCCGCACAGGGCGAGGACATCGACCCTCGCAGCTTTCCCCTTCGCGACCTGACCGATTTTTCCATCGACCGCGTGGCGAGCGGAGAGGAAGACGCCGTCTCGAAAGCACTGGCTTTCGCCGAGACGGATACGCTCTGCTATCGCTCCGCACCGGGCGAAGCGCTGGCCCGGCGGCAGGATACGATCTGGGAACCGCTGGTCACGGCGCTTGAGTCCAGGGAAAATATCGCATTCGAACGCGTGGCCGGCATCGTCCATGCCCGCCAGCCTGATGCGACGATGGCGGCGCTGCGCCGCCGGCTCGATGAACTGGACCCGTTCACGCTGGCTGCCACCCTCACCCTCGCATCGCTGGCCGCATCGCTGTGCGTGGCCCTGAATGCGCTGGAGGACGGGGCCGATCCGGCCGCGCTGTGGAATGCAGCCAATCTTGAAGAAGACATGCAGGCGGAAATCTGGGGCCGCGATGCAGAGGCAGAGGCAGTGCGCGAGGAAAAGAAACAGGCGTTTCTGACCGCCTTCCGCTTCCTCGAACTCCTGAAGGCATAAAGGCGACAAGCCCCGCCCTGTTCGCAGGAACCAGCCCGGCTTACGTCAGCCGATCCAGTCCGCCACCTCTTGTGCAACGCGGTTCGCAGCGCGGTTGAGCGCCGCCCCGGCGACGATGCCTCCCGGCTCCACATTCTGTTCCGTCGCGGTGAAGCGGCGGGTCTGCAGCGTGCCGTCCCGGGTCCGGCGCACTGCGTCGAAGGTAACGGTGACACTGCGGCCAGCGGCATCATATCCGAACTGGCGCAGCGTTCCGCGCAGCGTTTCGCCCGGGACAACAGAGGAATCGTCGCGCTCCATCACCAGCCTGCCCGAGCGTGCGCGCACGGTTTCCGCCAGCAGGCGGCGGAACAGCCGGGCAGGCCGCTCCACCCATTCCGCACCGGTCAGATAGGCGACGCTGGAGCCATCGACCTGCACGGGCACGCGGGTAACCGCGATGCGCTGCTCGGCATCGGGTTCCTCGATCAGGAGAGCGCTGGCCGCCTGCCCGCTGGGGCCGGGGCCCGCGGCAAGCGTGCTTTGCGGCGTCAGGGTCAGCAGCATTTCCGGCGCTTCCCCGCCGATGCTGATGCAGCCGGAGAGCGACAGGGCGGCGAGTCCCGCAAGAAGGGCGCGCGAGCCGCATACTGCCGAGCGCAAACCACGTTGCTGCTGCGTCTGGGTGGATGTCATGGTCACTCTCACGGTTCGTAATCCGGCAATTTGGGCGATCCGATAATGCTGGTCGCGCCTTCGCTTTCGATCCGTTCGGTCACCTGGCGCAGGGCGCGGCTGGTCGACTGGAGATCGCGCAAGGTGGCGTTGGCTGCCGGCAAGGTAGAGCTGTTGAGTTGCTCGATCGCGGGATTGGCCTGTTCCAGCGTGGACGCCAGGCTGTCCGCTGCCGTTCGAGCGCTGCCAAGCGTCGTGCGCAGGTCCTGCGCCAGCGCGGTGCCTTCCTGCCCCAGCAGGCTGTCCGCCGAAGCCAGCGTATTCTCGAACTGGGCGAGCGCGCCTTCCGCCTCCCGCAGCGTGCCCTGCATCTGGCGCAGCGTGCGCTGCAGTTCCGGCGCGCTGTCGGCGAGGTTGTTGGACAGGCGGCTGGTATTGTCGACCAAGCCCATGATCCGGTCCTGGTTCTCCACCGCCAGCAGCTGGTTCAGCCGCTCCACCGTGGTTTCCGTCTTGTCGAGGATGTCGGGCACGCTGGCCAGGATCGCTCCGATACCGCCTTCGCGCGCGATGATCTGCGGCGGTTCCTCGCTCTCTTCCGGGTTCAGGACATAGATCGCCGTAACCCCGGCATCACGCGCTTCCTCACGCGTCAGGCGTTCGAGCTGGATGGTCGATACGCCCGTCAGGCTGGCCCTGAGCGTGGCTGCCGTGTCGGAGAATATCCGCACGCTCTCGTTGATCTCGATCAAGACGCCCACACGGTCCCTGCGGTCGTCGGAGGCCGGTTCGAGATAGATGTCCCGCACCTGTCCCACCGGCACGCCGGCATATGTCACGGTTGAGCCCCTAGCGAGACCCTCGACCGATTGTTCGAACAGGATTTCATATTCCTGCCGGCTGGTTTCGTTCAGCCGCGCGAGCCAGACAATCCCCGCGGCGAGCGCGGCGAGGAGCAGCAAGGTAACCGCCCCGACCCACAGATGATTTGCCCGCGTTTCCATCGTTCCCTGCTATGCCCGTCGCTCGCCGGTCTGGCAATTGTGCTGTTTCATGATGTTAGTCACGATTTCTCGTACCCGCCCGCAGCTGCCCGGCCACGCGGTCCGTTGAAATATTCCTGGATCCACGGATGGTCGAGCGCCATCAGATTGGGGATCGAGTCCACCGCGATCACTTTCTTGTCCGCCAGCACGGCGACCCGGTCGCATATGGCGTGCAGCGTATCGAGGTCGTGGGTGATGAGGAACACCGTCAGGCCAAGCGTATCGGCCAGCTCGCGCGTCAAGCGGTCAAACTTTGCTGCGCCGACAGGATCGAGGCCGGCCGTAGGCTCGTCGAGGAAAAGGAGCTGCGGGTCGAGCGCCAGAGCCCGGGCCAGCCCGGCGCGCTTCTTCATCCCGCCGGACAGCTCGCTGGGATACTTGCTGGTGGCTTCTTCCGGCAATCCCGACAGCAGCACCTTGTAGCGGGCGATCTGCTTGCGAAGTTCGGGCCGCAATTCGGGATAGAACTGCTTCAGAGGAACCTCGACATTCTCGCCTACCGTAAGTGTGCTGAACAGCGCCCCGCCCTGGAACAGGACGCCCCAGCGGCTGCGGATATCGATATCCTCGTCGTCCTCTGCGGCGGTGACATCCGTCCCCAGCACCTCGATCCGCCCGGCGCGCGGGGTCTGCAACCCGATTATCGAGCGCATCAGGACAGACTTGCCCGTGCCCGATCCCCCAACGACGCCAAGGATTTCACCGCGATTGACCTTCAGGTCCAGCTCGTCGTGGATGCGGAAGTCGCCGAACTGGTTGACCAGCCCTTCGACGACGATGGGATGCTCGCCCTGGTAAAGCTCGGGAATGACGTCGAGGGCGGCTTCGTCCATTTCCTCGATGCTGCGTTCGTCCGACATCACGCCCAGCCCAGCTCGGTGAAGAAGACGGCGAAGAATGCATCGAGCACGATGACCGCGAAGATCGCCTGCACCACCGCCTTGGTCGTGCGGGTGCCGACTTCTTCCGAATTCCCTTCGACCTGCATGCCCTGGTAACAGCCTGCCATCGCCACGATCAGGCCGAAGACCGGAGCCTTTATCAGCGCAACCCACAGATCGTAGGTCGGCACGACTTCCTGGATCCTCTCAAGGAAGGTGAAGAACGGAATGCCCAGCGTCACGGAGGAGATGGTTGCACCGCCCACGATCACCAGGACGATGGAGAAGAAGCCCAGCAGCAGCATCATGAACACTGCGGCCAAGATACGCGGAATGACCAGCGCTTCTACCGGGTCGACCCCGATGGTGCGCATGGCGTCGATTTCTTCGGTCAGGTTCATCGTGCCGATCTGCGCGGCAAAGGCGCTGCCCGAGCGGCCCGCAACCATGATCGCGGTCATCAGCACACCCAGTTCGCGGGTGGCGAGGCGGCCCGTGAGGTTGATCGTCAGTGTTTCCGCCCCGAACTGGGCGAGCTGAGCGGCGCCCTGCTGGGCGACGACGATACCGATCAGGAAGCTCATCAACCCGATGATGGGGAGCGAGGATACGCCCACCAGTTCCAGCTGGTGCACCACCGCTTTCGTGCGAAAACGGCTGGGGTGGCGAAGGATGTCCTTCATCGCGATCAGGACCGCGCCAAGGAACCCGACGACCGACTTCGTGCCGGCCCACGCATTGCGCGTCTTGTCGCCCACTTCGACCAGCACCCGCTCCACCACTGGCAGGCGTTCCGGCGCCATGGGGGCGTCGCTGGCGGCGGAAGCCACCGTTTCGATGAGATTGCTTGCCTTGTCGCTGGGTCCGATGATTTCCGTTCCCAGCCGCTTGCACGCGCGGTGCACGGTCCAGGCACCGATCGTGTCCATATCGGTCACGCCGGACAGGTCGATGGAGGCGACGTCGCCTTCCAGAGCGCGGAACTGGCTGTCGATCAGGGCGATGGAGGAAATCGTCAGCGGGCCCGATACGGCCACGCGCTGCGCCCCGTCATCGCCCGTGTCGACCTGAAGTTGTGCCCATTCCCGCATCTTCGGGAATCTATGCTTCCATTCTTTCGCTGCCACAAGGGGAATTGACACAGAAAACCGTTGTGCTTGCACCCGTTATCGGGCGCTGGCAAAGCCGCGCCATCCAATTCCGGTTCCGGTCCCGACAGCGAGCATCAGCGAGCCCGACACACATGACTTCATCCTTGCCCACCACGTTCGATCCCGCCTCCATCGAGGCGCGCTGGTATTCCCATTGGGAAGAAAACGGCCTCTTCCGCCCGGACCGCCCGGACGCGGAACCCTATACGATCGTCAATCCTCCGCCGAACGTGACCGGCTCGCTCCATATCGGCCACGCGCTCGACAATACGTTGCAGGACATCGTGATCCGTTACGAACGGATGCGGGGCAAGGACGCGCTGTGGGTCGTGGGGACCGACCATGCCGGCATCGCCACGCAAATGGTGGTCGAGCGCCAGCTGGAGGCCAAAGGGGACAAGCGCACGAATTACAGCCGCGAAGACTTCGTGAAGAAAGTCTGGGAATGGAAGGAGGAAAGCGGCGGCACGATCACGCGCCAGCTGCGCCGACTGGGTTGTTCGATGGACTGGTCGCGCGAACAGTTCACCATGGACGAGCATTTCTCGAACGCGGTGCTGAAGACCTTCGTCGATCTCTATAATGACGGCCTCATCTACCGCGACAAGCGGCTGGTGAATTGGGACCCCAAGCTGAAGACCGCGATTTCCGACCTGGAAGTCGAGACGCAGACGATCGCCGGCAGTTTCTGGCACTTCCGCTATCCGCTGGAAGACGGCGTCGCGCTGGCAGATGGGCGCGATTACATAGAGGTGGCGACCACCCGGCCCGAGACGATGCTGGCCGACATGGCGGTGGCCGTGCATCCGACAGACGAACGCTATGCCAGCGTCGTGGGCAAGCACGTGATCCTGCCCATCACTGGCCGCCGCGTGCCCATCGTGGCCGACGAACACGCCGATCCCGAACTCGGCAGCGGCGCGGTGAAGATCACGCCGGGCCACGATTTCAACGATTTCGAGGTCGGCAAGCGCGCCGGTATCGCGCCTGCCGACATGCTGAACATGCTCGATAGCGAGGCCAATGTCTGCCAGACCGCCGACGGGCTGGTGCCGGACGAATTCATCGGCCTCCACCGTTTCCGCGCAGAGAAAATCGCCGGCGAAGGCGACGGCGCCCGCGAACTGGTGGTCAAGCGCCTGAAGGAAAGCGGCCACCTCATCCCGCACAAGGCGAAGACGAAGAAGGGCGAAGATGTCGAGATGGACGCCGAGCCGCGCCAGATCGCGACGCCCTTCGGCGACCGCGGCGGCGTGGTGATCGAACCTTGGCTGACCGACCAGTGGTATGTCGATGCCGCGAAGCTCGCCGAGAAACCCATTGCGCAGGTGAAATCGGGCGAGGTCGAGATCGTCCCCAAGACGTGGGAGAAGACGTTCTTCAACTGGATGGAGAACATCCAGCCGTGGTGCGTCAGCCGCCAGCTTTGGTGGGGGCACCGGATCCCCGCATGGTATGGCGACGATGGCGAAGTTTATGTCGCGCTGTCCGAAGCCGACGCGCAGGCTCAGGCAGGCGAAGGCGTCGCTCTTACGCAGGACTCCGACGTGCTCGACACGTGGTTCTCCAGCGCTCTGTGGCCCTCAGCCACGCTCGGCTGGCCGGAGAAGACCGCGCTTGCCGAGAAGCACTATCCCAACAGCCTGCTCGTCTCCGGCTTCGACATCCTGTTCTTCTGGGATGCGCGGATGATGATGATGGGCAATTACAACACGGGGCAGGCGCCGTGGCCGCGGCTGTACCTGCACGGGCTGGTACGCGCGGCAGACGGCTCGAAGATGAGCAAGTCCAAGGGCAATGTCGTCGACCCGCTGGGCCTGATCGACCAGTACGGCGCCGATGCGCTGCGCTTCTTCATGGCGGCGATGGAAAGCCAGGGCCGCGACATCAAGATGGATGACAAGCGGGTCGAGGGCTACCGCAACTTCGCGACGAAATTGTGGAACGCCACCCGCTTCTGCCAGTCCAACGGCATCGGTGCGAGCGACACGCTGGAGGCTCCGCAGGCCCGGCTTGCCGCCAACCAGTGGATCATCGGCGAGGTTTCCGAAACCGTCCGCAAGCTGGACGAGGCCATGGCGGACCTGCGCTTCGATGCCGCTGCCAACACGATCTACCACTTCGTATGGGACCGGTTCTGCGACTGGTACCTGGAACTGATCAAGCCCGTGTTCGCAGAAGGTGCAAGCGAAGATGCGGCCACCGAAACGCGCGCCGTCGCCGGTTGGGCGCTGGACCAGATCCTGGTCATGCTCCACCCCTTCATGCCCTTCATCACCGAAGAGCTGTGGTCGAAACAGGGCGAGGTCAACGGCCGCGACCGCGCGGATTATCCGCTGATTACCGCCAAGTGGCCCGAGCCGAACGCCAGCGTCAGCAAACAGGCGACCGATGCCATCGACTGGGTGATCGACCTGACAACGGCCGTTCGCAGCGCAAAAAATGAACTGGGCATTTCGCCCGGCACGAAACTGCCTGCCTTCATCGACAATCCTTCCGACACTGCGGCAGGCGTTATGGAGCGCAGCAGCGCGGCCATCGAACGGCTTGCCCGCCTGGTGCCTGTCACCGCAGGCCCCGCCCCCGACGGTCCGGCCATGCAGGTGACCGCCGGCAGCGATGTCCTGACCGTGCCGCTGGAAGGCGTCATCGATATCGACGCGGAAAAGGCCCGCATCGCCAAGGCGCTGGAAGCGAGCGAAAAGGAAGTCGCCAGCCTCGACAAGCGGCTGGGCAATCCGAACTTCGTCGACCGCGCGAAACCGGAAGCCGTCGAGAAGGCGCGCGCCGACCATGCCCATCACGCGGGCGAGGTCCAGCGCCTGACGGCCGCGCTGGCGCGGCTGGGGTGAGATGCCGCAGCTAGTCCTTGCCACTGACGATGATGGCGGGCCGGAAATCTTCGCCAGCGTGCAGGGCGAAGGGCCCAGTGCAGGCATGCCTGTCGCGTTCATGCGCCTGTCGCGCTGCAATCTCGCCTGCAAATGGTGCGACACGGCCTATACTTGGCATTTCGAAGGCGACGAGAGGCCGCATCGCGATGGCAGGGTGTTCGACCGGAGGGCCAACCAGCGGACGCTTGCCATCGCAGACGTGGCCGAACGGATCATGGCACTCGGTCAGAAACGGCTGGTCGTAACCGGCGGCGAACCGTTGCTGCAGGCCCCGGCACTGGCCGGGCTGGCCGAAGCGCTGTCGGACATGACGTTCGAGATCGAGACGAACGGCACGATTGCCGCCCCTGCCCGGCTCGACATCCATATCGACCAGTACAATGTCAGCCCCAAGCTCGCCCATTCCGGCAACCCGGCTGAACTTGCCCTGATTGCCGAACGGCTGGATGCCTATGCGCTGGACCCGCGCGCTTTCTTCAAGTTCGTGATCGCGCAGCCGGACGACCTGGACGAGGTGGCAGCCCTCCAGCGTGCCCATGCCATTCCGCCGGGACGCATCTTCCTGATGCCGGAAGGCACGGACAGCCGCACCTTGCGAGAGCGGGAAGAATGGCTCGTGCCGCTATGCCTGAAGCACGGATACAGGCTGAGTGATCGACTGCACATCCACCTGTTCGGCGACACGCGCGGCACGTAGTTTATTTGTCGAACCGACCTCCGTCGGTTCGCCCTCGCGGTGCGCTGATCGCACGCCGAAACAGAGCGTTGGTCCGATGGCCTGGAATTATTCGAGGCAGCAAGGGCTCGAAAGCGCGACCGCGCGTCCACAGAGCTGTGCCCGTCAGGGCGCATGAGCGAGGAAGCCAGGGGCACAGACGTGCCCCGTCCGCAGGGTCACGACAAGGTCAGCTTCCCTGCGAACGCCAGCGATTGACGACGCGGCGCACAGCCTCTTCGCCCTCGCCCCGGTCGCGCCAGAGCTCGACGAAGCTGGGATCTTCCGAAGCGGGTCGCTTGGACTCTTCCAGATTGTCGAAAGCCACGCGGATCGGGATCGCGACGCCTTCACCGCAGATAATGCATTCGCGGTTGCGGAGCGCCGGAATGGAGTCGAGGAAACCACGCGCACCTTCCGGCATGGCGGCTTTCACGAAGGCCTGGTCCCGGTCGTTGTTCAGACGCATCGAGATGATCGTGCCGCACTGCGACAGGACCCCTTCGGCAAGGTCGGAGGGACGCTGGGTAATGAGGCCCAGCGAGATTCCGTATTTCCGGCCCTCTTTCGCGATGCGCGACAGGATGTTGCCGACACTGGAACCATCGGCATTGGCCTCGTTCGGCACGTAGCGATGGGCTTCCTCGCAAACCAGCAGGATAGGCCGGGTCTGTTCCTCGCGGCCCCAGATGGCGAAATCGAACACCAGCCGGCTGAGCACCGCGACCACGGTCGAGGTGATGTCGGACGGAACGCCCGAGACGTCGATGATCGCGATCGGCTTGCCATCGCCGGGCATGCGGAAAATCTTGGAGATGAATTCGGCCATCGTGTCGCCGACCAACATGCCGGAGAACATGAACTGGTAACGCGGATCGCTTTTGAGTTCGTCCAGCTTGGTCCGCAGGCGCATGAACGGCGCGGTGTCGGTGGCCTTGTCCAGCTTGCCCATTTCGTCCGCGATGGCCGCTGAGAGATCGGACAGGAGGTAGGGGATCGGCGAATCGACGGTGATCTTGCCCATCTGTTCGGCCAGGCGGTTCTTGTACCGCGCCTTCAGCAGGCATTTCGCCAGGATGTCGGCATCGACCTGTCGTTCGTTGCCCTGGCTTGTCAGGAGCACTTCGCAGTGTTCCTCGAAATTCAGCAGCCAGTACGGCATCTGCAGGTTCGACACGTCGAGGATGACGCCCGTATTCTTGAACGCCGCCGAATATTCGCCGTGCGGGTCGATCATCAGGACATGACCTTGCGGCGCGGCTTCGCAGATGCGGTGCAGGATCAGCGCGGCACTGGTCGACTTGCCGGTACCGGTCGACCCGAGCAGGGCGAAGTGCTTGCCCAGCATGGCGTCGATATAGATGCCCGCGCGAATATCCTTGGTCGGATAGACCGTACCGATCTGGATGTTGGAACGGCCATCGCTGGCATAGATCTGGCGAAGATCGGCGGTCGTCGCGGGATAGATCAGCGCGCCCGGAACGGGATACCGCGTGACGCCGCGCCGGAACGAATGGATGCGGCCGGTCAGCTTCTCCTCCAGCCCTTCGCCCAGGAAATCGATGTTTGCGAGGACGCCGCCGCCCTGTCGCCGGTCCTGTCGCTGGTTGCGGACGCTGGCCAGCAGCCAGCTGTTACCGACGCGGATCTTGATCTGGCTGCCGACCTGTCCGGCCAGCGCGATGGACGGATCGTCGTCCGCCATGCATTCGTTGAGCCGCTGGAGATCGAGCGCGATCTGCGAGCCGGACCCGGCAATTTCCAGGACGACACCGATCGGCTGCATCGCATTGCCGGGAGAAGGTGCAGCCTCTTTGCCAGAATGTGCGGCCGTATCGTCGCTTGCGAATTCGTGTCTGGCCAAGTCCGTCATCTTTGCGCCCCGTAGTAATGTGCAGGACGAGCTATGACGTTCAGGGTTAAGATCGCGTCAACGAAGGCAAACCGGCCCTAGCTGTTCGAGAACAGTCGCCCGGCCAGCCAGCCCATACCGACCGACAGGAATATGGCCAACAGGCCGTAGAAGAAAGGTTGCGCCTGGGAGAAGGTCTCGACCAGCCGCTCGAAGCCGACCTTGCGAACCTCTACCCGGGCGACCGCCGAGGCAACGACGCGGCCGTCGGTCACTGCGAAGGTTTCCGCGGTATAGATGCCTGTCTGCACGCTCGAGGGCAGGTCGATCCGCGCTTGGTAAAGCACGCCCTCGCGCATCTCGACGCCGCCGCTGTCCTGGCTGAACAGGCCCTGCCGCGTTCGCAGGTCGACCAGCCCGTCGCGGAAACGCATCTGTTCTGCCGGGTCGATGACGCCGGTGGGCGAAAGCTGGATGAAATCCGTTCCGAATTCGAAGATTGCGGCCGTCCGCTCGTCCACGATGGAACCGATGGACGACGAGGATGCCACTGCAAAGTAGCTCGGTGCGGAGCGGAATGCGGTGTCCTCCGCATTGATCCAGATACCGCCGATCTGCTCTTTCTCGCGCACCCGGATGGGGAAGGACGGCCCCTTCAGGACGACCACGATATCGTAATCTCGTGCCGCACGCATGCCGGATGGGTCGAGCACCGCGCCGAACAGCAGCAATTCGGTCCCGGTGAACCCCTGCCGCACCTGCACCTCGTCCTGCGACACTTCGGGGACCAGGATCGGGTCGCGCTGCGCCGAGGCAGGGGCGGCGAATGCGAGAACCGCGAGTATGATCGCCAGCAGGCGCATCACAGCGGCACCACGGAATAGATCTCGTCCGGCTGCACTCCCAGCCCGTAGAGCATTCGCAGCGCAACGAGCAGCACGATGGTCGACAGGACGACGCGCAACAAGTCCGGTTTCAGGCGAAAGGCGATGCGCGTCCCGAACTGCGCGCCCAGCACCGATCCCAGCAGCAGTAATGCGGCCAGCACCAGATCGACCGCCTTGGTCGTCAGCGCGTGGATCATGGTGGTGGCGATGGTAACGAACAGGATGTTGTAGAGGCTGGTGCCAACCACGACCTGCCCGCTCATCCCCAGAATATAGAGCATGGCAGGGACCAGCATGAAACCGCCGCCCACACCCATCAGCATTGTCAGGATGCCGATCAGCGTCCCGAGGATGAGCGGTGCGAGCGGCGAGATATACAGGCCCGAGCGATAGAACCGCCAGCGATAGGGCAAGGCTGCGACCAGCGGGTGATGGCGGCGGCGGCGGGCGACAGGCTTCTGCCCCTGCCTTCTGGCGACGATCGATTCGAGCGATTCCCGCAGCATCAGCCCGCCGATCGTGCCGAGCATGAGGACGTAGAGCACGTTGATGACGACATCGATCTGCCCGACCGACTGGAAGAAGCGGAACAGGAGCGCGCCGAAGACCGCGCCCAGGATACCGCCCCCGACAAGGACCGCGCCCATCCGGTAGTCCACCCCGTCATGCCGCGCATGGGCAAGAACACCCGAAACGCTGGCGCCGGTGACCTGCGTGGCTGCGGAGGCCGCGGCGACCGTTGGCGGAATGCCATAGAAGATCAGCAGCGGCGTCGTCAGGAAGCCTCCGCCGACACCGAACAGGCCCGACAATATTCCCGTCAGCGCGCCAAGCGCGACGATGACAATGCCGTCGACCGAGAGATTGGCGATAGGGAGGTAGACATCCATGAGCTCAGCGACGTGACTAGCTTAGCCACGATGCGGTGGGAAGCGTTCACGCCTTCGTATCCGGGTAATTCGTTCAGCATTCCTGCCCGACCAACCGACGGTCAGAAGCTGGTCGCAAGCGTGACCGCGAGACCTGAATCCGGCTCTGCATCCCCTGCCACCCGTACCCTGTAGTCCAGCGAAAGGCTGGCAGGGACAGGAGCGCTATCGAGCGTTATCGTCGCGGAAGGACCGACGTCGAGCCGCGCCGCCCCCTTCTGGGCGCCTCCCCATGCGCCTGCACCGATCCTCACTTCGCCGGCGCCGACCTTCCCCAGGTCTAAACGAGCGACCGAACGGTCGACCCTTGCCTGTCCATCGGCGAACGGCGTTGCGAAGTCGCCTCCGACATACCCACCCTGGGCATAGAGCGTGGCCTTCGTCTTCCCCGGCAACCTGATGGGCGCAATCTGCGTAGTCAGGAAGACCGCGGGGCGGATTTCCGTGCTTCCTGCGCGAACTGTCGTGCGGATTTCGGCATGGGCCCTCAAGGGCAATCGCGCGGCGGGCTTCGCACTCAGTCCGGCGGCCAATTCGGTCTCGCCTCCGGTGACGAGCGCACGAGTCGCGCGAAGGAAAGCGGCGGGTTCATGGTCGCTGACAGGGGCCACGTTGTAGCGCAGGACCGCTCCCGCCTGGCTCGCGCCGTAGCTGGGACGCGGGCCGGCAATTGTCGCTTCGCTCACCGAATTTCCGCGCCACAGGGCCCATCCGTCCAGGCTCCAACGCTTCCGCGTTGCAGCCGACCGAAGATCTGCGGCGGGTATCCACGCGCGTGGCTCTCCCCCGCTCACCAGCATGCCCGTGGTCGAAGGTATTCGGGAGAGTCCGGCTGCAAACAGGATCTGATGGTTCGCGGATGCCGCGAGCGACGCGGTGTTTGGCCCGCCTCTATACGCTTCGGCCACGTTGCCTGTGTCAGAACCGGCCAATCCATGCGCTTGCCGACACCCGAACACGTTTCTTGCGGTCGCGAAGCCGGAATGCTCAGCGGCGCTTTCGGCAAAAACTTCGATTTTTTTCGCGGAAGTGGGAACAGGGGATTTCGCTGCGATCAGGTCCGGAAGGTGCAGGCCGCGCACAGGCAGGTCCGGCAAGGAGACCGGGAACGGGGACTGCCAGAGAGACGCCCTGACTGCAGCCCACAAACACAGCAGGACCGCCAGCGCCATCAATGGACGACCGCTGCGCGCCGAGGCTGCAGTCCTCATGCTGCGCCTCGTGCGAAGCGGCCTTCGTCATCCATGCTGGGGTGCCCGGCATGGTCCGTCTTGTCCCATACGACCCCTGCGCCGCGAAGAGCGCTCCAGTATGCAAAACATGCTCGCCAGCCCGCCATGATCGCGATGATATTGGATAAAGGAATGCGGCCCACCGCCCTCACCCCTTCCAGCACGCCGTATTCGCGCGCGGTAAACGCGAACCGGAACACCGCGCGCCACGCAAGCGCCGCCGCGTTTACCAGCAGGAGCCATCGCAGCACCGGGGTCAGTTGCAGCGGCTCTCCGTAACCGGCCCACGTCGCTATCTGGCCTGCCGCTACTAAAATCAGAAGGAGATATGCCAGCGCGGTCACGAAAGCGGTCATCGGCCCCCGGCGATCCCGAACGCGCATCCAGATTTCCGACGGGGAACGTCCCCAGCCTGTGCGGTCCCAGCCATGCAGGGCGATACCGTTCACCCACCGCTTCTTCTGCCGGACGGCGGCCGAGAGCTTGGCGGGAAAGCAGGCGCGCGTGGCAACGAGATGACCGCTCGCCGAACGTACGCGCAGGAAACGGCATTCGGCCCCCATCTCGTGCAGGGTCAGACCGAGTTCGTAGTCCTCCGTCAGGCTGTCGGCCGCAAACGGCAGGCTATTTCCGCGCCGCGCCGCCAGTCGGCCAAGCCATTTGCGGTCGATCCCGCATCCCACGCCTGCCGAGGGAATGGACGCTCCGAGAGCATCACGGACGGGCATCGATTTGGCGTGTGCCTCGGCAAATTCCTCGCAATAATGACTGCCGATCCAGCGGGAGACGGGTTGCGGCGCGGGAAGCACGGGCAGTTGCACGAAATCCGCGCCGCCCATCGCAGCCTGGATCAGCGGAAGCGCGGCCCGGTCCACCATGTCTTCGGCATCGTGAAGGATGACGCATGCCACTGGGGCAGCGCCGCGCCTCTCGTCATCCAGCAGCGCGCCGTACAGGCGGTTGAGACACGAAGCCTTCGTGCTGGGGCCCGGCTCTTCCGTCAGCACGAGCCGCACCCGCGGATCGCGCCCGGCGGCCTGCGACGCCGCGGTCAGCGTATCGGGATCGTTGGGATAGCAACCGACGTAAATTCTCAGCGAGGGCTGAGGCCAGACAGCCAGCATGTGCCGGATGGTCAGGCCGATGACGTCTGCCTCCGCCCAGGCGGGAATGAAGACTGCGGCACCGCGATCTGGGTCGGACGATTCTTCGAAACCTTGGGGAAGTCGCGGCGTGTCGAGTTTCCCCGTCGCCTTTTTCCATAACCAGAGGAAGTCGACCGCCCATTCGTCGATCGCTCCGGCAAGGAACATCAGACCCGTGAACAGCAGCAACTCGTGCTGCACCAGCACGAGCCATTGCCCGGCCGTGTAGCCGGCAAGTTCCATAGTGCGACCCCCTTTATATCCCGCAACGACGCTAACCAGACGAGGTCGCCCTTGCAACGCCGGTAACTTTGCGGAAAAGGCAGCAACGATGTTGAGACCGATCCGCAAACCTATCGCTCGTGCCTTCGCACCCGTCCGCGCACTGTTCGTCAGCGACGCCTCTGCGGGTGTTCTCCTGATCATGGTCGCGGCGGCAGCCATGCTGGTGGCGAATTCCCCGCTGGCCGGGGCCTATGAACAGCTTTTCTATGGCAAGCTGTCCTGGACGCCGATCCCGAAGCTCGACGATCTGCACCTGTGGATCAATGACGGCCTGATGGCGATTTTCTTCTTCGTCGTCGGGCTGGAGGTGAAGCGCGAGCTGATCTGCGGACAACTGGCTTCGCCCGAACAGCGGCGCCTGCCGATCATGGCGGCTGCGGCGGGCATGGCCGTGCCGGCGCTCGTCTATGTCGGTTTGATCGGCGGCGACGCGCAGCTACTGCGCGGCTGGGCCATTCCGGCGGCAACGGACATCGCGTTTGCAATGGGCGTCCTGGGCCTCCTGGGAAGCAGGGTGCCGGCCTCGCTCCGCCTGTTCCTGCTGACGGTCGCAATCGTCGACGACATCGGCGCGGTGCTGGTCATCGCTGCTTTCTACACCGCCAATATCAAGGTGATGTGGTTGGCCATCTCGGCGGTCGTTTTCGGGGTAATGGTCGCCATGAACCGCTTCGGCGTCAGCCGGATGTGGCCCTTCGTTCTCGTTTCGCTCGTCCTGTGGGTGGCGGTCCTGTTCTCGGGCGTTCACGCGACCATTGCGGGCGTTGTCGCCGCGCTGACCATCCCCATGCGCGACCAGACCGGGCACTCCATGCTGGAGAAGATGGAGCACGGCCTCGCCCCCTGGAGCGCCTATCTCGTCGTGCCGATCTTCGGTTTCGCCAATGCAGGCGTGAACCTGTCGGGCATGGGCATGGATGAAATCCTCGCCCCGCTACCCATCGCGATTGCAGCCGGCCTTTTCCTGGGCAAGCAGATCGGCATTTTCGGCATCATCTTCGCAGCGGTGAAGCTGAAGATCGCCAAGGCGCCGGAGGGTGCGAACTGGGTGGAAATCTGGGGTATCACCATCCTGTGCGGCATCGGTTTCACCATGTCGCTGTTCATCAGCGGCCTGGCGTTCGACGGGAACAGGACGTTCGTCGACGAGGCGAAGATCGGCATTCTTGGCGGATCGATCATCTCCGCCATCGTGGGCTACACCGTCCTGCGCCTGACCACGACGCATCCGGAAGAGCCGACCGAGTTCGTCGAACCGTAGGCGACAAACCCCGGGGCGAATGCCGCGATACGGTCGGTCTTACCAGCTGCCGGTGTTTTCCATGCTGGACCACGGCTCCTGGGGATCGAGATAGCCTTCCTGCAGCAGTTCGATGGAAATCCCGTCGGGCGAGCGGACAAAGGCCATGTGCCCGTCGCGCGGGGGGCGGTTGATCGTGACCCCCGCATCCATCAGCCGCTGGCAGGTCTCGTAGATATTCTCCACCCGGTAGGCGAGATGGCCGAAATTGCGGCCACCGTCATAGACCTCGGGCTCGCTTCCGTCCTCTGGCGGCCAGTTATAGGTCAGCTCCAGTTCCGCCACGCCTTCCTGCCCCGGGGCAGCCATGAAGATCAGCGTGTAGCGTCCGCCCTCGCTATCGGAACGGCGGGTTTCTTCCAGGCCGATCAGCCGGAAGAATCGGACCGCGGCATCGGGATCGGCGACGCGGATCATGGTGTGGAGATATCTGGCCATGGAAGCGCCATAAAGAAAGGGCGGCCCCTTTCACAAGAGACCGCCCATCCGGAAATAATCGCTGGCTTCGTTTAGAAGCTGGCGCTCAGCGTGACGACGAAGGCATCGTCGACGAAATCATACGCACCTGCCGGAATGTCGCCTTCCGCACCGACATAGGCTGCGCCCACCGTCAGCGGGGTGCCCGCAATCGCGGCTTCGGCACCGATCGACCAGTCGAACGCTTTCCCGTCATTGGTGAAGGTCAGGAAACCGTCGGTATAGCCAAGATGGCCGGTCAGTGTGATCGGCGTGTTCGGGATGCCCACGCCCACATCGCCATAGATGTAGAAATTGTCGTCGCCGCCGAGCGAATCCTGCTCGGGTGCATAGGCGATGCCGACAGTCGTTTCGGCAGGGCCGAGCGTGTAGCCGAGCGAACCGTAGACCTCGATATAATCGAAATCGCCCGGGCCGGCGTCGGGATAGAGGTAACCGATCACACCGACATCCGCGGCAAGGCCGTCGGTCAGGTTGCCCGACCATCCGCCATAGACATCGAGTTCGGTGCTGCCGTAGCCGACCGTCTGCTCGTCGAGGCTGGATGCCCACGTACCGACATAGAAGCCGCTGTCATGGGCGACATCGACGCCGCCCTGGATCGCCAGTTCGCCGCCGGAAAGGTCGACGCCGCGGAACCGGTATTCGCTGGTCAGCGCGACATTAGCCGAGACGGACAGACCGCTGCTGCTGCCTTCATCGACCTCTTCGGCCGGATTGACGACGGACTGCGCCATCGAAGGCGCGGCGAGAAAAAGAGTTGCCGCGATTGCGGACGATGCGGAAAAACCGCGAATGGACGTAAGCATGACTCGCTCCTGGAGCTTGGGGTTGTGCTTCGTCCCACCTGCGTACGAGCGGCCACGCGGTTTATTAGTGCGTGATTCTCACTCGAGACGTTGCTTTTGTGCACAGGTTTGCTGCGCCGCACAAGATTTCGGTGCACAGCTTTTCTCCTCGCTGGCGAACCGTTGCTTTTTTGTGACAGCTGCGTTGTTCAGGCTCCGCACAGCGTTTGCGCTCTAGGGCGCGAATGCCTATCTGCGCCCGCGACCGCGCTGGCATCGAAATTCATGATCAAACCTCTCAAAGCCCTATTCCGCCCCCGCGAACGCGCGAAGGGTGCCAGTGTCCCCGAAGGGACACGCTGGTACGCCATCGGTGACATCCATGGCTGCTACGACCTGTTCGAAGCGCTCGCCGAAGCCATCGAGGAAGACGACAAGGCGAGCGGACCTGCCGAAACCACCGTCGTCCTGCTGGGCGACCTGGTCGATCGCGGACCCGACAGCCGCAAGGTCATAGAGGGCGCACGCCAGTGGCAGAAATCGCGCAATGTCCGCATACTGGCCGGCAATCACGAGGAGATGTTCCTCGAGAGTTTCGAAGACAAGGCTGTCCTGCGCCATTTCCTGAAGCATGGCGGACGCGAGACGATCCTGAGCTACGGCATTCCGAAGAAGGAATATAACGACGCCTCGATCTCCAGTCTGCAGAAGCGGTTGCATGAACTGGTCCCCAAGAAGCATCGCAAATTTATGCAGGGCTTCGAGGAATTCGTGGTCGCGGGCGACTTTGCGTTCGTGCATGCCGGCATTACGCCCGGCGTCCCGCTGGAAGAGCAGAAGCGGCGCGACCTTCTGTGGATCCGGGAACGCTTCCTTGCCCATGACGCACCGCATCCGCACATTATCGTCCACGGGCATACCATTTTCGAAGATGTGGACGAGCGTCCCAACCGGATCGGGATCGATACCGGTGCCTTCCGGTTCGGACGCCTTACCGCTGTCGTCCTGGAAGGCGAAACGCGGCGTTATATCCAGGCTGTCGAACAGGATGGCGAAATTTCCATCGAGCACCGCGACACGCTAACTTAACATCCGCGTGCCAATGGGCCGCGTCATGATCAATCGAAAGACTTCCAGCAAGGGACCCCGGCAATGAAGATCGCTATGGTGGGCAGCGGCTATGTCGGCCTGGTATCGGGCGCATGTTTCGCCGATTTCGGTCACGATGTCGTGTGCATCGACAAGGACCCGGCAAAGATCGCCAAGCTGCATGACGGTATCATGCCGATCTACGAACCCGGGCTGGATGCGCTGGTCGACAGCAATGTGAAGGCGGGCCGCCTCTCCTTCACCACCGATCTTGCAGAGGGCATCGAGGGCGCTTCCGCCATCTTCATCGCAGTGGGCACGCCCAGCCGCCGGGGCGACGGTCATGCGGACCTCACCTACGTCCACGCAGTCGCGCGCGAAGTCGGAGACGCGCTGGCCAACGACGCCGTCGTGGTGACCAAGTCCACCGTGCCTGTCGGCACGGGCGACGAGGTCGAACGCATCCTTGCGGACAGCGCCGCCGTGAAGGAGCGCGGACTGAAGGTGTCCGTCGTTTCCAATCCCGAATTCCTGCGTGAAGGTGCAGCCATCGGCGACTTCAAGCGCCCCGACCGGATCGTGATCGGGGCGGAGGACGATTTCGGCCGCGAGGTGATGACCGAGGTCTACCGTCCGCTGTTCCTCAACGAATCGCCGCTGCTGATCGTCAACCGCCGGTCGAGCGAACTGATCAAATACGCCGCCAACGCCTTCCTCGCGACGAAGATCACCTTCATCAACGAAATGGCGGACCTGTGCGAAAAGGTCGGGGCCAACGTGCAGGACGTGTCGCGCGGTATCGGCATGGACGGCCGGATCGGCCCGAAATTCCTTCACGCGGGCCCCGGCTATGGCGGATCGTGCTTCCCGAAGGACACGCTCGCCCTGCTCAAGACGGCAGAGGACCATGAAAGTCCGACCCGCATCGTTGAAGCCGTGGTCAAGGTGAACGACACGCGAAAACGTGCAATGGGCCGAAAGGTGCTCGACGCGCTGGGCGGCGCCGAAGCAGCACGCGGCAAGAAGGTCGCCCTTCTGGGCCTGACGTTCAAACCGAACACCGACGACATGCGCGATTCCCCGGCCATCGCCATTGCGCAGGCGCTGGGCGATGCGGGCGTCGACGTCGCTGCCTATGATCCCGAAGGCATGGCCATCGCCGCCCCGCTGATGCCGGACGTCACCATGTGCGACGACCCATATTCCGCTATCGAGGGCGCCGATGCCGTCGCTATCGTCACCGAATGGGACGCCTTCCGCGCGCTGGACCTCGACCGGGTAAAATCGCTCGCGAAGACGCCGGTCATGGTCGATTTGCGCAATATCTACACACCCGCAGAAATGCGCGCCGCGGGCTTCGAATACTCCAGCATCGGGCGCAGCTGAGCTTTCGGCTCAGTTTTCGCCTAATCGAGGGGCGGTAATACGAAAGACAGGTGGCCAGTCAGTATCGGACGTAGCCTCGCCTTCTGCGTCGCCGAAGCTGTATTCGAACACGGCAAGCGGCGCGAGAACATACGCGCCGGCATATCCGGAAAGACGAAGCGTGCCTGTGTCACTCAGGACGTACCTCTCTGCATTCGTCAACGCCGACCTTTCGAGAGCGGATGAGGCGGTCCCTTGTAGCACGTGGAATGTGCGGAAGGTCCCTTCCGGATCGAAAAGCGCGCCGATCGCGACCCGGCCGCCCTCGCCCGTGCGTATCGCCCGGGAGGGATAGCTATCGGCGATCCGCTCCATGGCTTTCTCGCCAAGCCGGGGCATGACGAGCGCCTCTGGCCACTCCTCCAGCACCACGACCGTGCTACCCGCTGGAAGTAATCCCTTGACCGGTGGCCCCGGCCGCGCATTGGGGTCGCCTGTGCGCAAGACCAGTTCCGCGCGTCGCTGTATCGCCGGATCGTCGCTGGCGAGGCGGCTCTGCGCGATCCTGTTTTGAAATCGGATTAGCCGCTCACGCATTGGGGCGTCCAAATCCGGAGCGGTGAATTGGGTGAGGCTGCCGAGCGCATCAGAAGCAGCCTCGTAATCGGCAAGCCCCCGCTGGGGATCGGCCAGAGCCTCCGCCACGAGCATGCGCGTCCGCGCACCCTTTCGCATGGCGTGGCGGCTCGGCTGGGTCCGGTCTGCGCGGTGGAATTCGGGAAGCAGGCGCGCCGCTTCGCGCAGGTCGAACTCCGGATTTGCAGAATCCACAAGCGTCTCCAGCACCATGCGGTCGCGTGCCGGGTTGTTGCCGAACTGGCGGATGGCCTCCGCCCAGTATTCGGGCCGCACGAGAAGCGACTGCAGGCGTTCCTGCGGGACGCCATCCGGCAATGCGTCCGCCAGATAGGGCGTTGCACTGCATACGCCGCCATGGAAAGTCGGGGCAGGCGACACGATCCAGCTTCCTGTGATTGCCTCGATCCTTCGCAACTCGGGTAGGCTCTCCGGCGCCCACTTCAGGAAATCTTCGACAGCTGGCGATGCTGCGCCTGCTCTTACCGGCGAACCGAGTGCAGCATCGACGAACGCAAATGCGGTGCCCCTTTGCTGCGGGCATTCATTTGTCCCGTTCCCCAGCGCCCGCACGGCTCCGCCGATGTCCGAATAGGCAAGCGTGCCGGTGCCCAGACGTTGCAAAACGTCCTGTCGGTCCCTCAGCAAAGCGCGGCAATCCGCGCGAAGGCTGACCGGATCCCCCTCCAGTTCGATGACCGGCATGAAGGAACACGCGGCAACCGAAGACGCCGACATCAGGGCCGACAATGCAACCCCCGCCATGGCCGTTCGCATGGGCAGTCCGAGTTGCAAGGCGCCCCCCCCTACCAGCCGGTCCAGAACCGGCGATTGGCAGGATCGGCCAGCCGTAGCATGGAGGTCGCTGCGACCAGTATGGCGGCAGCGATACTGGCACAGGCGACGGCAGGCGCTTCCTGCCCCCCGCGGAAATAGATTGCCAGCAAGGCCCACAGGAACACGAGCGCATAATATGGCGCGCCGCGGCTGCGCGAAATGGCGAGCGAGGCGATGCAGCCGCCCACCACGATGACGGCCGCGCTGATCAGTGCCTCTGCGGCACCGAAATCGGCGCCGTGATATACCAGTGCGGCGGAAATGTTCACGATGCTCGCCGCAGTCAGCCAAGCCGCCAAAGCGGTGAATAGCAGCCCGACCAGCCACCGCTCCGCCGTCGTCATCACCCGGTGCAGCCCGGCGACTGCGCGCATGATGACCAGCAGGCAGACGAGAGAGGCCAGGATGATGAGGGCCGACACCGCGGTCAGCGCAGCGCCCTGCGTGTAAACGGCCCATACCCCTTGCGCGGCCAGTGCCCCGGCGGACCACCAGCCGATCCGGCCCAGCAGCGGGTTGCCCCGCTGGGCCGGCAGCGCCTGCCAGACGGCGTAGCAGGCCGAACCGAAGAACAGCGGCCCCCAGATGGAAAACGCCCATCCGGACGGGGTGATCAGCGTTTCGATATCGTCCGAACGGCTGCCGATATTCTCGCCGAAGCCCAGCGCCGGCAGGAAGGTCGCGCCGATCTGGACGATAACGGCGAGGATGATGGCCACGATCTGGGCCATGCTGCGACGGGCGTGCAAGTCTCTCATTCGAAAAGGGATAGACCCAACACTGCACGGTAGGACAGCGAAAAGTGCCAGGGGGCCTGTAAGCCGGGTCCTGTCCAGCGGGCGGTATGCGCGCCTCGGTTTCCCAAGAACGCACCAGCCCCGCATGGGCAGCCATTCATCTGGTCTGCGGATTGCTCCGCAGCTCTAGCAGCCAACCCGGGCCTCTCGGGGCGAAACACCCCTGCCTGCGAAGGCGCGAGGCCCCTATTTGGCCTTGCTCCGGGTGGGGTTTGCCATGACGGTCGCCGTTGCCGGTTCCCCGGTGCGCTCTTACCGCACCCTTTCACCCTTGCTTCGCCGAAACGAAGCGGTCTGCTCTCTGTGGCACTTTCCCTCGGCTCGCGCCGGGCGGGCGTTACCCGCCACCCTTGTTTCGTGGAGCCCGGACTTTCCTCGCTTCGAAAGAAACGCGGCTGCCCGGCCCCCTGGCACGCCTCTATCTAGTCACGCCCCGGTCCCTGTCCAGCAGCAACTGGAACAGGATCGCCCGAACCTGGCCGTCGATCTCGCCATCGATCTTTTCAGGGCGCCAGCGGCGCTGGAAGGCCTCGACCGCCTTGTACCCGTCCGTCACATCGTATCCGAAGCGTTCGAGCGCGAGGTAGAAGCTGGCGTCGTTGTCGAACGGATCGCCTTTCTCCAGCTTATCCGGCCTCGGCAGGCAGAGGCCGTATTCGGCCAGGCGATCCCACGGGAACAGTTCGCCCGGATCGATCTTGCGCGCAGGCGCCACGTCGGAATGACCGACGACATTGGCGCGCGGAACATCGTAACGCTTCACCAGCCGGGCCACCAGCGGGACAAGCGCCTCGAACTGGGCGTCGTTGAATTCGCGGTAGCCATAGGCATGGCCCGGATGGTCGAGTTCGATCCCGACGCTGATGCCGTTCACGTCCTTGTGCCCGCGCCAGTAGGATACGCCCGCATGCCATGCGCGCTTTTCCTCCGGCACGAGGCGCACGACCTCGCCCTGTTCGCCGATCAGGTAATGCGCGCTGACCTTGGCTTCCGGATCGCACAGACGCTCGATCGCGAACCCCTTGTCCTCCATTTCGGTGTAGTGGATCACCACCATCGAGATGGGATCGGTCCGCTCGTCGAAATTGGGCGAGAGGACCTCGCGGTCGACCAGTTCGTCTTCGCTCGGGGGCAGGCGTTCGCCCGCCCTGCCGAAATCGCTTGCGCTGCTATCGCCGTTGCCCATCAGCCGATCATCCCCTCCCCTTCGGGAATGACGGCGCCCAGGAGCAGCGAATCCTCGCCCCGGTGGTACTGGACGGAGCCGCCCATGTTCTCCGCCATCATCCCGATCATCCATGCAGGCGCGGTGCGGCCCGACAGGTCTGCGGCGGCAAGGTCCCCCTGCAGCGCCTGACCGATCGTGTCGTCGAAGGCGATCTTCGGCCCCGTCGCGCGCACCACGATCTCGCTCGCCCCGTTATTGCGTTCCGCCCCGATATCCAGCGTGCCGCCGCGCACCAGCGATTCCAGCGCGATATGCGCAAGGTTCAGCATGGCCTTCACCGCCGGTTTGGGCAGCGTGTCGACATCCAGCGCCCAGCGCAGTTCGATCCGTTTCGCATCGCCTGCCAGCGCCTCTATCGCGGCGCGCGGTTCGGCCATTTCGACCTTGTCGCCAAAGCCGCCTGCGGCCCCGAAGGCGAGGCGGAAGAATTTCAGCTTGTCCGCGCTGGCCTTCGCGCTCTGGCCCAGCAGTTCCAGGCACCGCTCGCGCATTTCGGGGTCGGTTTCGTCGGCCAGCAATTCCAGCCCGTTGGTCATCGCGCCCACCGGGCTGAGGAGGTCGTGGCACAGGCGGGAGCACAGGAGGCTGGCGAATTCGACGGGATCAGGTTGGGTCATTCAGGAAGTCTGGCCTTTCAATGAACGCGCGAAGTTGACAATGTTGACAGCGCCCATGCCGCATCGAAACCGCTATCTGCCTGTAAGATAATGGCAAATCGCCGATATGCGAAATTGACACTTTTGCCGGGAGCCGGCGAAACTTCGCCCTTTCGTGGCGTTGGACATGGGCGCGACACTAGCCATCTGTTTCGCTGCAGGAAAGCGCCGCGAAGCCCTGCTCGCCATCTCTCCAGAACCGGATGTCCGATTTGGCGACGATGGCCCAGATCCGCCCGTCGCCGGATGCCGAGGCCCGGTCGGTCGCGGAAGGGCTGGCGGGCCCGCGCGGGTGCGAATGGTAATAGCCGGCGACCTCCTGCCCGTGCGCGTCTCCATCCCCTGCCCCATCCCGCGCGGCGCGGTGGGCGTCGATCAGCGCCTGCGGGTCGATCTCGAAATGCGTGGCGGGCATGGGATGGACATTGCGCGCCGGGCGGATCGCGGTAATCGCCCCGCCATGTCCCACCAGGATGCCGCAACATTCCTCCGGGTGCGCCGCCCGGGCCTGTTCCAGCAGGCTTTCGATAACCGCCCTTGTGACTCGTAGTGTCATTGCCCAAGACCGCTAGCATGACTTCGCCCGAAATCATCACCGGAACCATTCACCAGCCGGGCCGGCTGGACAAGACGCTGGCCGAGGCGAGCGGCCTGTCGCGCGAGCGGGTGAAGGCGCTGATGGCGGCGGGCGCGGTCGTCGTAGGCAAGGGGCCGGCGACCAACCCTTCGGCGAAGATGCAGGCGGGCGCGTATTTCGCCATCACCCTGCCACCCGCGCAAGAGCCGGATGCGCGGCCGCAGGACATCCCGCTCGACATCGTGTTCGAGGATGCGCACCTGCTGGTGGTGAACAAGCCCGCCGGCATGGTCGTGCACCCGGCTGCGGGCAATCCCGACGGCACGCTGGTCAACGCCCTGCTCCACCACTGCGCGAAGGATGGCCGGACCACGCTGTCGGGTATCAACGGCGTCGCGCGGCCCGGCATCGTCCACCGGATCGACAAGGATACGTCCGGCCTTCTGGTCGTCGCCAAGACCGATGCCGCGCATGAAGGGCTGGCCGCGCAGTTTGCCGAGCATTCGATCGACCGGCACTACCTCGCGGTATGCGCAGGGCGGCCCGATCCCCGGTCCGGCACCATCGCCACGCGGCTGGGCCGCAGCGACGCGAATCGCAAGAAGATGGCCGTACTCCCCGATACCTCCAGGAGGGGCAAGCACGCGGTCACCCATTACGAGACGATAGAATTGCTTCGCGGCTGCACATTGATCCGATGCACGCTGGAAACCGGGCGAACCCACCAGGTCCGCGTTCACTGTGCGTCAATTGGTCATGCGCTATTAGGGGATCCGCAATATGGACGCGATCCCAAGGATTTGCGACCTCTTCTCAAGCGGTTGGGTTTTGCCCGCCAGGCGCTGCACGCAAGCACGCTGGGCTTCACCCACCCCGTCACCGGCGAACGGGTCGATTTCCGGGCCGAACTGCCGGCCGACATGGCGGAACTTATCGACGAAACCGCTCGTTGAAATCGACGAAGAGGACTGCAAACCGAAGGGTTTTGCACCTATATGTAACCAAGTGGCCCGTTTGACCGGATGCCTGTTGCAGGGTCCGGTTACGAGAGGTCGACGCTAGAAAGGTCAGGGACTACGTGAGCAATAGCAAGGCAGTGGCCATACCGGCCCTCGGCGGGGAGCAGAGCCTCAACCGCTATCTTTCCGAAATCAAGAAATACCCCGTGCTGACGGCGGAGCAGGAATACATGCTCGCCAAGAGGTACGAAGAGCATGACGATCCCGACGCGGCGGCCCAGCTCGTCACGTCGCACCTGCGGCTGGTTGCGAAAATCGCCATGGGCTACCGCGGCTACGGCCTGCCGGTCAGCGATCTCATCTCCGAAGGCAATGTCGGCCTGATGCAGGGCGTCAAGAAGTTCGAAGCCGATCGCGGCTTCCGCCTCGCGACCTATGCGATGTGGTGGATCAAGGCGAGCATGCAGGAATTCATCCTGCGCAGCTGGTCCCTCGTGAAGATGGGCACCACCGCCGCGCAGAAGAAGCTGTTCTTCAACCTTCGCCGGATGAAGAAGCA
This sequence comes from Erythrobacteraceae bacterium WH01K, assembly GCA_027941995.1. NCBI lineage: Bacteria > Pseudomonadati > Pseudomonadota > Alphaproteobacteria > Sphingomonadales > Erythrobacteraceae > Erythrobacteraceae bacterium WH01K. Next base: position 1,035,062 of record CP115966.1, on the reverse strand, counting down.
GCTGGAAGCCTACGAGGATTCCGACCTGCACCCCGACGATGTGGCGCAGATCGCCTCCGACCTCGGCGTGCCCGAGCAGGAAGTGATCAACATGAACCGCCGGATGATGATGGGCGGCGACGGATCGCTCAATGTCAGCATGCGCAATGGCGAGGAAGGCTCGGGCGAATGGCTCGACTGGCTGACCGACGATCGCCCGCTGCAGGACGAAACGGTCGCCGACGCGCAGGAAGCGGAGGTCCGGCACGAAATGCTGACCGAGGCGATGGATGCGCTGAACGACCGCGAGAAGCACATCCTGACCGAACGCCGCCTGACGGAAAAGCCGCAGACGCTGGAGGAACTCTCCAAGGTTTATGATGTCAGCCGCGAACGCATCCGCCAGGTCGAAGTCCGCGCGTTCGAGAAGCTGCAGAAGGCGATGAAGACGATTGCCGGCGAGCGGCTGCTGGGTTCGCCTGTGGCGGCTTAGGTCGAAGCGATATAAGAGATTTGAAGGGCCGGACGCGAGAGCATTCGGCCCTTTTCCATTGGTTATTCCGGTATAAGATCTGGAATATAAATTTGCCGAAGTGGGATCATCGTCCGATATCTCGGTGACAGCTTGGGGTAGTGTTCCTGAAGCAACTCAACGAAGTCCTCCCCATCCAAGAGGCGCAGTCGCGGAGCGGTCCTTTCACGCAAGCGGGCCGGTCGGGAGTAGGAACTCAAAGTAACAAACAATCCGAACTCGCCTTCACCAAGCGTTCCAATGAGCTGGTGTATTTCAGGCTCGCCGACTGTGTCGCTTTGCAGCTTGCACTGGACCTTAATGATCGGAGGTTGAAATCCGAGTTCATCGGTGTGTGCAATCACGTCCACGCCGCCGTCGCCCGACTTCTCGGTTACGCGTGCGGAGTAACCCATACATTCTAGCAAATGCGCAACGAGATGCTCAAAATCATGGCCTGACAACCCGTTGGAGAGCCTGCGAATTACGAAGTCCTGAGTGCTTTCTTCAGCGATGCGAGAGACTCCCTGCGTCGCCAGATCGTCCGGGACTACGTCATCTTCGTCATGGGCGGCCTCCTGCCCATCAGTTAGGCACGCTCGGAATTGGTTGGCGTGGTTCCTGATTCTGAATAGGGTAATAAAGGATCCGATCTCATTGAGCGCGGCCTGACTGAACTTCTCTCGCGGAACGTCTGTTTGCCAGTTGACCCCAAGAAAATTCGGAAAATCTTCTCCATCAACCTCGTTTCCAGCGGCGTGCCATTTTTTCCCGTTTGCGACACCGATATTGACTCGCCGATTGTGCTTTGAAGGCCAAACGACGATGTCACCTTCGGCGACGTCATGAGCGAAACGGAACAACGTCCCCGCGTCTACCGGGATCGCGCCTGCTTTCTTGTCTGGATAAGCTGACTTTAAGCGGGCTTTGAACACCTCGCGGTCTTCGGGAAGTTCAAAGATATTTCCCACGCTTGGCCAACCGACGCAAACGTAGCCTCCAAGTGTCGGCTTATCGTCGACGACGGAGGGCATGTGCACGCCCCATACTTTCGATGTCATTTGTCAAACCCAGCCAGATCCATCACAGCCGCCACCATCGCCTGCGTGCCCAGCGTCACGCTTTCGCGTGGGGCGATCTTGAACAGGGGGCTGTGGTGGCTAGGCACGGGCGGCCCGCCGGCCTCGGCGGCGGCGAAGGCTTCGGGGGGCGTACCGCCGACGGCGAAGTAGTAGCCGGGGACGCCCGTGTCTTCCTCGACGAAATAGGAGAAGTCCTCCGCGCCCATCGTGGTCTGCTCGAAATCGCGGAACGTGCCCTCGCCGAATGCCTCGCGGAACACGCCGTTCAGCCGCTTGGCCAGCGCGGGGTCGTTATTGGTGACGGGCGTGCCTTCGCTCACCGTCACCTGCACCGGCAGCTCGTCGGGCAGGCCGTGGGCCTTGCCGATGCCGACCGCGACCCGCTCGATGGCGGATAGCAGCTGCGCGCGCGTCTCCTCGTCGTTCGCCCGCACCGTCACCTGCAGGTTCGCGCGGTCGGAAATGATGTTGTGCTTCGAGCCTGCCTGGAACGAGCCGACCGTGATGACAGCGGGCGACAACGGCCCGACCTCGCGGCTGACGATGGACTGCATCGCGGTGACGATCTGCGAGCCGATATAGACGGGGTCCTTCCCCATATGCGGCGCCGCGCCATGCGCGCCGATGCCGGGCACCATGATGTCGACGCTGTCCGCGCTGGAATACTGGATGCCCTCGGATGCCGAGAGCTGCCCCGTCGGCAGCAGCGAGGTGACGTGGAAGGCGAGCGCGTAGTCCGGCGTGCCGAAGCGGTCGTACAGCCCGTCCGCCATCATCGCCTTGGCCCCGCCGACACGCTCCTCCGCCGGCTGGACGACGAACATCAGCGTGCCCGACCAGTCGTCCTTCGCCGCCGCCAGCGCGCGCGCCGTGCCGACCATCGAGGTGATGTGGACGTCGTGCCCGCAGGCATGCATTACCGGGTATTCCTTGCCGTCCTGCCCGATCTGCGTGGCGGTGGAGGCGTAATCGAGGCCCGATTTCTCTTCCACCGGCAGCCCATCCATGTCGGCGCGCAGCAGGATCAGCGGGCCATCGCCGTTCTCCAGCATGCCGACCACGCCGGTGCCGCCGACGCCCTCGGTGACGGTGAGGCCGGCCGCGCGCAGCTCGCTCGCCATGCGCTTCGCGGTATCGCTCTCCAGGAAGGACAGCTCCGGGTTCTGGTGGAAATGGACGAACAGGTCTTCCAGGTGCGCGTCATAATCGGCCTCCACCTCTGCGGCGAAGGGCCCCTGCTGCGCCTGCAGCGATGTCGCCGCCAGCAATGCGCCCATGCCCAGCGCTGCCTTCCATGCTGCCCGCTTGCCCTGTCCCGTCATTACCTGTTCCCCTGCTCGAAAAATCTCTCCTGCCGCAGAAAGCACGCGCCGCGCCGGGCCGCAAGCTCTCCGATTGCCTGTGCCCGGGCCGGAGGGTAGAGCATGGCCGCAATGTTCCGGGTCCTCTCCTTCCTCGCAAAGCTGGTCGTCGGCTTCCTCGCGCTCAGCCTGTTCCTCGTCTTCCTGTTCAAGTTCGTGCCCGTGCCGGTCACCGCGACGATGCTGCTGGACGACAACGGCTATACCAAGGACTGGGAGCCGCTGTCGGAAATCGACCGCGACCTGGTGCGCGCCGCCATCGCGGCGGAGGACGGCAAGTTCTGCACACATAACGGCTTCGACGAGGAAGCGATTGCCAGCGCCATGCGCAGCAATGCGGAAGGCGGGCGGATCAGGGGCGGCTCCACCATCAGCCAGCAGACGGCCAAGAACGTCTTCCTGTGGCAGGATGGCGGCTATGTCCGCAAAGGGTTCGAGGCGTGGTTCACCGTCCTGATCGAACAGATCTGGGGCAAGCGGCGGATCATGGAAGTCTATTTGAATGTCGCGGAAACCGGCATCGGGACCTACGGCGTGGAAGCGGGCGCGGAACGCTATTTCCAGAAGGGCGCTGCGCAATTGAGCCCGTCGGAAGCGGCGCGGATGGTCGTCGCCCTGCCCCTGCCCAAGAAACGCAGCGTCGTGAACCCGACCGGCTGGCTGCGCCGCCATGGTAACACGATCGCCGCCCGGATCGGCGTGGTGCAGCGGGACGGGCTGGACGCCTGCATTTACGAATAGCGCGATGCACGGTAGTCACGGCCACTCCCATTCCCACGCGCACGGCAACGGGCATTCGCACGCGTCTGCCGATTTCGGGCGCGCGTTCCTTGTCGGGATTGTTCTCAACACCGGCTTCGTGGTGGTGGAGGCGGTCTACGGCATCCTCTCAGGCTCCATGGCGCTGGTGGCCGATGCAGGGCACAACCTCTCCGACGTGCTGGCCCTGCTGCTGGCATGGGGCGCGAGCGTCGCGGCAAAGAAACCGCCGACCGCGCGGTTTACCTACGGGTTCAAGAGCTCGACCATCCTCGCCGCGCTGGCCAATGCCGCGCTGCTGCTGGTCGCCATAGGCGCGATCCTGTTCGAGACGATCCACCGGCTGGGCAATCCCCAGCCCGTGCAGGGCATGACCGTGGTGGTGGTCGCGGGGATCGGCATCGTCATAAACGCCTTCACGGCATGGATGTTCATGCGCGGGCGGGAGCACGATTTGAACATTCGCGGGGCCTACCTGCACATGGCGGCCGATGCGCTGGTGTCGCTGGGCGTGGTGCTGGCGGGCCTCGCCATCCTTGCCACCGGCCATGTGTGGATCGACCCGCTGTTCTCGCTGGTCATCGTGGCGGTCATCGCATGGGGCACGTGGGGGCTGGCAAAGGACAGCGTGAAGATGGGCCTCGCCGCCGTGCCGGAGGGGATCGACGAGGCGGATGTCGACGCGTTCCTGAACGGCCTTTCCGGGGTGGAAGCGGTCCACGACCTGCATATCTGGCCGATTAGTACGACGGAAACCGCGCTGACCGCCCACCTGGTCATGCCGGGCGGCCACGAAGGAGACCCATTCCTCGCCGCCTTGTCGGAAGAGCTGAGACACCGCTTCGGCATCAGCCATGCAACGGTGCAGATCGAACAGACGCCCTATTGCGCGGGGGCGTGCGGCGGGCATTCCTGACCGGCAGCGATTTTTCGCAGCGACGCTTTTCCGGCACATTTGACCCGCTTCGCGCGTTTGGGGGACGAACCTGGCCGATTACCGGGCAGGACGCCGCAGAACATCGGGCCCGAAGCACGGGCCAAATGAACAGGCCAAAAAAACAGGCCAAAGAAACAGGGATGCCCCATGAAGAAATTGATCCGTAACTCGCTCGCCATTTCGCTCGCCGCCGTTCTGGCCTCGGGCTGTGCCTACAACACCGCCGACGGCATGGTCAGCACCAATGCCGCGACCTCCACCATGGTCGGAGGCGTCGCGATGCTGCCGTCGCGCACGATCGTGGAGAACGCCTCGATGGCGCCGAACCTGTCGACGCTGGTCACCGCGGTAAAGGCTGCAGACCTTGTCAGCATGCTGTCGAGCCCCGGCCCGATCACCGTTTTCGCGCCGACCAACGAAGCCTTCGACGCGCTTCCGGACGGCCTGCTGGAAACCGCGCTGGAGCCGGCGAACAAGATACTGCTGACCAATGTCCTGACCTATCACACGGTTGCAGGCGAAGTGACGGCAAGCGACCTGATGGACATGATCGAGGCAGGCAATGGCAGCGCGCAGATCACCACCCTGTCGGGCGGCACGCTGACGGCGCGCATGGTCGATGGCCGCGTGGCAATCACCGATGCATCGAACCGCACCGCCTATGTGACACAGGCCGATGTGATGCAGTCGAACGGCGTCGTCCACGTGACCAACGCCGTGTTCCTGCCGCAGATGTAAATCTTCCCGCCCGATCGGGACAAGCGAAGCCCGCCCTGCGCGCAGCCGCGCCGGGGCGGGCTTTTCTATGATACGCGGTAGAGCGTGGCCGGGGGATGTCGGTAACGCAGTTTCTGCCACAGGCCCTGCGGCAGGCTTTGCGAAATGCCGCTTCCCTCCAGCAGGCGGGCGAGGATGCCCGGTTCCGGCGCGTAGGTGCCGATCACCTGCCAGTCCGGCTGCGGACGATAGGCAGGCGCGGCGTCCTCGCTCATGAACGCATTGGGCACATCCGCGCGGGCGGGATTGTGGAAATAGAGGTCGCCTGCACGTGGCGGCGCATCGCTTACCCTTTCGGCCGCTTCGATCCAGCGCAGGGGTATGCGCGCACGAAAGCGGGTCATGGGATCGGTGACGATTGGCCCTTCGCTTTCCTCCAGCACCGCGACCAGCGCCTCTTCGCCGAATGCCGGCTCCTTGTTCTCCACCATGATCGCGACGAAGTTCGCGCCGATCAGGGCCAGAAGGACGACGAGCGCGCCCCAGCGCAGCCTCGCCGCGCCGCCTTGCAGCAGCAGACCGATCGCCGTGCCCGCCAGGATGGCGAGCAGCGTGCTGGTGATCATGAAATAGCGGGGGTTGAGCGGAAGCAGGCTCTGCGCCGCGCCGACGCAGACGAACCACACCGCCGCCAGCAGGCTCATCAATCGGGCCATGCGGCGAATGCGCGGGCCGACCGACTGCGTGGTGCACAGCCACGCGGCGGCGGGCACGGCCACGAAGGTCAGCAACATGAATTCCTGGTTCGCCAGCAGGACCAGCAGCGGGTCGATTACCGGGTGGACGATCACGTTCCCGGCCAGATCCACCGTCCGGTCGATCGTGGAATCGTGGTTCATCGCGATGTTGAAGCGGTAGAGCGGGTCGCCCGTCATCACGGTCAGATACAGGATCTCCAGCGACCACACCGCGAGGAAGCCTGCCGCCACCCACAGATAATGCCAGCGCGCAAAACCGTAGCTGGCGAGGAACAGCAGCGCATAGAACACGGCGACGAACACCGCCGTTTCCCGCGTCAGGAAGGCGACGCCGCACAGCGCACCGGCGGCCAGCAGCTTGCCACGCTCAGGCCCGTTCTCGATGCAATCCAGCGTCAGGGCGAAGGCTGCGAACAGCAGCGCCATCTCGATAATGTCGACGCTGGCAATGCTTGCCTGCACCGCGATCAGGGGGCAGGTGACGACCGCTACCAGCGCGGTGAAGGCGGGTATCGCGCCCGCCAGGTCATTCAATACGCGCCATGCGAGGCAGAGGAACCCGACGAGGAACAGCAGCGACGGCAGGACGAAAGCGAACTCGTTATCGCCCAGCAGCGTGAAGCTGAGCGCCATCGGGATGGTGATCGGATAACGGATCGTCCCGTGTCCGCCGACATAGGGAAAGTCGTCGATCCAGCCATAGGCTCCCACGGCATAGGTCGTGTCGTCCGATGCGATGAAGCCGACCCATGACAGGGCGACCAGCACGGCGAGCAAGGCCAGCCCGGCCCACAATCCGCGGCGCCCCGTGCCGAGGAATTGCAACGCGCCCTGCATCAGTCCGTCCTGAAGACGAGCGTGCGCGACAGCAGGAAGGCGATGGCGATTACCGCCACCTCTGTCACCAGTTTTGCAGCGAATGCGTCCAGGCCCTCCTGCTCGACCAGGGCCCAAAGCAGTGCGGAGGACAGTGCCATGTTGAAACCCAGCAGCGCGACATAGCCTGCGCCCTGACGCGTTCGCGATCCGGCACTGGCCCCGCGAAAGGTCACATTGCGGTGGAGCACAAAACCTGTCGCCGCCCCCGCCGCCTTGCCCGCGATATTGGCCGGTAGCCATGCCCCGGGCAGGACCAGCAGCGAACCTGCATAGACCGCGATATCGGCAGCCAGGACGATCAGTCCCACCGCGCCGTAACGCAGCGTTTGCGGCAAGACGTGATTGCTCTCCAGAAGGCTTTTCATCGCTCTGCCGTGCCCGGCCTGGCCGGCTGCGGCGCGGCGCTGGCCAGCAGTTCCGCCAGCGACGGTGCGGGCTGGATCGGTGTGCGCGGCTCGTTCGACATGTCGAGCGCCAGGAAATTGAGGAACAGCTGGAAGCCCAGGATGATTGGCAGCACCGCCAGCATCACCGTGCCCGTGCTGGCCGGTGCGCCGGTGCTGATGGAGATATACCACTCGATTGCCCCGAACACGCCGCCAAAAGCGAGCAGGATCAGGCCGAGCAGCAATTGGGCGGAAGCGAGATTGAAGTCGCGCAGGAAGTAGGTGTAGAAAATCCGCTTCGACAGTTCGCGCATATGCTTGGTGAAGAACTGGCCCAGCACGCTGCGGATGTGGAGATTGCTGGTCTCGTCGCCATAGACCGCTTCCATCGGCACATCGGCAACCACGGCGCGCGCATTGCCCAGGTTGATGAGCATGTCGGTCTCGAAGAAATACCGCTCCGAAATGTTGCGGAATTCCAGCGCCTGCGCGGCTTTTGCATGGATCGCGGTATAGCCGTTGGTGGGATCGAACACGCGCCAGTAGCCGCTCGACAGCTTGGTCAGGAACGACAGCGCGGCATTGCCCCACAGGCGCACGCGCGGCATCTGGCGCACGTTCCACAGCGAATGGAACCGGTTGCCCTTGGCATAGTCGGCATGGCCTTCCAGCACGGGGCGGGCGATGGTTTCGATCAGCGCGGGGTTCATCTGCCCGTCGCCGTCCAGTTTGACGATGACATCCACCCCGGCCGCTATCGCGGCGGTATAACCGGTCATCACCGCCCCGCCGACGCCCTTGTTCTCCTCGTGCCGGATCACGGTCACGCGCGGGTCGGTGCAGCGCTGCTCGACCAGGGCGCCCGATCCGTCGGGACAGCAATCGTCGACCACGTAGATGGAGTGGACTTCGGGCCCGATCGCCTCGATCACGCCGAGCACGTGATCGGTCACCTTGTAGCTGGGAATGACCACAGCCAGGCGTTTGTCGAAGCGTACGGGAGCGATGCGGCTCATGTTTCAGGCGGTTCCGATGCGAATGGCTCGGCCCCGCCCTAATCGGGCCACGTAAACAAACCGTGTGGAAGGGTTAATGCAGGGGGAAGGATGGGGCCGGCGCGGGCCTGCCGGCATTCATCGCCGGGCGCGCACCCAGCGTTCGGTCAGCCAGAGGACGAAAGCGTAGGAGAGGACCATCACCACTCCGGCGAATATCACGCCCGGTACGAGACTGCCGTTCTGGTTTTCCGGCGGAACGAGCAAAGGTGTCAGCGAGATTGCGACGAGAAACAGCACGAAAAGAAAGGGCATCACAAGCGTTATCAGACGGCGCGGACCCATACGAGTGACGTGGCCGCCGAAACCGTAATGGCCGGGGAGCTCGGCAAAATCGCCATAGCGCCGCTCCGCCCAGATACCGGCGGCGAGCAAAATGGCGGCGAAGGGCAGTGTCACCACGAATGGCAACCACTGCCCTGCCATGTCAGGCCGCTTCTTCTTTCTTGCCCTTGTCCGCGCTGACCACGCGGACCGGTTCCTTGCGCCCGTCGACCACGTCCTTGTCGATCACGACTTCGGTCACGTCGTCGAGATCGGGCAGGTCGAACATCGTGTCGAGCAGGATACCCTCGACGATGGAGCGCAGGCCGCGTGCGCCCGTCTTGCGCTTGATCGCCCGTTCGGCAATCGCGCGCAAAGCCTCGTCGGTGAAGGTCAGTTCGGTGTCTTCCAGCTCGAACAGCTTGCCGTACTGCTTCACGATCGCGTTCTTCGGCTCCTGCAGGATCGTGACCAGCGCATCGACATCGAGGTCGTGCAGGGTCGCGATGACCGGCAGGCGGCCGACGAATTCGGGGATCAGGCCGAATTTCAGCAAGTCTTCCGGCTCGCTCTTCTCCAGCAGCTCGCCGACGCGGCGCTTGTCCGGATCGGCGACATGCGCACCGAAGCCGATCGAACGCTTCTGCAGACGGTCGGCGATGATCTTGTCCAGCCCGGCGAACGCGCCGCCGCAGATGAACAGGATGTTCGTCGTGTCGACCTGCAGGAATTCCTGCTGCGGATGCTTGCGCCCGCCCTGCGGCGGGACGCTGGCCGTGGTGCCTTCCATCAGCTTGAGCAGGGCCTGCTGCACGCCCTCGCCCGACACGTCGCGGGTGATGGAGGGATTTTCCGCCTTGCGCGTGATCTTGTCGATCTCGTCGATATAGACGATGCCGTGCTGCGCCTTGTCGACATTGTAGTCGCTGGCCTGCAGCAGCTTCAGGATGATGTTTTCCACGTCCTCGCCCACGTAACCCGCTTCGGTCAGCGTGGTGGCGTCGGCCATGGTGAACGGCACGTCGAAGGTGCGCGCCAGCGTCTGCGCCAGCAGCGTCTTGCCGCAGCCGGTGGGACCGACCAGCAGGATGTTCGACTTCGCCAGTTCAACATCGCCGGATTTCCCGGCGTGCTTCAGGCGCTTGTAATGGTTGTGTACGGCAACGGACAGCACGCGTTTCGCGCGTTCCTGCCCGATCACGTAGTCGTTCAGCGTGGCGAAGATTTCGGACGGCGGGGGAACCTCGCCTTCCTTGCGGCCGGTCATTCCGGCCTTCGTTTCCTCGCGGATGATGTCGTTGCACAGTTCCACGCATTCATCGCAGATGAACACGGTAGGTCCGGCAATCAGCTTGCGCACCTCGTGCTGCGACTTCCCGCAGAAGCTGCAGTAAAGGGTGCTCTTGCTATCGGTTCCGCTCAATTTCGTCATATCCTGTATCGTCCCCGATCCGGCAGCAGATGGTGCGCGCGGATTCGGCCAACCTATCGCTGGTTTTCCATATTACAACCTGCCCCGTAGTAGCAGGCGCGCCTTAGCCACGCCTGAAGGGGCCAGGTTGCCAAGTTCTTATGCGCCCGTCCCGATGCGGGGCGGAAGCGCGCGGGCCGCCCCTTTCTTACGAAGGAGCGCCGCCCGAACCCTTGTCCTCGTCAGCCGTCGGCTCTTCGCCTTCGGGACGGGTTTCGAAGACCTTGTCGACGAGGCCGAACTTCATCGCCTCTTCCGCCTCGAGGAAGGTATCGCGGTCCATCGCCTTCTCGATTTCGTCGAGGCTGCGGCCGGTATATTTCACGTAGAGGTCGTTCATGCGCTTCTTGATGCGCAGGATCTCGCGGGCCTGGATCTCGATATCGGAGGCCATGCCGCGTGCGCCGCCGGACGGCTGGTGGACCATGATGCGCGCATTGGGCAGCGCGATCCGCATGCCCGGCTCGCCCGCGGCCAGCAGGAAGCTGCCCATCGATGCGGCCTGCCCCATGCAGACGGTGGAAACGCGCGGCTTGATGTACTGCATCGTGTCGTGGATCGCCATGCCGGCCGTCACCACGCCGCCGGGCGAGTTGATGTACATGCTGATAGGCTTGGACGGGTTCTCGCTTTCCAGGAACAGCAGCTGGGCGGTGATGAGCGATGCCATGCCGTCTTCCACCTGCCCGGTGACGAACACGATGCGTTCGCGCAGCAGGCGGCTGAAAATGTCGAAGCTGCGTTCGCCGCGGCTCGTCTGCTCGACAACCATCGGGACCAGCGCGCCGGTCAAGGGATCGCGGGTGAACTGTCCCTGGGTTGCATGTGCGTCGGAGCCGAAAAGATCGATCATGGGGTCAAGTGTCCTTGGGAAAACATGGGAATGCGAACAGCCATGTCGGACCTCGCGCGCCGATGTTCAAGGGGCTTAACCTTCCCCCATCGGTGACGGTGTCGGGGACGGTGTGAAGTCACGCCGATTTCGCCCGAGGTTTCGGTTGCATCCTGCCATCGGTATCGACACTGGTCGCGGCGACGGGCCGCTACGTCGAACAGGCGGTGACGCAGCGTTCGCGCGCGTCCAGAGCGTCCGCCAATTCCGGGAGAGAATGTTTGCGATTTCGTGTGCCGACCTGCGTGCTTGCCAGCGCATCCGCCCTGGCGATCGGCGTGACCTGCCCTGCCGCCGCGCAGGATACCGCAGCCGTACCCGAAACGCCGGAGGCAGGGGCGGACGCGGACGACACGGTCCTCCCGACACCGGGCGGCACGGCAGGCGTGTTCGAGCCTGCCTATTTCACCCAGTTCGCCCCGCGCAACGCGCTCGACATGCTGCGCCGGGTTCCAGGCTTCACCATTTCGGACGACGACAATGGCCGCGGGCTGGGGCAGGCCAACCAGAACGTCATCGTGAATGGCGAACGGCTGGCCAGCAAGTCCGACAGCCTGCGCGACCAGCTGCGCCGCATCCCCGCCGACACCGTGCTGCGGATCGAGATCGTGGAGGGCAATTCGCTCGATATTCCGGGCCTCAACGGACAGGTCGCGAACATCCTGACGTCCAGCACCGGCACGTCGGGCCAGTTCACCTGGCGCACCGGCTTTCGCGCCTACAACACGCAGGCCCAGCTTTACGGCGGGGAAGTTTCCGTCACGGGCAGCAGCGGACGTCTCGATTACACCGTCGCGCTCAGCAACGACAATAACCGTTTCGGGGCGGATGGGCCGGTCATCATCACCGATGCCTCGGGCGCGGTGATAGAAGTCCAGAACACGAAGTTTTCCGGCCGGTTCGACAATCCGAAGCTGGCGACGAACTTCAACTACGATTTCAGCGACAGCGTCACGGCGAACCTGAACCTTGCCTATGGCGAGGACTTCTTCACCCGCAGCGAACCGGAAATCGGCACGCCCCTGACCGGCCCCGTCCGCACACGCGATGCGCGGCGCGCGGAAGACGGCCCGGAATACGAGATCGGCGCCGACATCGAATTTCCCGTCGGCCCCGGACAGATGAAGCTGATCGGCCTGGAACGTTTCGAACGCGACAATTTCGAATCCCAGGTCGTGGACAGTTTCGGCGACCTGTCGCCATCCCGCGGGTCCCGCTTCGTCCAGTCGAGCGGAGAGGGCGAACGGATCGGCCGCTTCGAATATGGCTGGTCCCTGTGGGATGCGGACTGGCAGTTGTCGGGCGAGGCGGCCTACAACCGGCTGAACCGCGTCGCCGGCCTGTTCGAACTGGCCCCGGATGGCGAATTCGTGGACCTGAACTTTGCGGACGGCAATGGCGGCGTGACCGAAGACCGCTACGAAGCGATCCTGAGTTTCGGCAAGCAGCTTACCCCCGCCCTCGCCCTGCAACTGACCGGCGGGGCGGAATATTCGAAGATCGCGCAGACCGGGGCCGGAGCCAATGCGCGGTCCTTCCAGCGGCCGAAGGGCTCGGTCTCGCTGTCGTGGAAACCGCGCGAAGACCTCGATATCGCGGGCGAGATACGGCGCAGCGTCGGGCAATTGTCCTTCGGCGATTTCCTCGCCAGCGTATCGCTCGACGATGACAATGAACGGGGCGGCAACAACGAACTGGTCCCGAACCAGAGCTGGAATTTCGATCTCGAGGTGAACAAGGGACTGGGCGCCTGGGGCTCTGCCAAGCTGGAACTCAGCCACGCGCAGTTCGAGGACTTCATCGACTTCTTCCCACTCGCCAATGGCGGGGAAGCGCGCGGCAATATCGGCGATGCGACGCGCACCCAGCTGGAACTGAACACGACGCTGCAATTCGATCCGCTGGGCTGGACCGGGGCGCGGCTGGAAATACAGACGATCAAGCGCTGGATGAGCGTGATCGATCCGTTCACCGGCGAGGACCGCCCGTTTTCGGGCGACCTGATCGACCTCCTCGAAATGGACCTGCGGCACGATGTACCGGGCACGGACTGGGCGTGGGGCGGCGGCATTTTCACGGACAACAACGCTCCCTATTCCCGCCGGTTCGAGACGGGACGCGAGAGCGAGGGGCCGGTGTTCGCCAACCTGTTCGTGGAGCACAAGGACGTGTTCGGTCTGACCGTCAACGCGACCTATGCCAACGTGCTGAACGCCCGCAACGACTTCGTCCGCACCGTCTTCGACGGGCCGCGCCCCACCGCGCCCGTGCTTTTCCGCGAGGTCCAGGATCGCCGGATCGGGCCGATCTTCCGCTTCGCCGTCAGCGGCAGTTTCTAGGGCCTGCAAGCAGCGGCGCCCGCCCGGCGCCCTGACGCCGCGAAACGGGGGAGCAAGTGGGCGGCTCGCACGTTATACCTCCTGCAATCTTGCGCTTTGGGGGGTAACCGGCGTTCATGGAACTCGATCCGCGTATCTTGATGTTCGTGCTGTTCGGCATCGGCCTGATGGCTTCCGTCGGCCTGGAAAAATGGCTGTCGGACCGGTTCCTGTCGCTGCCGATCCTGTATGTCGGCATCGGCTGGGCGGTCTTTTCGCTCCCGCTCGGTCTGCCGGACATCAATCCGACCGACGACGCCTTCGACGCGCAATCGCTGGAATACATCACCGAATTCATCGTGATCGTCTCGCTGATGGGCGCCGGCATCGCCATCGACCGGCCTGTCAGCTGGAAGAACTGGCGGCAGATATGGCCGCTGCTCGCCATTGCCATGCCGATCACCATCGCCGCCATTGCATGGCTCGGCTGGTGGTGGGTCGGCTTTGCGCCTGCCAGCGCCATCCTGCTGGGTGCGGCCCTCGCCCCGACGGACCCGGTGCTGGCGCGCAGCGTGCAGGTGGGTCCGCCCGGTGAGAACGAGCGTCACGACCTGCGTTTTTCCCTGACGGTGGAGGCCGGGCTGAACGACGGTCTCGCCTTCCCCTTTACCTATCTCGCCATTGCAGCGGTGGGCATGACGGCTATCGGCGGCTGGACGCTGGAATGGTTCGCCTTCGACTTCCTTTGGCGCACCTTCGCCGGATGCGCGATGGGCTACATCGTCGGACGGGTCGGTGCCTGGTACGTGTTCGAACGCAAGGCCGACGAGGGCTACAAGGGCATGGACGAGGACGACAGCGTCGAGCGCGACGCCCTGCCGCTCAAATATTCGACCTCGGAAGGGCTGATCGTTCTCGGCATGCTGTTGCTGGCCTATGGAGCGGCCGAACTCGTGGAAGGATACGGTTTCCTCGCCGTGTTCATCGGCGCGGTCACCGCCCGGCAGAGCGAGAATGCCAGCCGTTATCACAAGATCAGCCACCATTTCATCGACCAGATCGAGAAGATCGTGCTGGTCGCCGTGCTGTTCGCTTTCGGGGGAATGCTCGCCAGCGGGGTGCTGGACGCACTGACCTGGCCGGCCGCGATCCTGGCACTGGTGCTGATCTTCGTGATCCGGCCGCTCGGCGGGCTCTTGGCCGAAAGCCTGAGCGGCCTACCCCTGCCTGGCAAGCTGGCGGTCGCCTTCCTCGGCATTCGGGGAATGGGGTCGATCTATTATTTAGCCTACGGGCAGAACCACGCGGTGTTCACCGAATTGTCGCTGCTATGGGCAACGACATCCTTCGCCATCCTCGCCTCCATCGTGGTCCACGGCGTGCTGAGCGCGCCCTTCATCCGCATGGTGGAGGAACGCGGGGCGCACATCCATTTCGGCACCGACGGGACGATGGCCGCCTTCGAGGAGCGTCCGGTAGAGGCGAACGGACAGGCCGACAGGTCCTGAATGCAAGAAGGCCCGGCCTCGCGGATGCGGGGCCGGGCCTCCTGGTGTCTTGCCTGAAGCGGCGGCCTACTTGCTGGCCGGCTTCTTGGCCGGAACCTTCTTCTTTGCCGCGGGCTTCGCGTCGGCCTTGTCGTCGCCAGCCTTGTCAGCGGCAGCCTTCTTGGCGGGCGCCTTCTTCGAGGCGGGCTTTTTCGCCGGAGCCTTCTTGGCCGCAGGCTTCTTCGCCTCGTCCTTGTCGCCGGCGCCCTCTGCCTTCTTGGCCGTCGTATTCTTGGCGGCAGCTTTCTTCGCCGGAGCCTTCTTCGCGGCGGGCTTCTTCGCCTTCGCTGCTTCTTCCTCGGCGTCGGCTTCGATCGCGGCTTCCAGTTCCTCGCGCGTCACTTCGCGGTCGGTGATTTCGGCCTTGTCGAACAGGAAGTCGACGACCTTGTCTTCATACAGCGGCGCGCGAAGCTGTGCTGCAGCCATCGGGTCCTGCTGGACGTACTGGAAGAAACGCTCGCGGTCTTCCTCGCGGTATTGCTGGGCAGCCTGCTGCATCAGCATGTTCATTTCCTGCCCCGAGACCTCGACGCCGTTCTTCTGGCCGATTTCCGACAGGAGCAGGCCAAGACGCACCCGGCGCTCGGCGATCTTGCGGTAATCGTCCTTCTCGGCTTCGATTTCCTTCAGCGCGGCTTCGGTATCTTCCTCGCCCTGCGCTTCCTGCTGGAGCTGGGCCCAGATCTGCTGGAATTCCGCGTCGACCATGCCTTCCGGCACGGCGAAATCGTGGCCGGCGGCCAGCGTGTCGAGCAGCTGGCGCTTCATCTGGGTGCGGGTCAGGCCGGCGGTTTCCTGCTCCAGCTGGCCGCGGACCAGTTCCTTCAGCTTGTCGAGGCTGTCGAGACCGAGCGATTTCGCGAAATCGTCGTCGATCTTGCCTTCCGCCTCGACCTTCACGGCCTGCACGGTGACATCGAATTCGGCTTCCTTGCCGGCCAGGTGCTGCGCCTGATAATCTTCGGGGAAGGTGACGGTGATGGTCTTTTCCTCACCGGTCTTCACGCCCGTCAGCTGCTCTTCGAAGCCGGGGATGAACGTGCCCGAACCGATGACCAGCGGCGTGCCTTCGGCCTTGCCGCCTTCGAATTCGGTCCCGTCGACGCGGCCGACGAAATCGATGATCAGCTGGTCGCCGTCCTTCGCCTTGCGGGTCTTGGCAGCGTCCTTGTAGGTCTTGTTGCCTTCCGCGATGCGGCCCACGGTCTCGTCGACCGCTTCGTCGCTGACCGGGACCGTCAGGCGTTCCAGCGTCAGGCCGTCCGTATCGGGTGCCTCCACGTCCGGGAGCACTTCCAGCTCGACCGTGACTTCGGCATCCTTGCCCTGTTCGTACCCTTCGCCCAGCGAAATTGCGGGCTGCATGGCCGGGCGCAGTTCCTTTTCCTTCATCAGTTCGTCGACGGAACTGCGGATGGTGTCGTTGATGACCTGCGCGTGCAGCTGCTCGCCGTGCATCTTGCGCACCAGGTTGGCCGGGACCTTGCCGGGGCGGAAGCCGGGCATCTTGATCTGCGGAGCCACCTTCTTGATTTCCGCATCGATCTGCTTCTCGATGTCGGCGGCGGGGATGGTCAGCGCATAGGCGCGCTTGAGGCCCTCATTGGTGGTCTCGTTGATCTGCATGGGTCGTGCCTTTGAACCTTCAGGTAAGTATCGATTCGATGCGGGTGGCGTCGCGACCGGGCCTGGGGCGGCGTAACTGGTGCGGGCGAAGGGACTCGAACCCCCACATCTTGCGATACTGGTACCTAAAACCAGCGCGTCTACCAATTCCGCCACGCCCGCATACCCGAACGAAGCCGCGCGCGAACCGACATGGTCCGCACGCGTGAACGAGCGCCTGTAGGCGGCGAGGGCTGAAAGGGCAAGCGCTTGCACGAATGCGCGCGCCCTCGCCTCGTCCCGAACCGTCTCGTACCGGCCTTGGCGCGCGCGTCGCCGGGGAACGCTGTGACCCCGGGCGGCGTTGCAAGGGGTGAAAGGACCACATCATGGGACAATACGACAAACCGCGCATCCCGCCATCCACGCCGCCGGTCATCGCGCCGGACGCGGACGAGGAAGAAGCCGCGCACGCGCCTGTCGATGGAGACAGCGCGAAGAGCGGCAGCGTGGAATCAGCACACTCGCCGCTCGATGCGGATGCAGCAGACAGCACGGGCGACCCGGATGCCCGCAAACTCGCCGGTCGCAATGCCCTCGATGGCGGGGGCGAACAGACCCTGGACGAAACCGACCCCGATCATGAGCCGGTTACCGGCCCGGAAAAGAAATAGAGGAATTCAGCATGGCAACCCAGCCCGATCCCGGTCCCGACACGATCGAACCCGTAGCCCCGCCCGAGCATACGCCGGATTCGCTGCCGGAAGCACCGCCCTCCCATCCGGGCGAAATCCAGCCGCCATCGCCCGATATTGCCGAGCCGGGCGTCCAGCCGCAGGAAACACCGCCTCCGGCGCAGTAGGAAGGCGGGAAAACGGGGTCGCCGCGTAACGCCGGGATTGTCACCGGGCGCCAGCGGCCTTATCCGCGCGGGCCATGAGTGAAGAAAACACCTCCCCCGACACCGACACCGGTCCAGCCGGCAATGCAAGCGACACCCCGCCGATGACCCTCTCGGTGCATCCCCGCAGCAAGTTTTTCGACCAGGAAGCCCTGCAGCGCGGCGTCGCCATCCGCTTCAAGGGCAAGCAGCGCACGGATATCGAGGAATATTCGATTCCCGAAGGCTGGGTCCGGGTGCAGGCAGGCAAGACCGTCGACCGCAAGGGCAATCCCCTGCTGCTGAAGCTGAAAGGCCCGGTCGAGGCGTGGTTTGAAGACCTGGGCGAAGATGCCCCGGTGGCCAAGGCCGACTGAGCGAGCACCGGCCCGCCAGTTGGCGGGCCTCAAGCCTGGTTTCTAGTCGTAGCGCGCAAGGACCTGCGCGATGGGATCGCGTGCCTGCGCCCCGGTCCGCTGGCCCTGCGATTTCCGCTGGCTTTCCTGTTGTTGCGGCGCAAGCGGTTTTGCCTGCCTGTAACCGCGCTGAGGCGGCAGCGGCTTCGCCTGGCGATAGGTGGCGGGCGAAGCACCGCCGCGAATCGCATCGAACGCGCTGACAAACTGTCTGGAAGGCGCCCGCGTCACCGCGACATGGGTCGGCGGGGAAACGACGCGCGGACGGGCGGCGGGCGCGCCATCGCCGTAGATGAAGCCGTGAACCGGCCAGCGCGTCTTGCCCAGAGCCTGAAGCGGGGCATACCAGACACGCACTTCGCTCCAGTCGTTGCCCGGCGACACGTCGATCGCCTTCACATCGCGTTCGATCTGTCCGCGGCGGCCATTGATCGGCGACCAGTTCGCATGATCCAGCAGGACAGTGCGCGAATCGATGACCTTCGACACCGCAGCGACATGGCCCAGCTTCATCTTGCGATGAGGTTGGAATGCCATCACCGCGCCGACACGGGGCCGGTTGCTACGCTCGTACCGCGATGAGGCCTGGCTCCACCAGGTATGGGCATCGCCGAATATCCGCACACCGCTGACCTCGCGGGCATAGGGCACGCATTGGAGGTAGGCGGGCAGTTCCCGGGCCTGCAATGCGCCTCCGCCCGCGCCGGACGGCAGCGGGATCGCGGGCGCGCCGAGCAATGCGGCACCGATGGCTAGGGGTATGATCAGCTTCGACATGGGCGTACCAAATGCGCCGGTAACCTTCACACGCACCTTCGCGTTACGGTTAACGCGATTTTACGATTGGCGACCGATATGCCGCCAGTGCTTGCCAACGGCGTCCGGAGGGGCCACCTGCGGCAGCATAATGCGCCCGACAGTCATCATCATCGGCCGGCCCAATGTCGGCAAGTCCACCCTGTTCAACCGGCTGGTGGGCAAGAAGCTCGCCCTGGTCGACGACCAGCCCGGCGTCACGCGCGACCGGCGCATGGGCGATGCGGAACTGGCGGGGATGAAATTCACCGTCGTCGACACCGCCGGCTGGGAAGACGAGGACCGCGAGACACTGCCCGGCCGGATGCGCGCGCAGACGGAGGTCAGCGTCGAAGGCGCGGACGCTGTCCTGTTCGTCATCGACGCGCGCGCCGGGCTGACCCCGCTCGACGAGGAAATCGGCCGCTGGCTGCGAACCGTGGACGTGCCGGTCGTGCTGGTCGCCAACAAGGCCGAAGGCAAGGCGGCCGAGGCGGGCATCCTGGAAAGCTATTCGCTCGGTCTCGGTGAACCGGCAGGCATTTCGGCCGAACACGGGGACGGCGTGGCCGACCTGTTCGAGGGGCTGTGGCCGCTGATCGGGGAAAAGGCCGACGCCGAGGAAGAGGCAGCCAGCGCGGCCCGCATGGCGGACGATGGAGAGGATGACGAGGTTGCCCCGCTCGGCCCGCTGAAGCTGGCCATTGTCGGGCGGCCCAATGCCGGCAAGTCCACGCTGATCAACCGGATGCTGGGCGAAGATCGCCTGCTGACCGGGCCGGAGGCGGGCATCACCCGCGATTCCATCGCAATCGACTGGAAATGGACCGATCCCAAATCGGGCGAGGAACGCGACATCCGCCTGATCGACACCGCCGGCATGCGCAAGAAACGCAATGTCACGGAAAAGCTGGAGAAGCTGTCCGTCGCCGATGCCCGCCGCGCGGTCGATTTCGCCGAGGTCGTGGTGCTGCTGCTCGATGCGACGCAGGGGCTGGAGCACCAGGACCTGAAGATCGCCAGCATGGTCCTGGAAGAAGGCCGCGCCCTAATGGTCGCGATCAACAAGTGGGATATCGCAGAGGATCCCAGCGCGCTGTTCAACGGGATCCGCGCCGCGCTGAACGACGGGCTGGCGCAGGTGCGCGGTTTGCCGGTGCTGGCTGTCAGCGCGAAGACCGGCAAGGGTATCGACCCGATGCTGACCGCCGCGTTCGAACTGCGCGAAAGCTGGTCGAAACGCGTGCCGACCTCCGCGCTCAACCGGTGGTTCGACGATGCGATGGAGGCGAACCCGCCCCCCGCCCCGGGTGGTCGACGGGTCAAGCTGCGCTATATCACGCAGGCGGGGACGCGCCCGCCGCGCTTCGTCATTTTCGGCACGCGGCTGGAATCGCTGCCTACCAGCTATGAACGCTATCTCGTCAATGGCATCCGCGACAAGCTGGGCTTCGACGCGGTTCCGGTGCGCGTCGTGCTGAAAAGTCCGAAGAACCCCTACAACGCCAATCGCGGCGGGGGCGGCAATTACAGCACCGGGTCGAAGCGGGACTGACCACGCGGGATCAATCGGCCGATCACGGCCAAGCGGAACTGGATATGCTCGAGATACTGGCCGAAATCGGTATTGCCGACGAAATCATCCAGCGCACGTCCAGCACGGCGCGCGTGCAGCAGATCGTGCAGCTAAGCCTTGCGCCGGCCTTCCTGCTGGCAGGTATCGGGGCCATCATGAACGTCATGACCAACCGGTTGATCTGGGTTGCCAACCGGATCGAGCGCATCACGCGGCTGGACGAGGAAGGCCGTGCCGGAACGCTGGTAAGGGACCTGCCTTCGCTCGAAAAACGGCGCAATTACGCGCAGGGTGCCGTGATGTTCAGCACGCTGGCGGCCCTTACCATCAGCGTGGTGATTGCCCTGCTGTTCATTTCCGCCTTCATCCGCCCGCAGATCGGGACGCTGACTGCCATTGCATGGATCATCACCATGGCATTCCTGGTGATCGGCCTCGCCATGTTCGCGATCGAGACGCGCACAGCGGCGCATCGCAATCATGAGCGGTTGAAGGAAGCAAAGGCCCGTCGCCGCATGGACCGGGCGGAGGCCGAAGCCGAGGCCGCCGCACAAGCCGCCTCGGCGCGCAAGACGGGTTAGGCGTTGTTGGCGCCCGGTGCGCCGGCGCCCGTGTGGCCCTCGCCTGCCGGGCTGCTCTGCAACTGGACGTAGTTCTGCAGGCCCATCCGTTCGATCATGTCGAACTGCGTTTCGAGGAAGTCGACATGCTCTTCCTCGCTGGCGAGGATGTTCTCGAACAGCTGGCCGGACACGAAGTCCTTCACGCTCTGGCAGTAATCGGCCGCCTCGCGCAGGAGCGGGATTGCCTCTTCCTCCATCGCCATGTCGGCGCGCAGGATTTCCTCCACCGTCTCGCCGACCTTCAGCTTGTGGATCGCCTGGAAGTTGGGGAGGCCGTTGAGGAAGAGAATCCGCTCCGCCAGCCAGTCGGCGTGCTTCATCTCGTCGATCGATTCGTGGCGCTCGTATTCGGCCAGCTTGTCCACGCCCCAATCGGCCAGGACGCGGTAATGCAGCCAGTACTGGTTGATGGCTGTCAGCTCGTTGGTGAGAGCCTTGTTGAGATAGTCGATGACCTTGGAATCGCCCTTCATGGCGCTGCTCTCCGATATGGCGGAACGGGGGGTGCGTGCGCCGTATCATGGGCGCGCGCCATGGATTCTGACAAGCCTGAAAATTCTTGAAAATGGCGGAAAACGGCCATTTGCGAATGGTTTTCAGTAGCGCCGAACCCGCTCAGGCCGCCGCCGGCTGCAGGCCCAGTTCGCGTTCCTCGAACAGGATGGCGTCGGCCTCGTCGAGGCACGACCCGCAATTGGGCCGCTTGCCCAGCGCGGCATAGGCCGCTTCCGCATCGCCATTCGTACGGCGCGCGACACGGCGCAGCTCTGTCTCGCGGATGGCATTGCAGATGCAGACATACATTGGGGCGCGTCTCCTGCGATTGATTCGCAAAAGCATAATTATGCGAATACTTCGCAATAGCAAGCCCAGTGAGGCAATTCGCCCCGGCTGTGTGCGCCGTCCCTCAACGACGGAGGGGAAACAGCTTCCCATAAGTCAGGCAGCGCCACAGCCATTCGAGCGGGCCGTATCGGAACCGGGCAAGCCACGGCGCCGACCACGCCAGCATCGCCGCACAGCCCAGAAGGGCGACCCCGTACAGTTCCGTCCGCCCGAGCTCTCCGAACTGGCCAAGGCCCCAGCCGTGGAATAACAGCATCATCACGGCCGATGTGCCGAGATAATTTGTGAAGGCGGCGCGGCCCGCAGCGCTGACCCGCGAGCCGAGCCAGCCGGCCGCGTGCGGGGCCGCCAGAGAAAGCAGCGCGGCGAGCCCCAGGACCATGGGGAGCCGGGGCAGGAAGGAGAAGCCGACCATGGCCGCCTGCGTGCCGTAATAGGTGAAGCCGTTATCCCTGACCCACAGCCCAATCAGCAGCGAGACCGCTCCGCCGCCCAGCAGCCCGATCCAGCCCCACATTCGCTGGCGCCCGGGATCGAAGCCGCCGCTGAACAGCCCCATCCGGTAAAGCGCCATGCCGACCAGCATCAGGGGAAGCGTCTCAAACAGCCAGATGAAGATGAAGAATCCCAGGTCCGCCGCGTGCGTGCCGACCATGTGCGCGACGTAATCCCCGTAGTCGCCGCCCCGGATCAGCTCCGTCTGCACGGCGCCGTCGTCCAGGGCGATCTGCTTTCCTTCCTCCAGCGACGGGGCGACCATTTCCAGCGCGCCGCCTTCCTCGCCCATCGGGGTATCGGCGGCCAGTGTCAGCGGGGCCATCATCGCCCCGTACAGGATCGCACCGGCGACATAACCCAGCAATCCCAGCACCAGTTGCTTGTGCGCCTCCATCCGCAGGAAAGCGAGCGCGACAAAACCGCAAACGGCGTAGGAAAACAGGATGTCGCCGCGCCAGATCAGGAAATAATGCAGCAGGCCGAACAGCATCAGCCAGAACAATCGCCGCGCCTGCAGGCCCCTGCCCTGCCCCCGCGCCCACGCCTTTTCCATGAACAGCATCATCCCGGCCCCGAACAGCAGGGTGAACAGACCGCGCATCTTGCCGTCGATCAGAACGAACTGGGCAACCCACATCCAGTCCTCCGCATCGGAGTGCGGGACGATGAAGGCATCGGGATACATGTAGGCGGCGAATGGCTGGCCGAAGGCGACGATATTCGCCCACAATATGCCCATCACCGCGATCCCGCGAATGAAGTCCAGGCTGGCAAGGCGCTGGGTGTCGCCCGCGGCGATCGGCTGCACCTGGTCCGGCGGGACCCGATCCGGCGGGGCCCGATCCGGCGGGGCGTTGTCCGTCAGGCCTGCAAGCTGCGCATCTGTCGTCATGGTCACCCCCACTCTGCCGACTGCTCTAGCAGTCCGGGGGCGGGAAGAAAGTCATTTGGCGGCGTAGGCCCCGCGCTTCGTCCGCAGCGGTCCTATCGGGTGACGAGACACGCCTGCCCGGTGCGTTTGAGCGCATTGCAGGCGCTCTGTGCATCGCCGCGCGAGGCATAGCCGCCCGCCTGCAGCTTGGTCAGCCGCCCTGCATCCACCAGCAATTTTTTTCGCCCGGAAATCTCGCTGCGCGAGGAAAGCCGCGTCCACAGGCGCTCGGCATTGTTCCTGACGGAAAAGGCGCCGAGCTGCACCTTCCACGGACCGGTGGCTGCCGGGGCGGGTGCGGGCGCCGGTCCCAGGTCCGGTTGCCCCTCCGGTTTCGGGTCCGTACGCGGCGCGGGCGTGGCGGCAGCGATGGTCGTGGGCGCAGGCGCGGGCGCAGGGGCCGGTGTCGCCGCTGCCGTGCCGGTCGCAGTGCGGACCGGAGGCCCGCTGACAGGCCTTGCGTAATCCGCACCGGCCAGCGCCGGGCTTTGCGTCCCGGTCACGCGCTGGGCCTCTGCCACGGCAGCCTGCGCTGCAGCCACGGACGGTGCCACGCTGGTCGTCGGAATGGGCCGGGGTATGGCAGCCGCGCCGCCAGTGGCGCGTGCTGTCGGCATGGTCGCTGCCGCGCGGACGGCTTGCGGGGCAGCGGCGGCCGGAGGCGGCGCAACGCTGTTTGCCGTGCCGCCGGCAAGGTCTGCTGCGGCAAGCTGGCTGGCGCGCCGCGCATCGGCATCCCGCTTTATCGTCGTGGCGACAGTCTGCGCCTGTTCGCGCTGCTCCAGCGGGATGAACTCGTCCATCTGCGTGATGGCAGGTGCGGCCTGCGGCAGGCCTGCGGAATTGGCGAGCGTGAGCAGCGCATAGGCGCGCACCCAGTCCTTCTCCACCAGGTCGCCGTTGAAATGGGCGATGCCCAGGAGATACTGCGCACGCGGATCGCCGCGATCGGCGGCGGCGCTGACATAGGGCATTGCCTCCTGCCGGCGTCCGTCCTGGAACATCAGCAGGCCCAGATTGTCCGCCGCTTTCAGGTGGCCCTTCTCGGCTGCCTTGGCGTAGAACACTTCCGCCTGTTTCTCGTTCGCCTCCACCCCGCGTCCGAGGCGGTACGCCTGTGCGAGGTTGAACTGCGCGTCGGGGTCGCCCTTCGCCGCCGGGCCGCGCCATTCGGCCACGGCCGTGTCGTAGTCGCCCCTGCTCCATGCATCGACGCCCGTCTTCACGTCGGCAAGCGCCGGCGCGGCAACGGCCAGCGGCGTCATCGCGATACATGCCATGGCGGCAAGGCGGAAATGTGCTCTGGCAGCCATGATCGGCCCTTTTCTTCCCGGGATTCAGCAATCGAAGTAGCCTGACATAGTGAACAGCCCGTTAGCAAAGCATTTATGTCCCCGTGCCCGCACCGAGCTTGTCCTTAACGGACCGTCATCGCTGCTCCCGGCACGCCAGTCTTAACCCAAAATTAGGGGTATCCTGCGATTTCCCTCCGCAGACCTCCGGCGACAGGCGCTGGGGACCGTTTTGGAATTTATCAGGGGGACCAGGCCTTGCGAGTACTGGCATTGGCATCGCAAAAAGGCGGATCGGGCAAGACTACCCTGTCCGGCCATCTGGCTGTTCAGGCACAGAGGGCCGGAGCCGGCCCGGTCGTATTGATCGACATCGATCCGCAGGGCTCGCTTGCCGACTGGTGGAACGAGCGCGAGGCGGAATATCCCGCTTTCGCCCAGACCACCGTGGCCCGCCTTGCAACCGACCTGCAGGCGCTGCGCCAGCAGGGGTTCAAGCTGGCCGTGATCGACACGCCACCCGCCATAACCATGGCCATCCAGTCGGTCATCGGCGTGGCCGAACTGATCGTCGTCCCCACCCGCCCCAGCCCGCACGACCTTCGCGCTGTCGGTGCAACGGTCGACCTGTGCGAACGCGCCGGGAAGCCGCTGGTGTTCTGCGTGAACGCGGCAACGCCCAAGGCGAAGATTACGTCCGAAGCCGCCGTCGCTCTCAGCCAGCACGGCACCGTCGCACCGATCACCCTGCACCACCGCACCGATTTCGCAGCCTCGATGATCGATGGCCGCACGGTCATGGAAGTCGATCCCAACAGCCGCTCCGCTGCCGAAGTGACCGCCCTGTGGGGTTACCTCGCCGACCGGCTGGAAAAGAACTTCCGCCGCACCGTGTTCGCCGCGCCGACCCAGGCCGCCGCGCAGCCCGGCACCTATCGTCCCGCAGGCGGTTTCGGCCGCCGCGTCGCGTCCTGATCGCCGCGGAGGGAACAGGGACACAGCCATGACAGAAACCAGCTTCGCCTCTCTCAGCCCGACGCTGCTGGCCCGCAAGGGCGGCGCGAAGCCGGCCATGCGTCCGCAGATCGCGCCGCTTCATGGAGAGAAACCTGCCGGGGCCGCAGCACTGGCCGCCAATCTGGAGGACCTGGGATGGAACGACATGGGCGAGCCCTATGACGACCGTCCGCAGGAAACCGGCGGCTTCGCCGGCCTGACCCCCGCTCCCGAGCCCGTCGAGGACGCGGACGCCGCGCATACCGCCATCGCCAAACCCTCGCCCGCCAAGGTGCAGCAGGAAGAACTGGCGAGCCGGATCTCCGCCGCTGCCGAACCTTCCGACCATAACGCCGCAAAGGCACGGGATGATGCTGACCCGAAGACCGAAGCACGCATCGCCTCGTCTTCGCAGCAGCGCCGTTCCGCGATTTCGCAAGGCAAACGGGCCGCCTTTACGCTGCGCCTCGATGCAGAGCGTCACCTCAAACTGCGCCTTGCAAGCACCGTCAAGGGCCGCAGCGCCCAGCAATTGGTGACCGAAGCGCTGGACCGCCTGCTGGGCGAAATGCCCGAAATCGATTCGATGGCCGCGCAAGTGGCCAACAAGTGAACGCCCGAAGAAGCACTGCCCGAAGGGGAATGACAATGATCCGCAAGCAAAGCTTTACCCGCCTGGCCCTCACGAGCGCGGTTGCGACCGTCGCTCTTGCCGGGTGCACCTCTGCGGGCGGACAGCGCGCAGACCTCGCCGCCAGCGACGCCCGCACCGCCATCGCCTCGGGCGAGGCGCAGGCTGCCGTCGCCAGCGCCGAAAGCGCCGTCGCGCAGGAACCGCGCAACGCAACCTACCGCGCCGTCCTGGGCGCAGCCTATCTCGACGCCGGACGTTTCCAGTCGGCAGCCACCGGGTTCGAGGATGCGATCACCCTTGGCGACACCAGCCCGCGCACCGCGCTCGGCTATTCGCTCGCACTGATCGGCGCCGGTGACCAGAACGCTGCACTCGGCGTGCTGGAGGACTGGCGCGACAGCATTCCCGCCGCCGATCGCGGCCTCGCCCTGGCACTGGCCGGCGATGCGGATCGCGGCGTCCATGTCCTTGCCAGCACCCTGCGTGCCGGAAACAACACCGCGAAGGTTCGCCAGAACCTCGCCTATGCCTATGCCCTGCAGGGCAATTGGCGCGCAGCCCGCGTCATGGCGGCAGAAGACGTGCCGGGCGACATGCTCGACGCACGCCTTTCCGAATGGGCCAAGACATCCACCGGCGATGCCCACCGCGAACGCGTGGCAGCGTTGCTAAACGTGCCGGTACGGCGCGATGGCGGAATGCCTGCCGCGCTCGCCCTGAACGTCGCTCCCGGTGCCGAGCAGCAGATGGCCGAAGCCGCCGCGATGGCGCCTGCCCTTGCCGAAGCGTTCGAGCCGAAGGCCGTGCCTGCGACTGCCAGCGCCTCGCGCGAATTGCCGCCACTGGCCGAAATTCCCGCGCCGCGCGGTGATACTGAGCCTGCGCGCGCTGCTGCGCAGCCCGTTTCGCAAGCTGTCCCGCAGGTCGCCGCCGTCGTGCCACCTGCAACCAAGCCGGAAAGTTTCGAGGACGCCTTCGCAGCGCCCGCTCCGCAAGGTGCCACGGTCGCGCAGATCGCTCGCAGTGCCATCGAATTCGTCACCAGCCCGGTCGTCCAGACCATGCCCGTCCGCAATGGCGCAAAGCCGGAACCGGTCCGCAAGGTTGCTGCCCAGGCGTCGATTGCAGGCGGCGACAGCCACCTGGTGCAACTCGGCAGCTTCAATTCCGAAGCGGGTGCGAAGCGCGCATGGGGCATCTACGCCCAGCGCTATTCCCAGCTGTCCGACCACCAGATGGTCATCACCAAAGCCCGCGTTCGCGGCAAGATCTATTATCGCGTATCGGCGGCCGGCTTCGACAATGCCGGTGCCCGCTCCATGTGTTCCAGCGTCAAGTCCAACGGACAGGGCTGCATCACCTGGGCCCGCAACGCCCCGCTGCCCGGCGCCATCGATACGGGCGTCCGCATGGCGAGCCGCTGATACCGGACACGGTACCCTGCATCCTTACGCAAGGGGGTTCTATCGCCCCTCCCGGCCCATATGCCGGGAGGGGCTTTTTTTGCCTATGGATGAGATGGGCGGACAGGCTACCTAGAGGCGGCTGAAATCGAGATCGGCCGGCGGCTTGTCCGAAAGCTTCGTGCACATGTGCTCGAACACCGAGATGTGAAGCGGCTCGACGAATTCCACGCCGTTGACCTGGTTGTCCCACCAGCGAACCACGGCCGGGATCGGGCCGAACGTACCCAGCCTCAGGGTGATCGGCGTTCCGGCCTTCATGGTGCCGAAGCGGTCGTAGAAACGGCATCCGGTCTGCGAAAGGTCGGTAATCCAGACGTCCTTCGGAACGCCGGAGCCACGGCGATACCGCCCTTGCAGACCGACTTTCTGCCGATCCTGCCGGCGTCGTCCGATATCCGGATTGTCGCCATCATCGCGGGGATCATCATGTCCGGTCATCATCGCGGTGTATCCGTTCCTGTAATCCCGAGAGGTAAACGACGTTGGTTAAGGCTTTAATCTCTTGCCGCCGGTCGCGATACCGCCTTTCCACGTAGCGATGGACCGGCCCTGCATCGGCTGGCCGTCGAACGGCGTGTTTCCTGCAGCCGCTTCCATCTTCCGGCTGTCGACGACCCAGGGCTTGTCCGGATCGACCAGGGTGAGGTCGGCTTCCGCCCCTTCGCGCAGGACGCCGGCCTCGGCGCCGAGCAGGCGGGCCGGGGACCCGCAGAGCAGGTCCGCCATGCGCGGCAGGTCGATGAGGCCGTCGCGTACGAGTGTCAGCGTCAGCGCAAGCAGCGTTTCGGCCCCCGCCATCCCGGCGGCAGCATCGGCATAGGGCAGGCGCTTGTCCTCCGCCCCGCGCGGATCGTGACCGCTGGAGATGACGTCGATCGTACCGTCGGCAATGGCGGCGCGCACGGCCTGCCGGTCGCTCTCGCTGCGCAAGGGAGGGGACAGGCGGGCAAAGGTCCTGAAACCTGCCGTCTCGAGGTCGGACAGCATGAAATGCGCCGGGGTGACACCGGCCGTCACGGCCACGCCCCGCGCCTTCGCAGCCCGGACCAGGTCGAGCGCGGCGGACGTCGTGACCTGCCGGAAATGAAGCCGCGCACCGGCCAGTTCCGCCAATGCGATGTCGCGCGCAACCGCAATCGCTTCCGCTTCGGCAGGCGCGCTCGGCAGGCCGAGGCGGGTCGCCATTTCGCCTGCCGTCGCCGCGGCGCTTCCGGCCAGGCTGGCATCTTCGGCATGGGCGACCACGACCATGTCCAGCATGGCGGCATATTGCAGCACGCGCAGCATGGTCGCGCTGTCGGCGATCCATTGCCGCCCGGTTGCGATCCCGCGCGCACCAGCCTCGCGCATCAGGCCGATTTCGGCCAGTTTTTCGCCGGCTAGACCGCTGGTTGCAGCGGCCAGGGGATGGACCCAGAGGTCGGGCTTCCCGCTCTTGGAAATATAGCTGACCCGGCTCGGCAGATCGAGCAGCGGCGACTGGTCGGGCATCAGCGCGGCGCGGGTGATGCCTCCGAAATGAAACGCGGGCTTGTCCACCGCGAAGACGCCGAAATCGACGAGGCCCGGCATCAGCGTGCGGCCACGCGCGTCGTGAATCTCGTCGCCATCGGCCGGGGCCACATCCCCGACCGCAGAGATCAGTCCCCCGGCGCAGCGCACGGCGCCTTCGGCGATACCGGCGGGGGTCACTACCTTCGCATTGGTGATGGTGAGCGCGCGCACCTGCTTCATACCCATTGCCCCCGGCCCCGCTCGCCCGACCAACCCTCCACCCCGCGCGCGCGGCGCGTCAGGATGTCGAGGCACGCCATGCGGATCGCCACGCCCATTTCCACCTGCCGCGTGATAATCGACCGGTCGAGCCGGTCGGCCACGTCGCTGTCGATTTCCACCCCGCGGTTCATCGGTCCGGGGTGCATGACCAGCGCGTCGGGCGCGGCGCGGTCCAGCCGGGCCTGCGTCAGCCCGTAAAGGTGGTGATACTCGCGTTCGGACGGGATGAACTGCCCGCTCATCCGTTCCGACTGGAGGCGCAGCATCATCACGACATCGCTGCCGTCCAGTGCCGCGTCGAAATCATGGAACGCGGTCGCTCCCATCCGTTCGATGGCGGCGGGCATCAGCGCGGGCGGCGCACAGACCCGAACGCTGGCCCCCATGGCCTGCAGGCACAGAATGTTGGACCGGGCCACGCGGCTGTGCAGGATATCGCCGCAGATCGTGACGGTGAGGCCGGTGAAATCCTCAGCCCCTTCGCCGCGTTCCTCCAGCGCATGGCGCAGGGCCAGCGCATCGAGCAGGGCCTGCGTCGGATGCTCGTGGCTGCCGTCGCCGGCATTCAGGACCGGGCAGTCCACCTTGCTCGCAATCAGGTCCACCGCCCCGCTCGACCCGTGGCGGATGACGATGGCATCGGCCCGCATGGCATTGAGCGTGATCGCCGTATCGATCAGCGTCTCGCCCTTCTTCGTGCTGGAAGTGGCGGCGTGCATGTTGACGACGTCCGCCCCCAGCCGCTTGCCCGCGATTTCGAAACTCAGCAGCGTGCGCGTGCTGTTCTCGAAGAAGGCGTTTATGATGGTGAGACCGGCAAGCTCCCCCGAATGCTTGTCCGCCTGGCGATTCAGTTCGACCCACTGTTCCGCCTCGTCCAGCAGATAGAGGATTTCGTGCCGTTCCAGCTGCGCGATCCCGGTCAGGTCGCGGTGCGGGAATGCGTGCGCGCCCGCCGGATAGCGGTCGCCTTGGGGGGAGGAGCCTGCCGATGTCATCAAAGCGATGCCACTAGTCGAGGGCTGTGGCCCGCTCAAGGGGAAAGCGGTGGCGCGCCCGCGCCTTCCGTCCTATCTTTGACGAAAGACGGGCGCACGGGTCGCTGCCGGCGCCGTCCAGCAAGGAAATCCAATGGCATTCGCAAAATCGGTGTGGCGGCTCCTCGTGGGGGTGAAGGATGCGCTGGTCCTCGTCCTCCTGCTGCTGTTCTTCTTCGCGCTCTACGGCGTGCTGACCGCCCGCCCCTCGCCCGCGCAGGTCACCGAAGGCGCGCTGCTCGTCGAACTGAACGGCTACGTCGTGGAGGAGAAGACACCGGTCGATCCGTTCGATGCCCTGCTGTCGGGCACGGCCCCGGTCGGCGAATACGACGTGCAGGACGTGGTCCACGCGCTGGACACGGCGGCGACCGACGAGCGGATCAGTTCGGTCGTGCTCGACCTGTCCGGCTTCCTGGGCGGCGGGCAGGCTCACCTGCAGGATATCGGCGCAGCGCTGGACCGCGTGCGCGTGGCGGAAAAGCCGGTCCTGACCTATGCCGTCGCCTATGCCGATGACGGAATGATGCTGGCGTCCCACGCATCGGAGGTCTGGCTCGATCCGCTGGGTGGTGCCTTCATCGCCGGTCCCGGCGGTGAGCGGCTGTATTACGCAGGCCTGCTCGAACAGCTGAACATTAATGCCCGCGTCTACCGCGTGGGCACGTACAAGTCCGCCGTGGAGCCCTATCTCGAAACCGGCATGTCGGAGCCTGCGCGGGAAAACTACACCTCCCTCTACGAGGCCTTGTGGGAAGAGTGGCAGGCCCATGTGAAGAAAGCGCGTCCCCGCACCGACATCGCCCGCGTCACGGCCGATCCCGCCGCGTGGGTCGAGGCATCGTCCGGCGATCTGGCGACAGCGGCGCTACAGGCCGGTCTGGTCGACAAGCTCGGCAACAAGGTCGAATTCGGCCAGCGCGTGGCGGAAATTTCCGGCGAGGACCCCTATGGCGATGCGCCCGGCAGCTACGCCTATTCCGGACTCGATCCCTGGCTGGCCGACAATCCGCGCGATACGGGTGGCAGCGCCATCGGCGTGGTTACGATCGCGGGCGAGATCGTGGACGGGGAAGCCGGCCCCGGCACGGCCGGCGGCGACCGGATCGCCACCCTGCTGGACGATGCGCTGGAAGACGACCTCGCCGGTCTCGTCGTGCGGGTGGATTCGCCGGGCGGGTCCGTCCTCGCCAGCGAACTGATCCGGGAGGCGATCCTGCGGCACAAGGCGCGCGATATTCCCGTCGCGGTCAGCATGGCGAATGTCGCCGCAAGCGGCGGCTACTGGGTCTCGACCCCCGCCGACCGCATCTTTGCAGAGCCGGAGACGATTACCGGCTCGATCGGTATCTTCGCCGTCATCCCCACTTTCGAGGACCTGGCGGCGGAATATGGCGTCAATTCGGACGGGGTGCGCACCACGCCGCTTTCCGGACAGCCGGACCTGATCGGCGGTTTCACGCCGGAGGTCGATTCGATCCTGCAAAGCTCCATCAGCGATGGCTACACCGATTTCATCCGGCTGGTCGCCACCTCGCGCAATTTGTCGGAAGAACAGGCCGACCGCATCGGCCAGGGCCGCGTATGGGACGGCGGCACGGCGCGGCAGATCGGCCTCGTCGACCAGTATGGCGGCCTGGACGAAGCCGCCGAATGGGTCGCCGCGCAGGCTGGCGTTGTCGATGACGGCTGGCATCTCACATTCCTGGGCGACGGGGAGGCGACCTACGACACGCTCCTTCGCTCTCTCGTCATGCCGGAGGCGGCGCAGGCCGTTCCGCAGGATGTCTTTGCGCTGATGGCAAACCGGCAGGCAGGCACGCTGGACCGGCTGGAGGCGGACGCCTCGCGCTTGCTGACGACGCGCGGAATGCAGGCCTATTGCCTCGAATGCCCCACTCCGCCCGCGCGTGTTACTTTGCTGGCGGCGGCCGGATCGCGCCCAGGTTTTTGGCAGAAACTGGCGGCCCTGCTCGACTAGGGCGCCAAGCCCCCTTGCCATTCGCGCGCCGCAATGCCATTGGCGCGCCCTTCGCCGCGTGCATCGGCACAGCGAGCGGGCGCGTAGCTCAGTGGTAGAGCACACCCTTCACACGGGTGGGGTCGCAAGTTCAATCCTTGCCGCGCCCACCATTTGCCGGTCCGGCCGGAACGGCGAATTCCTTCGACCATGACCTTTACTGCGGGGCGCTTTCTTCTGCCGGAGTGCCGCTATCGGTGCGGTATTTTTCGAACCAGGCGAGGGTGTAGTCGGTCTTTGCATTCAGCAAAGACGGACGGGCTGCGATGCCGTGGCTGGTTCCCGGAATCCGGACCATGGCGCTGGGTATCCGGCGCAATTGCAAGGCCTGGTAGAATTGCTCCGTCTCCGAGATCGGCGTGCGGTAGTCGATTTCGCCGGTGATCAGCATGGTCGGCGTTTCCACGTTCCCGACCAGCGACAGCGGCGAACGCTCCCAGTAATGGTCCAGATGCTCCCACGGAGGGCCGGGGAACTGGTTGGCGATCTGTCCGATATAGCTGTCCGCCGTAAGCACCTTCGATACCCAGTTGATGACCGGCTTGGCCGCCACGGCAGCATTGAACCTGTTTGTCAGGCCAACAGCATAGGCGGTCGCTATCCCGCCGGCAGAGCCGCCTGCGATGAACAGGTTCTGCGGGTCGGCGAAGCCGTTGTCGATCGCCCAGTCCACGGCCGACATGTGGTCGGCAAAATCGTCGGGGCTCGAATATTTGTATTTCAGCAGGTTCGCGAATTCGCTGCCGTAACCGATGGAGCCGCGGTGATTGTCGTAGACGACGACGTAGCCTTCAGCCGCCATGCGCTGCAATTCGGCGGAGAAGTGCGGCCCGTAGGCGAGATGCGGCCCGCCGTGGATCTCCAGTATCAGCGGATAGGCCCGGCCTTCGACATAGCCCGGCGGCGTGATCATCCAGCCCTGCACCTCCAGCCCGTCGAGCGAGGAGGCGTAGGTAAACGATCTTACATCGCCCAGATCGCGCTGTGCCAGCAGGTCCTCGTTCAGCGACGTCAGCCTGCGCGTCCGGCCCCCGCGATAGGAATAGAGGTCCGCCGGACGCTGCGCGCTGCCCTTCGTATAGACCAGCGCCCCGCCGCGCCCGGCATCGTAGGTTCCGCTGACATAGGGCCGACCGACCGTGGTGCCGCCAATGCCTTCGACCAAGGTCGAGCGCCTGCCATCGGTGCGGACCGTGCCGACATTGTTCTCGCCCCGGTTCTGGTAGGTGAAGGCGATTTCCCGGTTACCGAGCCATTGCAGGTCTCCAGCGCGGCGGTCGAGATCGGGCGTCAGGTTGCGCGCATTCCCGCCGCTACGATCCATCAGGTAGACATCGGTCGGCAGGAAAGGCTCAGCCTCGTTCCCGGTCCTGAGATAGGCGACGAGGTCCCCGCCCGGCGAGACGGCGGGGCTTTCCTCCACCCCTGCCTCCGCCGTCAATTGCCGCAGCGCGCCCGTCGCCACATCGACCGAAAAAATGTCCGCTTCGCGCGATTGCAGTTCCCAACCGGCATTGCGGTTCGCCGAAAAGAGAATCTCGCGCCCGTCCGGGGTGAAGGACAGCTGGCCGGTATGGTTGAAATCGCCGCCGGTCAATTGCCGCGCCGTGCCTCCGTCGGCGGGGATGACGAACAGGTGGTCGTAGGCGAGTTCGAGGAACCCCTCCCCGTTGGAGCGATAGCGGGCACGGTCGATGACCTTGGGCGGCTCTGCCCAGCTTGCACCGTCGGGTTTCTTCGGCGCCCGGACCAGCGTCTCGCTTTCGCCCTTCACCGCCATGGTGAAGGCAAGAGCGGCCCCGTCGGGCGACCATGCCAGATTGCCCGGACCTTCCTCGAACGTCCCCAGAAGAGCGTCCCTGCCGCTGTCCAGGTAGTGCACGTAGAGGCCTGTGCGGCCCGATGCGGACTTCAGATAGGCGATGCGTTCTCCATCGGGTGCCCATCGCGGCGAGCGATAGGAACCGCCATCGGCAAGCAGCGGCTCGTGCGAGGTGCCGGCAAGATCGACGATCCAGACCTGCGACACAGTGCGGTCGGTCATGATATCGTTGGACCGGCGGACATACAGCGCGCGGTCGCCATCGGGTGAGATTTCCGGCTCGTCGGCCCATTCCAGCTCGAACACGTCCTCTGCCGTGAACAGGCGCGGGGCCTCTTGCGCGGAGACCGGCGCAGCCATCGCGGCAGCGAGACAGGCAGCCGATGCTGCGGCGGCAAAATATTGTTTCATGATCGTCCCTAGACCCGAATGTCCTATTCTCTCTCAAAGCGAGGGTGCGGCATGACTGCCGCCATGGCAACAGGCCCGTGCCGGGCTTCGGGGGATGGAGAGATTCCTCAGGTGGCCGGCGAAAGGCGGGCGAGGTCTGCTGCTGTGTCGATGTCGGCCAGCATCCCGCCAGGTCCGCCATCTACCGGCGCAATGGCCTGCGCCCCCGGCAGGTCGAGCGATGCCGCGCCCTTGTCGCCGGTAATGGACATGAGTGCGCCATAGGTCTCGGGCGGGAATGCCGCCGGGCAGCCACGACGCCCGTCCGGATAGCGTGTGAACAGCGTGCCCTTACCTTCGGCCAAGCGGGTAAGGTGCGCCGCCGTAACGAAGGGCATGTCGCCGAGCGCGATCACGATGCGGCTGCACGTCGTCAAGGCATCGACCCCGGCACGAATGGACGTCGCCTGCCCCTCTTCCGCGCGAGGGTTCACGACAACCTGCCAGCCTTTGGGCGTGTCCAGGGCACCGTCCTCTCGCACCACCAGTACCTTGCGCGCGATGCCGGATTCGCCGCACGCTTCCATCGCCCATGAAAGGAGCGGCCGGCCGCCAAGGGAAGCGCTCATCTTGTCGCCCCCGAACCGGCCGGCCTTGCCTGCGGCGAGCAGGATCAGGCCGACCCCGCCCTCATGCGCCATCGCGTGGTCGGTCCTTTAGCGCCTCGTATTCTCCGACGATTTCCGATAGCACGGAAAGGGCGAGCGCTTCGGGCGTCTTGCATGAGGGGATAAGGCCGACGGGGCTTCGCATGCGCGCGAGGCCGCCTTCATCGACGCCGCGCGTCAGCAGGTCGACTGTGCGGCCGATACGCGCATTCTCGCCGCCTTGTGCGCCGATATAGAATGCACCTCCCTTCAGCGCTTCTTCGATCAGGGCGAGTTCCCATTCGTGATCGTGGAACAGGAACACCGCCGCAGTCCATGGATCGGCCGGGGGAAGGCCCGAAGCCTTGCCGAGCGTCAGGTCGTCAGGCGCAAAGAACTCGATCCCGATATTCATGGCATTGCCCAGACGGGCGAGCATCTCCAGCTCGGCTCCCTCGCCGAACGCGCGGATTGCCAGGCTGGGAAGGTAGCGTCGTTCACTGAGCGGCGAGACCTGCGGAAGGGGAAGCGTGGCAATCCGCCGCTCTTCCAGATCGCGCATCGCCCTCCGGCAGGCCCCGCGGTCCGGTGCCGGGTCCAGTACGATGTCCAGGCCGCCGCCGCACGGCAGCCGGAAATCGATGAGGTCGGAGCCGCGTCCGTAACGGCGTAGCACCGGCTCGCGCAGTTCGAGTACGTCTACGGCGAGTTGCCGGTCGAGGCACCTGTCGGCCAGACTGCCTGCCGTCCGCCCGTCAGGATAGACGGCCAATTGCGCCCCCGGCCGGCGAGAGAAGCTGCCGTCGATCCCGGCCACGGTGCAAAGGGCGACGCCTTCCTCACACGCCGCTGCCAACGCTGCATGGTCACTGTCGGCGCGGTTGTCGGCGACACGCGGCCGTTGTGCAGCCAGCGTGCTCATTTCGGCATGGCAGCGAGGACGCGGTCGGGTGTCATCGGGTATTGGTACAGCCGAACCCCGGCGGCATTATAAATCGCATTGGCAATTGCCGCCGCGCCGCCGCACATTCCCAGCTCGCCGATACCCTTCGCCTGTATCGGGCTGGCAACCGGATCGCGTTCCTCGACCATGACGACTTCGACATCGGAAATGTCGCGGTGCACGGGCACGTGATATTCGGCAAGATCGCAGTTCACCAGATGCCCGTCTACGGGATCGAAATGCAGTGCTTCGGTCAGCGCTAGCCCAATGCTCCACGTGATACCGCCAAGGCATTGCGAGCGCGCAGTCTTTGCATTCAGCACCCGCCCGAATCCGAAAGCGCCCAGCATCCGGTCGACGCGGGTTTCCCCGGTGAAACGGTTGACCCGCACCTGCGCGAAGAATGCACCGAAGCCGGAGGTGGTGTAGTCGTCCGCGATGTCGCCGGGCTCGTAATGGCCTTCCTCGGACAGGTCCGCGCCATCCAGCAATGCGACAAGATCCTTCCCGCCTTCGATGGATCCGTTCGAAAGCTGCAATTCGTCCGCCGATATGCCGGCCTTTTCCGCAATGGCATCGCGGAGGCCCCGGCAGGCGAGATAGACCGCCGACCCAGCCGACGCTGCGCCCCAACTGCCGCCGGAACCCGGCCCGCGTGGATGAGCGGTATCGCCAAGGTCTACCAGCACCTTGTCCACCGGCAGGCCCAGCATCTCCCCGGCAATCTGCGCCAAAATGGTATAAGTTCCGGTGCCGATATCGGTCATGTCGGTCTCGACGATGGCGGTCCCGTCCGCCTTCAGCGTGACACGGGCCTTTGCCTCCCCGACACTGTGGACGCGGGCGGCGCTGGCCATGCCGGTACCGACCCACCATTCGCCTTCGCGCGTGTGGCGTGGGCTGCGCGGACCGCTATCCCAGCCGAAAGCCTCGGCGCCCTGCTGAAGGCATTCGGCCAGCTTGTGAGAGGAAAACGGCAGGCCCTGCTCGGGATCCTTCTCCGGAATGTTGCGCAGGCGGAATTCCACCGGGTCGACCCCGGCTTTCTCCGCCATTTCGTCCATCGCCGCTTCGAGCGCCGGCATCCCGACTGCCTCACCGGGCGCGCGCACGGACCCTGCGGTCACGCGGTGAATGCGCGCAAGTTCCAGCTTCAGCGCGCGGTTCGGCGCGCCGTAGAGGAAATGCGAGGATTGCAGGACGGGCTCGGCAAATTCCTCGCCGGGCAGGTTCGATACCAGCGCTTCATGGCCGAACGCCGTCAATTTGCCGTCGCTGCCACTGGCAAGCCGCAGGCGCTGCTTCGTTTCGGAGCGCCGCATAACGGTCTGGAACACCTGCTGGCGGCTCATCACGACGCGCACCGGGCGCCCAAGCTGCATTGCGGCGAGCGAAGCCGCGACCGTTTCCTCGCTGACCCCCAGCTTCGACCCGAAGCCGCCGCCGACGAAGCGCGAGAGGATACGAACCCTGTCTTCTTCCAGCCCCACCGCGTCGGCGAGTTCGGAGATGTTGTAGTTCAGCATCTGGAGCGAGGCGTGAACCGTGAGGTTTTCCCCGTCCCATTGCGCGATCGCGGCGTGCGGCTCCATCGCGGCGCTTGCATGGCCCGCGGTCTCGATCGTTACGTCGATGCTGTTTTCCGCGGCGGACATGGCACCGGCGAAATCGCCCTGGTCGACGGTATCGCCGTCCTGTTCTTCCGGCTCGACTGCTCCGGGGTCGATCGCGGCGCCTTCTTCGGCGTCGTATTCGATCTCCAGATGCTTTGCAGCATCGCGGGCCTGTTCGAACGTCTCGCCCACGACGAGCGCGACCGGCTGCCCCCAGTAGCAGACCGTGCCGGGTTCCTGCTTCGGCGCTTCGTTCGCTGTGCCCTGGGCAGCGCGGGTGGTCATGCGCTCGTCCTCGATCACCGCGATAACCCCCGGCATGTCCATGATGCCCGGCGCATTGATCGATTTCACTGTCCCTCGCGTGATGGTGGAGGTGACGATCACGCCTTCTGCAAGGTTCTCCACCGGGTATTCGGCGGCATAGGGGGCCGTGCCTGTCACTTTGGCCAGCCCTTCGACACGCGGCAACGGCTTGCCGACGATGCCCTGCTTCATGCCGTCGAGGCGGTTGGCGCTGTCGGGCTCGTCCTGTTTGAGATGCGTGGTCATAGTTCGGTCTCCGTCGCCTCTGCCAGAACCGCTTTCAGCGTGCTCCGGGTCAGCGGAATCTTGAAGTCGTTCTCGCCATATCCCTGCGCGTCTTCAAGCAGCAGGTCCGCAGCCTCGTCGAACAGCGCTTCGGACGGCTCTTTCCCGATGAGCAGCTCCGGGAGGCGGGCATCGTGCCACGGCTTGTGTGCAAGGCCGCCGAAGGCGAGGTCGGCGCGGGTGAAGCGCCCGTCCTCCAGCGCCACGATCGCGGCAATCGAGACGAGCGCGAATGCATAGGACGACCGCTCCCGCACCTTCCGGTAAAGCTGCTTGCCCGGAACAGGTGCCGGCAGGATCACGCCGGTGATGATCTCGCCATCCTCCAGTACATTGTCCTTCCAAGGCGTATCGCCCGGCAGGCGGTGAAAGTCGCGGACCGGGACCGAGCGGCCCTCCCCGCTCTCGCCTGCGATCTCGACAGTCGCATCCAGCACGGACATCGCCACGGCCATGTCTCCGGGGTAGGTCGCGATGCATTCCCGGCTCGTGCCCAACACGGCGTGGAGCCGCGCAATGCCCGGGATGGCCCCACACCCGCTACCCGGCTCGCGCTTGTTGCAGGGCTGGTCGATATTCGTGAAATAGAAGCAGCGGGTCCGCTGGCACAGGTTTCCGCCCGTTGTTGCCTTGTTGCGTAATTGCTGGGTCGCCCCGGCAAGGATGGCGCGCGACAGGACGGGATAGTCGGCCCGCACCCGCGCATGGTTCGCTGTGGCCGTATTGGTCGCCAGCGCACCGATACGCAGGCCGCCATCGTCCATGTCCTCGATGGAGGTCATGCCTAGCCGGCCGATATCGACCAGCCGCGATGGTGCTTCCACCTGCAGCTTCATCAGGTCGAGAAGATTGGTCCCGCCGGCAATCGCCATGCTGTCGCCGGTTGCGGTGAGCTGCGAACCATGTTCGAGGCTGTCGGGACGCTGGTAATCGAAAGGCCTCATGCCGCGCCCTCCTTCGCCGATGGGCCGGCCGCCGTGTCGCGAATGGCCGCAACGATATTCGCATAGGCCCCGCACCGGCACAGATTGCCGCTCATCCGCTCGCGTATTTCCTCGTCCGTCGCATCGACCGACCCTTCGAGGTCGCCCGTCGCATCGCTCGGCCAGCCATTGGCGATCTCTTCCAGCATGGCCGTCGCGGCACATATCTGGCCCGGCGTGCAATAGCCGCACTGGTACCCGTCATGTTCGACGAAGGCTTTCTGCAAGGCAGAGGGGTCGTCCGGCGTGCCCAGTCCCTCGATCGTGGTCACCTCTTCGCCGTCATGCATTGCTGCAAGCGTCAGGCAACTGTTGATCCGCATCCCGTTGACGATGACCGTGCACGCACCGCACTGGCCGTGATCGCAGCCCTTCTTCGTGCCGGTCAGCTGCAAATCTTGCCGCAGGAAGTCCAGCAGCGTCGTCCGGGGGTCGCCTGGCAGGGGATGGGCTGTGCCATTGATACTGACGGTCACGAAAATCTCCTTCGTGAACCTAACCTGCAAAAGAGCCCATGGGTCCGGCGCGAACCAAACTTTTTCGCCGCACCGCCCACAAACCCGTCATCCGGCGGATCACATACGAATGCAGATGGACGCTGGCCGAATTTGGAATACCATCATCGATACAAGACAAATCATGGCGGCAGTCCCGACTGCCCGAGGGGGAAGATCATGGCACTGGCACCTGATGTCGCGGCAAACAGCGATTCCGATCCGGCACGCAAGGGCGACACACCGATCAACGCGCCGGGCCTGCAATATTTCGTCTTCGGCCTGTTCTTCATCTTCGGCGGGATCACCTCGCTCAACGATGTCATCATCCCGAAGCTGAAGGAGCTGTTCACGCTCAATTACACGCAGGCCATGCTGGTCCAGTTCTGTTTCTTCGCAGCCTATCTCATCATCGGGATACCGGGGGCGAAGCTGGTCAAGAAGATCGGATACATGCGCGGCGCGGTGGCGGGCCTGCTGACCATGATGGTCGGCTGCCTGCTGTTCATCCCGGCCAGCCAGACGGCGACCTACGCCATCTTCCTGTTCGCCCTGTTCGTGCTGGCGAGCGGAGTCGTCATCGTGCAGGTCGTGGCCAATCCGCTGATCAGCCTGCTGGGCCCGAAAAAGACCGCGCATAGCCGCTTGACCTTCGCGCAGGCGTTCAATTCGCTGGGCACGACCGTCTTCCCCATTGTCGGCGCGGCCGTCATCCTGGGCAGTCTGGCCAATGTGTCCGCAGACCAGCTTTCCGGGGCGGAACTGCAGGCCTATCGCCAGGCGGAAAGCGAGGCGATCTGGCAGGGCTATCTCGGCGTTGCCGTCCTTATCGCGCTAGTCGCGGCTGCCGTATGGATGTTCCGCAACCGGCTACAGGGCGAGAAGCACGAGGCATCGTCCGGACTGGCCGGGCTGGACCTGCTGAAGCGCGGACGCTTCGGATACGGCGCGCTGTGCATCTTCCTCTATGTCGGGGCCGAGGTTTCGATCGGGTCGATCATCATCAACTATCTCGCGCTGGAACGGGTGCTGGGCCAGCCGGAAAGCGTCATCGGGTGGATGATCGGGCTGTATTGGGGCGGCGCGATGGTCGGGCGTTTCATCGGCTCCGCATTCCTGCGCATATTCTCGCCCGGCAAGATCCTCGCGTTCAATGCGGCCGGCGCAATTGCCCTCATCGCGATCAGTTCGCTCACCACCGGCACGGTGGCGGCCTATTCCCTGCTGGCGGTCGGCCTGATGAATTCGATCATGTTCCCGACGATCTTTTCGCTGGCTTGCGAGAAGCTGGGACCACGCGCAGCGGACGGATCGGGCATCATCAATGTCGCGATCTTCGGCGGCGCGGTCGTGCCGCTGCTTTACGGGATTATCGCAGATGTCAGCGGCAGCCTGACCTTCGCCCTGGTCCTGCCCATCGCCTGCTATCTCGTCATCGGGGGCTTCGGCATTTTCGCCCGGCGCCCGGCCTGAGCCAAGCTCGCATAAAAAAGCCCGCCTTCCATAGTGGAAGACGGGCTTTTGGCGTTGATACTGCCTGCTTGATCAGACAGCGGCCTTCGGGAAGTCGCCGTTCGCCGTGTCGACCTTCTCGGTGGGCGAGGTGCGCTCTCCGTTGTCGAGAACCTTCTTCATGATGTAACCGCCGGCAGCCATCGCGGCCATTGCCGGCAGGCTGATGCGGCGCAGCACCATGGGCGCGATCACGCCGAGCGCTGCACCGGCGGGGCCGCCGATGGCGCTGGTTTTCTTGGCAGCCTGGCCGCCCACATATGCTCCGATAATCTTGCCGATCATTGTCGTATCTCCTTTGCCCTATCAACGACTTCGTCCTGATCAGGTTCCGGATCGGGCCCGCCGCGCACGGCGATTTTCTTCCGCTTCCGTGCTGAAGCTGCGCGGCGCATCGGTCCAGTCGCCGCGTGCATGGACGACGATGTCGCCTACGGCCACGTCGTTGGCCGCATAGACGTCCCAATTGCGATGGATCATGTCGGGCGGTCCGAAGACGCGCACCGCATTCCAGTACCGGTCGTCCCTGAACCCCACGAAATGCACCAGCCGCGCTTGGGCCGGACGGGGCCGCACACGCTCCGGAGCGCCCTCAGCGAACCCGTGCGGCACGCCTGTCATTGCCCGCACCGAAGGCGTTCTCCATCGGGACATCGAACGCCTCGATATAGGATCGCATGCGCTCCAGAACCTCGTCCGGCGTCAGCCCGAACATTTCGAGGCTGTAGCGGTGGGGTCTGCGCTTGAGCGCCTTGGCCCGTTCGACATAGTCTTCCATCGCTGGCAGGGCCGGTTCGATTTCGAGGTCGAGGAAGCGGTAGATCCGGTCCATGGTGCCGCGCCAGTCGCGGTCCATCTCGTCATACTGGACGTCGATCATCCGCTCTGCGGGAATGGATTTTCGCGCCTCCATCATCCGTTCGACCTGCAGATGGGTCTTGCGCAGCCATTCCCGGCCGATGGCACCTGGCTCGACATCGTCGGAATAGATGATGGTCTGGTTCCAGGCCAGGCTGGCGGCACTGCCCGTCACCTGCCGCGGGTCGCGGTGGGTGAAGATCAGCCGCGCATCGGGGAAGACGTTCAGCAGGGCGGGCAGGTCCAGCATGTGCTGCGGGGTCTTGAGGATCCAAGGGCGGATGCTGCTGACCTGCTGGCTCCACCCGATCAGGCGGAGCTGGTCGGCCAGGTAGGCGTAGGCAGGCGTCGCATCCACGCTCTCGCACCATCGGCCATAGCTTGGCACCTGCCACTGCGCCTCGTGCTTCATCCCGTACATGCTGGCGACAAGCAGGCCGAGCTCTTCCTCGGGTTCCATCGGGCCGGTCGGGTGGATCGACAGCGTGCGCGGATTGGCCAGGCGCGCGACCCGCATGATGCGCCGGGCAAGAACGGGGCGGACATCTTCTGCGCGCCCTTCCAGCACATCCTCGAATTCGCGGCGCGGCACGGGGCTGATCGTCTCGAAACTGCGCATGTGGCTGAAGCGGTGGTCGCTGGCCAGCAGGCGGTGCAGCCGGGTCGTACCGGACCGCATGGGGCCGACGATCACCACCGGGCTGCGCATCGGGCGTTCCAGGATTTCGGGATGCCGCTTGTACCAGTATTCGCTCAGCAGGCGGTGGAACAGGACCTGCCGGAATTGCAGCATGGCGGAAAAATCACCGGCGGCATTCAGCTTCGCCTCGCCCTCGATCGCCTCCAGCAGCTTCGCCAGTGGCTTCTCGAACCATGGGTCGCCGAAGTCGTCCAGGCCGCCTGCCTGCTCGATCGCCTGCGCCTTCAGATGCTCTGCATCCAGCCGCGCAGGCGCGACGGCGCCCATCTTGCGGCCAAGGCGCACGCCCTTTTCCACGATGTCGATGAACGGGGTCCGGCGGGGCGGTACTGTAGGATTTGTTGCCAAGTATTCGTCCCTGCCTGAGCCAAGGCGCATTGCCATAGCCATAGAGGGCCAGCGTTCAAGGGCAGGCTATGTTCCTGCCAACAGGGCTTTACGCCGCACTTTTCATTTCACCGCTTGCGCGCCATAGCTTCGCGCCATGCATGATATACGCCTGATCCGTGACGATCCCGCCGCTTTCGACGCCGCCCTTGCCCGCCGGGGGCTGGAACCGCAATCCGCCCACCTGGTCGGACTGGACGAGAAACGCCGCGCGCTGACCACGAAGGTGCAGGAAGGCCAGGCCCGCCGGAACGAAGCATCCAAGGCCATCGGTCAGGCGATGGGACAAGGCGATACGGACAAGGCCGAAAGCCTGAAGGCCGAAGTCGCGCGGCTGAAAAAGGACATGCCCGCGCTGGAGGAAGAGGCGAAAGTGCTGGACGCTGAGCTTCGCGATGCGCTGGCCCGCATTCCGAACCTGCCGGCGGACGACGTGCCGCAGGGCGAGGACGAGGCGGACAATGTCGAGCTGTCTGCATGGGGCGAGAAACCGCAATTCGACTTCGAGCCGAAGGAACACGCCGATTTCGCGCCCGCGCTGGGCATGGATTTCGAAACCGGCGCGAATATCTCCGGCGCGCGCTTTACCTTCCTGCGCGGCGACTTGGCGCGGCTGCACCGGGCGCTGGGGCAATTCATGCTGGACCGCCAGACGCGCGAAAACGGCTACACCGAATGCAACCCGCCCGTGCTGGTCCGCGACGAGGCGATGTACGGCACCGACAAGCTGCCGAAATTTGCCGAGGACAGCTTTCGCACGACCGACGATCGCTGGCTCATCCCCACATCCGAAGTCAGTCTGACCAGTTCTGTCATGGGCGAAATCCTGGGCGAAGATGCCCTGCCCCGGCGGCTTACCGCGCTGACCCTGTGCTTCCGATCGGAAGCCGGCAGCGCGGGGCGCGATACGCGGGGGTTCATCCGCCAGCACCAGTTCGAGAAATGCGAGCTCGTCTCCATCGTGAAGCCGGAGGACAGCGAAGCCGAGCACGAGCGGATGACCGAGGC
This sequence comes from Erythrobacteraceae bacterium WH01K, assembly GCA_027941995.1. Lineage (NCBI taxonomy): Bacteria > Pseudomonadati > Pseudomonadota > Alphaproteobacteria > Sphingomonadales > Erythrobacteraceae > Erythrobacteraceae bacterium WH01K. Next base: position 990,804 of record CP115966.1, on the reverse strand, counting down.
TGCCGAAGGTATCCTGCAAGCGCTCGGCCTGCCCTATCGCAAGATGCTGCTATGCACCGGCGACATGGGTTTCGGCGCGCGCAAGACCTATGATCTGGAGGTCTGGCTGCCGGGACAGGACGCCTACCGCGAGATCAGTTCCTGCTCCAATACGGGCGATTTCCAGGCGCGGCGGATGAATGCGCGCTACCGGCCTGAAGGGTCGAAGAAGACCGAATTCGTCCACACCCTCAACGGCTCCGGCCTCGCGGTCGGACGCACGCTGGTCGCCGTGCTGGAGAATTACCAGCAGGCCGATGGCAGCGTTGCGGTGCCCGAAGTGCTGGCCCCCTATATGGGCGGTGTCACGAAGCTGGAGCCGCGGGCATGAAGATCCTGCTGACCAATGACGACGGCATACGCGCGCCGGGGCTGGAAGTGCTGGAGGCCATAGCGCGCGAATTTTCCGACGACATCTGGATCTGCGCCCCGGACGAGGAACAGTCCGGCATGGGCCACGCCCTCACCCTCACCCGCCCGGTTCGCCTGCGCCAGCACGGGGACAAGCGATTTTCCGTCACCGGCACCCCGACCGACAGCGTGACGATGGGGATGCGCAAGGTGATGGACGGCCCGCCGGACCTGATCCTCTCCGGCATCAATCGCGGCGCCAATCTGGGGGACGACGTCACCTATTCGGGCACGGTATCTGCCGCGATCGAGGGCGCGCTGGCCGGTATCCGATCCATCGCGCTGAGCCAGGTGACCAGCCGGGAGGGCGCTGCCGACAGCGACACGTTCGATGCCGCGCGCAAATGGGGCGCGAAGGTCGTGGCCCCGCTGCTGGAGACACCGCTTCCCACGCGCACGCTGATCAATGTGAACTTCCCGCCCCTGCCCGGAGCCGAGGTGAAGGGAATTCGCGCCGTAAGGCAGGGTTTTCACGACTACTCGCGCGGAACGGTCGTCGAAGGGCGTGACCCGCGCGGCTTCACCTATTACTGGTTCGGATTGCAGGCGATCGAGCACACGCTGGATCACGGCACCGACCTTGAAGCCATCGACGAGGGGTATATCGCAGTGACGCCTTTGCAACTGGACCTGACCCACCACGCCTCGCTCGGCGATCTGGGGGAGCGTTTCTCGTGACGCTGCGGCCCCTGCTCGCCGCCGCTGCGGCAACCGCGCTGCTGGCAGGCACTGCCGCCGCCAATCCGCGGACCGAAACAGTCCACACCGTCGAGGAAGGCGAAACGCTGGGCGGCATCGCCAACCGCGCCGGGGTTTCAGCATCCGTCATCGCTGCAGCGAACGGGCTCGTCGAACCCTACGACGTGCAGAAGGGGCAGAAACTCGCCATCCCCCGCCAGCGTATCTACACCGTGAAGAGCGGCGATACGCTGGGCGGCATTGCCAATCGGACGGGCGTTGCGGCGCAGAACATCGCCATTGCCAACGGTCTGGACGATGGCAATGCGATCCGGGTCGGCCAGAAACTGATCATCCCGGCGCAAGTATCCATCGCCGTGCGCCCGCAGGCGCCGCGATCCGAACCCTATTTTCGCTGGCCGCATGACGGGCGTGTAATGCTGGGCTTCGGACGCGGGCATGACGGGATCGACATAGAAACCGGCATGGCGGACATGGTGCGCGCCGCGGCCAGCGGCACGGTCGTCTTCGCAGCGCCTGAGAAAACCCGTTTCGGCCGGCAGGTGCTGATCGATCACGGCAATGGCTGGCAAACCAGTTACGGCCACCTTTCGCGCATCACCGTGAAGAAGGGCGACGTCATCAAGACGGGCGAGCGGATCGGCCTGTCGGGCGATGCCGGTATCGCCACCCGGCCCGAACTGCATTTCGAAATCCGCCACAATGGCCGCGACGTCGATCCCGCAAGCAAATTGCCGCGTCGTGGCAATTGAGCTAACCGCCTGCGAATGGCGGTGAAACCCGAATGAGCGACCAGATCGAGCAGATTGGCGAAGGCGCCGGGCGGCGTCACTACAAGGGCCCGCGGTTCCAGCCGCTGCGCCGCGCGGTCGACTTACCCGTGTGGGGCGATCTAGGCATCCGGCTCGGGCTGGCGATCTTCCTGATCGCAATCGTGGTCATGATCCACTGGTGGGACCGCGGCGGCCTGGTCGACAATCTCGACGGCGAAGTCAGCTTCACCGACGTCATCTATTTCACCATGATCTCGATCACCACGACAGGTTTCGGCGACATCGCGCCGATAACCGACCGCGCCAGGCTGGTGGAGGCGGTGATCGTGACGCCGATCCGTTTCGCGGTGTTCTTTATCTTCGTCGGCACGGCCTACAATTTCATCATCAAACGCAGTTGGGAGAGCTTCCGCATGGCGCGTATCCAGGAACAGCTATCGGATCATATCGTCGTTCTGGGCTATGGCGTCTCCGGCTCCGAAGCGGTGGCAGAACTGATCGAGCGGGGAACCGACCCGGCGCAGATCGTGGTCGTCGATCCGAGCGAGGAACGGCTGGCGGAGGCCGAGGCGCAAGGCTGCAACGTCATGACCGCCGATGCCACCCGCGACGGCACGCTGCGCGCCGTGCGGATCGAGAAAGCGCAGAACGTGCTGGTTTCGGCAGGGCGCGACGACACCTCGATCCTGATCGTGCTGACCGTACGGGCGCTCGCCCCCAACGTGCCGATCAGCATGGTGGTGCGGGCCGACGACAACGAGCACATCGCCCGCCAGGCCGGGGCCAACAATGTCATCAACCCCGTCCGCTTTACCGGCCTGCTGCTCGCCGGCAGTGCCAAGGGCGCGCATATCGCCGAATACCTGGCCGATCTCGCTTCCGTCTCGGGACGGGTCCAGCTGGTAGAGCGGGAAGTGACGGACGAGGAATGCGGCTGCGCTATCAACGATCTGCCCACGGGCGGCCGCGGCCTGCGCGTCTATCGCAACGGCAGGGCACTGGGCTTCTGGGAGGACGAATGCCAGAACCTGCAGAAAGGCGACATCATCGTGGAAATCGTGCCCACCCCCTCGGGCGAGGAACGCGGCGACGGCCACAATGGCCGCCCCGAATGACGGGCTCCTAGTTCATCAGGGCGAACACCGCGCCCATCGCGGTCATGCCCAGCACGAAGTGCCCTGCATCGATAAGGAAGAGCGCGCCGCTCTTGCGAAGATAGAGGTAATTGATCCCGATGGCAGGGATCATCACGCCCAGAGCAAAACCGACCGAGATCATCATGATCGCCCGGTCGCTGGCTCCGGTCATCGCGAACTGGTGGGCAAGGACGGTCGCTATCAGCAGTTCGAACAGCAGGGTCAGGCCGAAAATCTTCAGCATGTTGCCGGACCGAACCTCGGCATCGTCCAGCCCCGCGGCCTTCTGCCAAGCCTTTCCGAACAGCACACCGTACCAGAGCGCGCCAACGACGAAGAACGCCAGCCCTGCCAGAATGATCGTGAAGAGGCTGGTGTCGCCCATGATATGCCTTCCTGCTCGTGCAATCGCCTGCCCTATAGCGCGTGCGCCCTTGCAGGTGTAGGGGCGCTGGCATCATGAGCAATGCCACCCCCGTTTCCCCGACCACCCTGCCCGACGCCAGGAAAGTCGGCATGGTGTCCCTCGGCTGCCCCAAGGCGCTGGTCGATTCCGAACGCATCCTGACCCGCCTGCGCGCCGATGGCTACGCGATGAGCGCCGATTACGCGGGCGCCGACGTCGTGCTGGTCAACACTTGCGGATTCCTCGACTCTGCCAAGGAAGAAAGCCTGCAGGCCATAGGCGAAGCGATCGCGGAAAACGGCCGCGTCATCGTGACCGGGTGCATGGGCGACGAGGCAGATGCCATCCGCGCCGCCCATCCGCAGGTCCTGGCCGTGACGGGCGCCCACCAGTACGAACAGGTGGTGGAGGCGGTGCACGAACACGCCCCGCCCGGCCAGGGGCCCTATGTCGACCTGATCCCGCAGCCCGACGTGAAGCTGACGCCGCGACATTACAGCTATCTGAAGATCAGCGAAGGCTGCAATCACTCCTGCGCCTTCTGCATCATCCCGGACCTGCGCGGGAAACTGGTCAGCCGCCGGATCGATGCCGTCCTGCGCGAGGCCGAGAAGCTGGTCGCGGCCGGGACGCGCGAATTGCTTGTCATCAGCCAGGATACCTCTGCCTATGGCGTCGATACGCGTCACGAGGTGCGAGGCTGGAAGGGGCGCGAGCCCCGCGCCCACATGACCGATCTGGCACGCGAACTGGGGCAACTTGACACAGGTGACGGTACGCCGCCCTGGGTGCGGCTGCATTACGTATACCCCTACCCCCATGTCGATGCCGTCATCCCGCTGATGGCGGAAGGTCTGCTGACCCCCTATCTCGATATCCCGTTCCAGCATGCGAGCCCGTCCGTCCTGAAACGCATGAAGCGCCCCGCCAACGAGGCGAAGGTGCTGGAACGGCTGAAGGGCTGGCGGGACATCTGCCCCGATATCGCCGTGCGCTCCAGCTTCGTCGTGGGCTTCCCCGGCGAGACGGTAGACGATTTCCAATACCTGTGCGACTGGCTTGAAGAGGCGCAACTCGACCGGGTGGGCGCGTTCCGCTTCGAACCGGTCGAAGGCGCGCAGGCCAATGCCCTGCCGGATCCTGTGCCCGAAACGCTGAAGGAAGAACGCTACGCCCGGCTGATGGAACTGACCGCGCGGATCAGTGCGGAGAAGCTGGCGGCCAAGGTCGGACGCACTCTGCCCGTCATCATCGACGAGGTGGGCGAACCGGACGAGGACGGCGATATCGGCGCCACGGGCCGCAGCCAGGCCGACGCGCCGGAAATCGACGGCCAGGTCTTCCTGCGCAATGTCGCCGCCGACCTGTCGGCCGGGGATATTCTCGATGTGCGGATCGAGGACGCCGATGCGCACGACCTGTTCGGAGTTCCGGTGCAGGCGGGCTAGTCCGGTCTACAAACCCCGCGCAATGGCAGCGACCCGGCCGAGGACCGCGTCGGTCTGGTCCTGCATGACGAAACTGCCCGCATCGGCAATGAACTCCGGCGCGCCGAAGCCGAAATGCGTGCAGGCGCGGACCGCCTCGGCGCGGGCGATGGTCGCATCCTCTTCGCCATACAGCATGTGGACCGGGACGGTGATCCCGCTGCAAAGCCTGCTCCAGTCGGCAGACCACGTTACCATCGTTTCCGCCGTGCCGACAAACCGCCCGCGCACGACATAGGTCGCCGCGCTTCGCAGCATCTGGACCATGCCGGGCCGCTGGATGGCTGAAAGCTCGCGCGGGCAGCCCTGGTAGAATTCTTCCACGAAGCGGTGAAATTCGCCCGTCCCGATGGTCGCCAGCATGGCGCGCTGGTATACCTTGGCAAAGGTCGGGACGAGCCGCACCAGCCTGATCTGCCGGCGATGGGTCGGCCTGAGCGATGCCATCGCCGTCTTATCGAAGATCGGCAGGAAAGCCCCGATGCCGATGGCCGCGTCGATCATGGCGGGCTGTCTCTGCGCGAAGGCGAACATATACGGCGCGCCTGCATGGGTGGTGATCGCCGTGCAGCGGTCCACCCCAAGATGCCGCAGGAAAGCCGGCAGGCGGTCGGCGAACTCCTCGGCTGCAGCCAGTCCATGCGCCGCAGCCGTGGTCGCACCATGATGCGGCCGCCACGGAGCGATGATGCGCAAGCCGTGGCGGCGGGCCGCATTGGCCACTTCGGGCGTCAGCAGCGCGCCTTCTATCGGGTGGAAGAACAGCACCGGGTGGCCGGTGGGATCGCCATGTTCCTCCCACGCGATGCAGCCGCCCTGTTCCTCTTCGTAATGCAGGCGGCAATGATGCGTCTTGATGCCGGGCCGCTCCGCCGGGATTTCCAGCGAATGGACGAAACCTGCGTAGAGCAGCAGCAGCTCTTCCTTGGAATTGACCGACAGTTTTCGCTGCAGGGCCTTCATCTGGTTGCGCGCCGTCCCCAGCGAGCGCCCGCGCAGTTCGGCAAATTCGCGCACCGTCCCGCCCGACACCATGTGCCGGACCAGCGCGACCTCTGTGTCGGTCAGCCGCAGCGCCTCGCTGAAGGCCTTGCCGCTCCGCTCGCTCCAGCGGAGGCGCACGGCGTCGAAGGCGACCAGCGCGCCTGCATCCCCCTGCTCCAGCCGCGCAGCGAACCACCAGCCCTTCTCGTCTTCTTCCGAAGTGTAGAAATGGAAGAACCCGCCGAACCCTTCCTCGTCCGCGCCTGCGCCTGAAAACAGTTCGGCCAGCCGCTGGCGATCGGCCCGTTCGCTTCCCGGTTCGAACAGCCAGTCGGGCAGTTCCCCGCCGGGCGCGATATCGTCTGCTGCGAAGACCCCGGTATTGCACTGCGCGATCCGGAATGCAGGCCCGATCGCCAGGTCGCATGTAAGCGTTTCAGCCTTGCGCGTGTTCAGGAAGCTGTGGTCGATCCGGTCGTTGGGATAGACATTGTCGAGGATTTCCGCCGCATTGGCGAAATGGCGTTCGGCCCGGTCGCCCAGATCGCCCGACGCGCTTTCGAACGCGCTGAGATCTTCCAGGATGTCGACGAAGACATCGGGCCGGGCAATCGCGCTGTATGCGCGCGCAACGATGGATTCCAGATCCGGCTCTTGCCCCGCCACCGTCAACGCCCCGCTCCCAATGCCCTGTCCGCGACCGGCTTACGCTGCGCCCGGAAAACCTCAAGGGGGAGCCCATTTGGCAAGAGGGCGCGCCCGGCAGGCGCGCCCTCCTCTCTGGCAAGATGCCCGGGGCATCGCCAGATGGTCATTTCACGCAATATTTGCCGCTGGTCTTGAGACCTGTCGGGCAGTCGCCGTCGCGCACTTCGGCATAGTCGCCGCTGTCGCCGACGCAGTATTTCGCCGAGGATTTGAAGCCGCTGGGGCAGGAGCCGATTTTGGTGATGGCAACCTTGCCGCCGGTCGAGACACAGGACGATCCCTTCGACTTGAAGCCGGTGGGACACGACCCGTCACGGTCGACTTCCGCCCCGCTCGACTGGGCCATTGCCGTCTGCGGCATGGTCCCGATGGCAAGGGCAGCGGCGAAAGCGGGTATGAGAAATTTCATGGTGTTTTCCTTCGATTGTGATGATGGGTTGGCCCCGCCCGCGGTGGAGGCGGGGCCTGGACAGGAGGTCTGAACATGGGGTCTGCTCCGACTGCCCCGGTCAGGCGCGCGGCCGGTACACTTGGAGATACCGTCCGCGCGCCCGGTAGGACCGGAAGGGATCAGACCCCGGCGCTACCCCCTGTCTGTTCGTGATGGACGTGCGACGCGTGCGACGCGCAATTCATCAGGTGCGGCCGGCGCTCAGGCGCCAGTGGAACCCGACCAGGCTGGTGCCCGTCTTGCGGTTGTAGAACTGGCAATAGTAATCGCGGCCCGATTCCTGATGGTAATCGTGCATCGTGAACGAAATGGCGGTCTTGCCGCGCTGCTTGAGCTTCTTCTGATAGGCCGTCTGCCGATCGCGGTTGCTGCCGGTCGCGCATTCGGCGATCCCTTCCGAATTGCCACAATGCAGCAGCATGTTGCGGCCCTTCACGCTGTTCATTGCCGGCTCGAGCGTGATCTGGTCCCACGGTTCGCCCGTCAGGGAATCGAGGCACTGCATGTCCCAGTCGTCGCTATTGCCCATGGCCTTGTACTGCTGCTCGTCCACCTCGAAATAGATCGAGTCATAGGTTCCCATCGACGGCAGGATGCATCCGTCGCTTACCGCCGCAGGCTCACGGTCGATGAGGCCGGTCCGCTTCTGCGTGCTGATGCCTTCCTGGTAGGTATATTCGCCCAGCCGTCCCATCATGACGTTGGTCAACTCCAGAGTGGAGCATTTCGTCATGGCCGTGTATTTCGCCGGCGCAGGCCCGGCGCGTCCGCCATGTCCCTTGCCCTTGGCGGTGCAGGCAGAGGCGCTGGAACTGCCGCTGTGCGATGAGAAGCAGCCGCCACCGCTGCTCGAAGCGGCCGATCCGGCGATACCGCTCAGTATGCTGCGGCCCTTGGTCCGCTCCGCATCCTCGACCGCGTCCTTCACGCGCTTGGCATCCCTGGCGGTCTGCTCGACCGAGCGGGCGGCCTTCTTCAGCTTGTCGAACGGGCCGGCCTGGGCCTCGGCAGGCATGGTTGAGATGAGCGCCATGCCGGTCGCTGCGAGAATGAGGTTCTTCATGATCGTGATCCCTTGCACATCGTGTGTCGGTGCAAGCGGAGTATGCCGGGCGGCTGAGTGCCTGAATGTCCCACATGGTACAAAAGGCAGGGTTTTTCGTATCCTGCGCCGTGCGCCCGCAACGTAAGCGGTTTTCACGCGTTGGTGCCCCATGCCCTTCAAGATCAACGCCAGCTTCGCATTCGAAGCCAAGCAACCGACCGATGTCCTGCTCCAGTTCGAGGCGGCGGCGATCCCCGAACAGCGCTTCCTCTCGACCGATACCTGGTTGACGAAAAGCGAACAGTTCGCCCGCGTGCCGGCGCAGGAAAATATCGGGGAACGCATCTGGGTCCGGGCCGAAGGGCACTTCAAGGTAGACTATACGTGCGAGATCGAGGTCGACCGGATGCTGACCGAGATCGAGCCGCTGCGACAGATGGACGCGCACGACCTGCCGGGCGAGACGGTGCAGTACCTTTTCGACAGCCGATACTGCCAGGGCGACCGGTTCCAGTCCTTCGTCGATGCCGAATTCGGCGACCTCGTCGGCGGCAAACGCATCATGGCGATGCACGACTGGGTGGCCGATCATTTCAGCTACGTCCCCGGGGCCAGCGGGCCGCAAACGACTGCGCTCGACAGCTTCGTGGAGCGGCGCGGTATCTGCCGCGACTATGCCCATGTGATGGTCACCCTCGCACGGGCCAGCGGTATCCCTGCCCGTTTCGTCAGCTGCTTCGCGCCCGGCGTGAACCCGCCCGACTTTCACGCCGTGGCAGAGGTCTTCCTCGAAGACACGAGCACCCCGGGCGGCGGGGCATGGTACCTGGTCGATGCGACCGGCATGGCAAGTCCGTCCGACATCGTGAAGATCGGGGTGGGACGCGATGCCGCCGATGTAAGCTTCATGACCAGCTTCGGGCTGACCGATTTCCTCGAGAAAACGATCAGCGTCGAAGAGACGAACAAGGAATAGCGGCGCGCCGCCGAAAGCAGCTCCGGCGGCGAATAGCTATGCGGCAGGCTGGTCGATCCGCGCAGGCACTGGTATCGCTGCTGCCATGAACACGCCCAGCACCACGCAAGATATCGGCGCCCTGATGCGCGCTGCTCCGGTCATTCCCGTCATCGTGATCGACGATGTGAAGCAGGCCGTCCCGCTTGCCGAAGCCCTGGTCAAGGGCGGCCTCCCGGTCCTCGAAGTGACGTTGCGGACCGACGCGGCGCTGGACGCGATCGCGGCGATGAAGACGGTCGAGGGCGCGATTGTCGGCGCAGGCACGGTGACCGGACAGGCCGACCTCGCAGCTGCGCTCGATGCGGGAAGCGAGTTCATCGTTTCCCCGGGGCTGACCGAACCGCTGGCAAAGGCCGCCATCCGTGAGGGCGTGCCGTTCCTGCCGGGGGTGTCGAGCGCCGGCGACATCATGCGCGGGCTCGACCTCGGGCTCGATCATTTCAAGTTCTTTCCGGCCATGGCGTCGGGTGGCCTCCCAGCGCTCAAGGCGCTCGCCGCGCCGTTCCATGCCTGCAAATTCTGTCCCACGGGCGGCATCGGTCCCGATAATGTGGAGGAATGGCTGGCTTTCGATCCGGTGCTTTGCGTCGGCGGCAGCTGGGTCGCCTCGCTGACGTCCGCTGCCGGTTCGGCCGACTACATCGCCATAGCCGAAACGGCGCGCAGGGCCTCGATGCTGGGCAAATGAGGCAGTGACGCGTCGCCGCACGCGGCGTTAAGAACTCGCCGCGGCGCGTCTCTCTGCGGGACGGTGCAATTCGCCCCATTGGCAAAGAGCGGGTTCAGGGCGCATACCGCATTTCATGAACCCTATGCTCAAATGGATTGGCGGTGCGACCGCCGCGACGCTGCTGGTCTTTGGCGGGGCGACCCTCGCCAGCACCATGCTGGATTCCCAGGCTGCCGCCGGCGCTGGCGACGGTGAAGATGCGGCAATGGACACGGTGACCGCGATCGACCGCGCGATACCCGTCGACGAAGCAAAGCTCGATGGCGGCAACGCCCCGGCGCAGAGGCTGTCCAGCGAAACCGTCCCGTCAAACGCCGCCTCGGGCCCTGCCGGGCAGGCCGATGGCGAAGCCCGGTTGCAGCAGGCATCGGCCAGCGATGCGAAGGACGATGATTTCGTCGTGAAAAGCATTCTGCCGATCCACGGCCCGATCAAGTATGGCGAATATCACTGGGATGCCAGCCGCGCGCCTGCCGATGGCAAGCTGGTGATGACGGTCGACTTGCAGGCCCGCGTCATCTCCGTCTTCAAGGGCGGGCACGAGATCGGCGCTTCGGCTGTCCTGCTGGGCACGGACAAGCACCCCACCCCGCTCGGCACGTTTCCGATCCGCTACAAGATGCGTCACAACGTGTCGGAGAAATACAACAATGCGCCGATGCCCTATTCGATGTTCCTGACAACCGACGGCATTGCGCTGCACGGGTCGGATGTCGAGAACGGCAATGCCAGCCACGGCTGTGTCGGCATGCCGGACGAGTTCGCAGCGAAGGTCTTTGCCCTTGCGAAGAAGGGCGACAAGGTCATCATCACCGATGGCGAGACGCTGGAAATGGGCGAGCAAATCCTCTGAATGCAGAGCTAGCGGGCTAGCCTGTCCTGCGGGGCGGCTCCCGTTCGAATTTCCACGCATCGACGCTGCCGCCGGGCGCTTCGGAATAGTGCGCCCGCTTTGCAGCCACACCGCCGAGCGAACCGGCACCGTGCGCGTATAACCGCTCCACCAGACGTGCCGTTGCCGATCCGCGTGCGCTTGCATCGAACATGCGCAAGATCCGCTGCACGACCTCGATCTCGACCGCGCGCGGATGGCCGAATTCGAACCAGACAACGCCATCGTCCTGATCGGCATCCTGCCTGTGAACGCAGTCACGCCATGCTTGTGCGACCACCTCTTCGACGACCGGTTCGGCGTCCTGCAGGTTGCGCGCACTCATCGCGATCGCCAGGGGGTCGATCCACGGGAGGCCGGCCAGCACCTTGCGGACCTGTACGCGGTCGAAACGCTCATCCTCGTTGGACGGGTCGCGTACCGGCGTCAGTCCGCATTCGGCCACGATCCCGGCGAGTTCGTCCCGCCGCCAATGAAGCAATGGCCGCACGACCAGATATTCCTCCGCCCCGGAAGGTAGGGGTCTGACCGAGCGCGCCCTGATTCCGGCCAGCCCCGCCAATCCGCTGCCGCGGTTCAGCCGCATGAGAACCGTTTCCGCCTGGTCGTCGGCATGGTGCGCCGTCGCAATCGCGTCGATACCCCGGGATGCGAAATGCTGTGCCAGCGCGTCATAGCGCACTAGCCGCGCACGGTCCTGCAAATTGCCGGGGCCGACATCCACGGTCAGCACGCCGCACGGAATGTCCCGGGTCTCGCAGAGCTGCGCCACGAACGCGGCCTCGCTCGCGCTTTCCGCGCGCAGTCCGTGATCGACGCTGGCGACCTCTATTCGCCCGGGCACGGCAGCATGGGCAAGGACCAGCAACGCAAGGCTGTCCGGTCCCCCCGATACGGCGAGGCCGAGGCGGCCGTCCTTTCCATCGGGGCCGTGCCCTTCCTCCCACACGCGCAGCAGGTCGGCGCGAAATCGCGCAACCAGTTCGGTGGAAGGGGCCTTCAGGTCAATTGGTGCAGGTTACCTTGGCGCGGTTCGCCTCGTATTGCGATTGCAGTCTGCCGGCCGCGACCGCCGGATAGGTCTCGCCGAACTCGGCCAGAGCAATGCAGGCCCGGTCGGTATCCCTGAGCGCAATCATCGATTCCGCGAGATAAAGCAGGCTGTCCGGCGAGCGTGCCGCGTTGCGGTCCGCCTGGTAGTTATTGAGGAACCACGGTGCCGCTTCGCGCGCCTTGCCATCGTCGAGATAGGCACGGCCGAGCAGGTTGCGGCCATAGGTCGCGCGCCAGTGGTCGGGGTACTGCTCGACAAACAGGGTCAGCTGCTGCTGAGCCTCCGGATAATAGCCGGCGTCCCACAGGCGGAAGCCGTAGGAATATTCGTCGTCTCCGGCATCGTCCGTCTTGGGCTTTGCGATGGCCTGGACCGCCGCCAGACGCTGGCTGCTGGGTCCGCTGGCCGCAGGCGCCGGACGTGCAGGCTGCGACGACGCGCCGCCGGTCATGGCGGTCAGGTTGTTGGCCGTGGTGGTCGAAGTCTGGCTTGGGGAGGACGCGGTGGGCGTCGGGGTCGGAGTCGAGGCCGAAGCGAGGGTCGGCGCAGCGCCGCCCTGCTCGAGCGCGGCCATGCGGGTGGTCAGGCCCTGCAGCGTATTGGCGTTGACCTCTACCTGCCCGGTCAATGTCTGCAGCGATGCCTCCATCGCATCGAGCCGGGCGAGAATATCGGTCAGGGCCGTGGTCGAAGGCGTTCCCGCCGTGACCGTGGTCCCCTGCGACGTTCCGCCGATTTCGGGTTCGAAATACCGGCCGTCACCGCCCGGGAAGACCCGGCGTTGCAGGGCGCTCACCTCTGCTTCCAGCTTGCGAATACGCTGCTGCTCGTCGCTCTGCGCGAGAGCGGGTGCGGCGGGCAGCAGGAGCCCTGCCACGATAGCGGCAGAGATCACGTTGCGGGCGCGGGTCGTCATGGTCAGGCTCCTGTCGATTTTCGGCTCAACATGGCGCATTGCGGTCGAACCGCGAATGAACAGCCACGCACCATCGGTTGGCAGGCTTAGGCGCAGTGGCGCGCATGTCCACATCGCAAAGCCGGTTTTTCGGGGAAATGCCCCCATGCGCTGTTGGTCCGGGCGCGGCGTCAGCCGGCGGTCGTGTCTGTATTGGCAGCTTCGGCATCGCCGGCAGCATCGGTGCCACTGTCCGGCGCCCGGCCGCGTGCAAGCAGGGCTTCGGCGGAAACCGGCACGTCCTTCATGATCTCGTCTTCCTCGGACAGCTTGGGCACTTCCTGCCCGCCGACCGTGATGGCGAGGGCAAACGGGCGGCCGGTCCATATCTGCGGACCATCCGCGTCCGCCGGAACGGTATAGGTTTCGCCTTCGGACATTTGCTTCTGCATCAGCTGGTCGCCATTCGCATCGTAGAACTTGACCCAGGTATCGTCCTGCAGCGCGGTGAAGACCACCGGACCGCCGGTCGGACCGTCTGCGGCTGCGGCATCGCCTTCGCCCCGCGCGGCCAGCCTTTCCTCCAGCGCTTTCGCTGCGGCTTCGCGCTGCTGTTCGGCCGTCAGGATCGAACCCGGACCGGAACCGGCAATGAAATAGGTGCGGTAGAACAGGAAACCGCCCGACAGCAGAAGGACCAGGGCCAGCGCGGACAGCAGGACCAGTCCGCGCGACGGTACACGCGCAGGGTCGCCCGGTTCGAACTTGCCATCACGGTCCGCGCGCCGTTCCGACGGGTCTTCCGCCCCCAGCTCTTGCCGCACCTGATCGACGATCTCGCGGGAATCGAGTCCGACCTGCTTGGCATAGGTGCGAGCAAAGCCGACGGCATAGGTACGTGCAGGGAGATTGGCGAAATCGCCGGTCTCGATCGTTTCGAGATGCCGCTGCGGAATGCGTGTCTCGCTCGACAGCTGTTCGAGCGACATTCCGCGTGCCTCGCGGGCAGCCTTCAGGCGTCCGCCCGCCGTGCGTGGAGCGGTCTCCCCTACATGCGCGGCTCCATCGTCAAACTCGCTGTCCGGCGCCGACATGTCGTGCACCCCCTCATCATTCTGTACCATGATTTCCCATCGACCCGTTTTCTTAACCCTCTTTTTCCGCCCTGAGAGGGTCTCGTGTCAAGCGCGCGAACAGCCGGAAACCGTGGTTTCATCGACCTGATGCCTCGTGTGGGCGCGAAGGCACAAAGGCGTGTGTCGCGTAAGTGGCTCAGTCGACGTCTATTTCGCGTTCCTCGGCCCAGGCAGTCAGGGCCTCGCGGATGGACGCAGGCGGATGCAGGAGCCAGCCGTTCATGGCCTCCTCGATCTCGCCCAGGTCCACGCGGCGGATCAGTTCCTTGATCGGGCCGACGGAAACGGGCGTAATCGACAGGCGGCGATACCCCAGCCCTAGCAGGGCCAAGGCTTCCAGGCGGCGTCCGCCCATTTCCCCGCAGACCCCGATATCGACCGGATGGCCAAGGGTCGATCTGGCGATTCTCTGCAGGAAACGCAGGATCGACGGGCTGAGCCAGTCGTATCGCTCGGCCAGCTTGGGATTGGACCGGTCGGCTGCGAACAGGAACTGGGTCAAATCGTTGGTCCCGACCGACAGGAAGGAAAGCTTCGGCATCAGCAGGTCGAGCACTTCGGCCAGCGAGGGAACCTCCAGCATTGCGCCGTAACTGATGCTTTCCGGCAGGACTTTCTTCTGGCTCCTGAGGAATGCGAGCTGGTTTTCGAATACGTCCTTTGCCGCGTCGAATTCCCACGGTTCGGACACCATCGGGAACATGACCGAAAGCGGCCTGCCCGCACTTGCCTCCAGCAAAGCGCGCGCCTGCGCCTTCAGCAGGCCTTCGCGGTCGAGCGCGAGGCGAAGCGCGCGCCAGCCCATCGCCGGGTTCTCGTCCCCCTCGATCGTTTCGTCCGCAAGATAGGGCACGGCCTTGTCGCCGCCGATATCGACCGTCCGGAAGATGACCGGCTTGCCCCCGGCGGCATCCATCACGTCCTTGTAGAGGCGGGTCTGCCGCTCGCGCTGGGGCAGGGTTGCGGAGACGAGGAACTGGAATTCGGTGCGGAACAGCCCGACCCCGTCCGCCCCGACAAGGGGCAGGTTCGCCATATCGTCGCGCAGGCCGGCATTCATCATCACCTGTATGCGCGTCCCGCACCGCGTGAACGGTTCGACATCGCGCATCTCTGCATAAGCCGCCTGTTTCTGGCGGGTTCTGGCGAAGCGTGTCTCGAAAGCCTCGAGCAGAGAAGGTGCCGGCCGGACATGGACCTTGCCCGCATTGGCATCGACCAGCACGTGATCGCCTTCCGCGACCATGCCGCGCAGGCTGCGGGTACGGCCAAGGACCGGGATACCCATGGCCCGCGCCACGATGACCACGTGCGCGGTCAGCGATCCTTCCTCCAGCACGACGCCTTTCAGTCGCCTCTGGTCGTATTCCAGCAATTCGGCCGGTCCCAGATTGCGGGCGATCAGGATAGCATCCTTGCGCAGGCCCTGCGTCGCCGCCGTGCCAAGCTGGCCCGACACGATCCGCAGCAGCCGGTTGGACAGGTCCTCCAGGTCGTGCATCCGGTCGGCCAGCAGCGGATCGTCGATCTCGCGCATCCGCATCCGGGTTCGCTGTTGCACGCGCTCGATCGCCGCCTCGGCGGTCAGGCCGCTGTCGATCGCCTCGTTGATGCGGCGGCTCCAGCCCTCGTCATAGGCGAACATCTTGTAGGTCTGGAGCACTTCCTCATGCTCCGTGCCTGCGCCGAATTCGACATCGCGCGCCATTCCGTCGATCTGGTCGCGCATCTTGGCGAAGGCGCGGTAGACACGCTGCCGCTCGACCTCGATATCCTCCGCCACCACCTGGTCGATTGTCACCCGCGGCTGGTGGAACACGGCCATGCCGGCGGCCAGCCCCTTCACCAGCGTCAGGCCGTCGATCGTCTGCGGCCCGGTCGGCTTGTCGTCGAGATCGGCCACCGCCTCCCCGTCGACCAGTTCGGCATTGGCGATCAGTTCGGACAGGACCATGGCGGTGGTCTGCAGCGCCTCGATCTCGACCTCTTCATAGCGGCGGGGATCGACATGTTGCACGTTGATCGCCCCCACCGCCCGTTCGCGGTAGACGATCGGGACCCCGGCGAAGGAATGGAATTTCTCCTCCCCCGTTTCCGGCCGGTACTGGAAGTCGGGATGCGCCGTCGCTTCTGCCAGGTTCAGCGTCTCGTTGTTCGCAACCAGCGTGCCGGTCAGGCCTTCGCCCATGGCCATGCGGGTGACATGGACGGCTTCCTTGTTCAGACCCTCGGTCGCGAACAGTTCCAGCATCCCCTCCCGCAGGAGGTAGATCGAGCAGACCTCGCTATCCAGAGCCTCTCCGACGATCTTCACCACGCGGTCCAGCTTGCCCTGCGCATGCATGCGCGAGGCCATGACTTCGTGGAGGCTGGTCAGTATTTCCCGGGCGGATGCAGCTGCTGTCATGGGACAAAGTCCCTAGACCATGGGACTGCATATGGGAAACGGCTCTTGGCTCCGGACAGGATAGAAAAACAGCCGATGCCTGGCAGAGACGCGGCGCGCCCTATTGCGCGGCGATCTCTTCCTTTATTCGCAGCTTTCGGCGCTTGAGCGTCTGGATCGTCGTTTCGTCAGGCGCCGGTCGGTTCATTTCTGCCGCGATGGCCGCTTCGAGGCCGGCATGCTTGGACTGAAGGGCGTTGACGTGGGACGATGCCATAGAAGTGCTCTCCTCATGTGAAAGCGACTCGCCCGGTCGCGGGCGGGCCGCGTTTCGATAATGAACCACAAAACATGGTGCATGCGAAGTCCTGACAAATCCCTATGCGACGGGTAAGGCCGGACGCGCGACGAATTGAGACGCGGCCAGACAAGGGATTTTCTCCAGCCATGACCGAAGCGGAACTGCGCAAGCGGCTGGAAACATTGAGGACGGAGCACCGCGACCTCGATGCGGCAATCAACGCGTTGACGGAAACGGGCTCGACCGACCAGCTCCAGATCGCGCGGCTGAAAAAACGCAAGCTGCAATTGCGGGACCAGATCGGCATGGTCGAGGACGAACTGATTCCCGATATCATCGCCTGAAACTGTCCCGAAACAGGACACCCGTTGTTCCGGTACGGGATAGTACGAATCTGCCTCTTCCCGGCCCGGTCCGGCGAGTCTAGCCCGGCATGACCATGGGGCACACGGCAGACATGAACCCGGCCATAATCGAGGCACTGTACGGTGAGGCGTTGCTTCTTGCCGACGATGTTCGCGCCGCCTTCGACCTCGCACCGGCGAAAGAGACGGGGCTGCCGCGCGACCACTGGCGGATTGCCCTGTCGGCGGAAGGGCTGAAGGCGACCACCCGCGTGATGCATGTCCTGGCATGGCTGCTGAACCAGCGCGCCTATCTGAAGGGCGACATGACGGAATTCCAACTCAAGCGGACGGGACAGCTGCCGCCCGACCGTGCGCCCAATCCGGAATCGCTGATGATGCTGGAGCCGATGACGCGGGAGCTGATCGTCGATACGCAGCGCCTGCACACACGTGTAGCCCGGCTGGATGCCGCATGGCGCGCCGAAAACGGCGGGGAAGGCAGCGCCGTCCACAGGCTTCGCGAGCGTCTCGGCAGGGCAGTCGAGGGGCTCTGACCCCTGCCACCAGCTTCCTGGCGCAGGTGTCAGGCTGCCGAGAGCGCGCGCTTCCACCGCGCAAGACGCGCCCCGCGAATATCCTGGCCCATATCCGGCTCGAACACGGTCAGCCCGCCCCGCATGGCTTTCGCTGCGGATGGCAGGTCAGGATGCAGTCCTGCACCGACCGAGGCGGCGATGGCTGCACCAAGGGCCGTCGTCTCGACGAAATCGGGACGCTCGACCGCCAGTTGCAGCATGTTGGCAAGGTCCTGCGCCATCCAGTTGTTGACGCTCATCCCGCCATCGATCCTTAGCGTCTTCCAGTGTGCGCCATCGGCCGCAAAAGCCTCGGCGAGATCGTGGGTTTGATGCGCCATCGCCTCCAGCGCGGCTCGGGCGATCTGCGGCTTGCTGCTATTGAAGCTGAGGCCCGCGATCACGCCGCGCGCGTCGGCGCGCCAGTGCGGAGCGCCCAACCCGGCTAGCGCGGGCACGATCACGACCTCCCCGCTATCCTCGACCGACCGGGCCAGCGCCTCGGTCTCCGCCGCCGACCCGATGATGCCGAGAGAGTCGCGTAGCCACTGAACGAGGCTGCCGGCGACGAAAACCGATCCCTCGATGGCGTAGGTCCGCGTCCCGTCCTGCTGGTACAGGACGGTGCCCAGAAGCCGGTGCTGCGACCGGGGCAAAGCCGTACCATTATTGGCGAGGATGAAGGCGCCGGTGCCATAGGTCGCCTTCGTGTCCCCGGGGGCGAAGCAGCCCTGGCCGATAGTGGCCGATTGCTGGTCGCCTACCAGGCCGGTGATGGGAATGGCTCTGCCGAAATGGTCGGCCGACGTCTTGGCGAGACGGCCCTGCGTATCGGTAACCTCGCCCAGTGTGCCGGCCGGCACGCCAAGCAGCTCGCACAGTCCGTCATCGAACCCCTGTCCATCGAGGGCGAGCAGCATCGTGCGGCTGGCATTGCTGGCATCGGTCAAATGCGCCCCGCCCGACAGGCGCGCGACCAGCCAGCTCTCCACCGTGCCGAAGGCCAGCCGCCCGGCGCGCGCCGCATCGGCGACCCCCGGTTCGTTGTCGATCAGCCAGCGCATCTTCGTGCCGGAAAAATACGGGTCGAGCAGGAGGCCGGTCGCGTCCTGCACGGCCTCTTCGTGCCCCGCTTCATTCAATTCCTCGCAGAAGCGCGCGGTCCGGCGATCCTGCCACACGATCGCACGCGACAATGGCTCCAGCGTCGTGCGATCCCATGCCACGACCGTCTCGCGCTGGTTCGTGATGCCGATGCAGGCAATCCGGTCGACGCCTGCCCTTGTCACCAGTTCCTGCGCGCAGGCCAGGGTCCGTTCCCATATCTCCGCCGCATCGTGTTCGACCCAGCCGGGCCGCGGGTAATGCTGCGTCAGGTCCTTCTGGGCCGTGCCTTGCACGCGTCCGGCCAGGTCGAACAGGATTGCCCGCGTGGACGTGGTGCCTTCGTCCAGGACGAGGATGAGGTCGGCCAATTTATCTCTCCCGTGACAGCTGCGCAGCGCGGCCATAGCGGGCCCGCGTCGCAGTCGGAGGCGTGGACATGGCGCACCCGTGCCCCCATATGCAAGGCCATGGCTGAAATCCCGCCCCGACCGTGGCCGACCGGCAAGGTCGAGCGCCCTGAACCCCTCGTCGCCCGGGTCCTTGCACCCAACCCGTCGCCCTACACCTTCACCGGCACACAGACCTATATCGTCGGGACCGGCGATGCGGTCGCCGTCATCGATCCCGGGCCGGACGATGCGGATCACATTGCCGCCATCATGGAAGGTGTGGGGGATGCGACAATCGCCGCCATCATGTGCACGCACACCCACCGCGACCATTCGCCCGCCGCAGCGCCGCTGGCTAGGGAAACCGGTGCGCCTGTCGTGGGCTGCGCGCCGCTGGTGCTGGCCGATAACGGCCCGCGCGCCGACGAGAGCTTCGATACGACCTACATGCCCGACCGTGTGCTGGAGGATGGCGAGGCCATGACCGGGCCGGGCTGGACACTGCGGGCGATCCATACGCCCGGACACACCTCCAACCATTTGTGCTTCGCGTTGGAGGAAACGGGCGCGCTGTTCACCGGCGATCATGTCATGGGCTGGTCGACCAGCGTCGTCGTCCCGCCGGACGGTGACATGGGCGACTACATGAAAAGCCTGGAAAAACTGTATGCCCGGACCGAGGACGGGACGGACCGGGTCTATTATTCGGCCCACGGCGCCCCGATCGAAAAACCGCGCCAGTTGGTGCGCGGCATGATCGGCCATCGCCGCCAGCGAGAGAACCAGATCATGCGGCTGGTGGCCGAGAAACAGCGCACGCTGCCGGAATTCATTCCGCTGATGTACAAGGGTCTGGACCCCCGCCTCGACAAGGCTGCCCAGATGAGCGTGCATGCCCATCTCATCGATCTGGAACGCAGGGGGATGGTCGTCCGTTCAGGCGACACATGGCAGACCGTTTGAAGACCGAAGACCGCAGCGCACAAGGCAGCGCGGAGACACTCGTCCCCAAGGCGGAGCGGCAGAAGTCGCTCGCCCGGGTTCAGGGCGTCCCATGGCTTATCGTAATCCTGCTGCTCGCAGCCGTTGCATGGCTGGGGTACCGCGCCTTCATCTACCAGGAAGAAGGCGATCCCGTCGGCAGCGCCATGCTCGCTTTCGAGAAACAGAACTCGCTTACCGTATTCAGTTCGCGGTTCGAGGTTGTTGCGGAAAGCGAGGACCAGCGCGGCGTTTTCGGCGTTCCGATCCTGCAATCGCGACAGGCGGCCATCGTCCCGGCCAGCGTCGAATACCGGCTGGACCTGTCGGACATGGATCGCGGCGACTTCGTCTGGGACGAGGCAGCGGAAACACTGACCGTCACTCTGCCACAGATCCAGACCAGCACGCCCAATATCGACGAAGGCAGCGCGCGTGTCTTTACCGAAGGCGCATGGGTCACGCGCGACGCTTCGACAGACCTCGCCCGCAACAATTCGCGGCAGGCGGAACGCAAGGCTACGGCCTTCGCGAAAAACCCCGAAATCCTCGCCCTCGCGCGCCAGTCGGCAAAGGAAGCGGTTACGCAGAACCTCGCCATCCCGCTGCAGGTTGCGGGGTATGGCGATGTGACGGTCAATGTGCGTTTTGCCGATGAGGTAAACCCAGCCAGCTGACGCCCCGCGCCAGCCTCTCCCAAAGACCGGGGGTTGCCCAGGGGGGCGCAAACCTGCCATCAGGGCCCCGATATCCGGCACGGCGCGCTGCGGCGCCCGGCACGGTCGCAGCCAGTTGCCATCCCGGCGGCGTGCGCGCGCAACGGGGAAGAGGACACACCTTGACACAGACACCGGCAAACGCCGCCGCCAGCAAGGACGGCATGGAACCGCCTCTGTGCGAATTGCCCATCACGATTGCCGATGGCGGTTTCTACCACGGCTTCAACAAGCTGGTCAGCGTCTCCTCGAAAGTCATCGTCAGCGCCCTGATCCTCTGGACGATCCTGTTTCCCGTGCAGGCCGGCGAGACGCTGGCAGAGGCAAATGCGACGCTGATCCGCGAATTCGCCGGGTGGTACGTGTATCTCGTGGCCTTCATCATGCTGGTCGCGCAGCTTCAGCGCGGTCGACCAGGACGCCTTCGGGACCGACCTCAACGACCTGTATGACGGCGACGGCCAGTATACCTTCATCGGTAGCTGTAACCCGGCGCTGCGACAGACGTTCAACCAGGGCGACACGCTGGCCGATATCCAGGCAGCGGGCCTCTCCGCCGGCCAGGCACAGCAGGTCTTCAACGCCCTGCAGGCCCCGGACGTCGCAAAGGCCGAAGGCGCGATCTACAAGGGCACGGTCACGCTGACGCCCACGCCGGATACGCTGTTCTATGCGACCTATTCGGAAGGCTTCCGTCCCGGGTTGCTGAACCGTCCCGGCGGCGCGACCAACGGCGCGGGCTTCACCGTCCCGTTCGAACTGGAGACCGACGAGGTCAAGAACTACGAACTGGGTGCGAAGCTCGACCTCCTGGACGGCCAGCTTCGCTTCAACGCATCGGCGTTCTATGTCGACATCAGCCGCCTGCAGACGACGATTTTCGATCCCAGCATCACCAATTTGTTCTTCAGCGACAATGCTGCGGACGCGGAGATCAAGGGCGTCGAGGGTGAATTCACCGTGGCACCCTATTCGGTGCCGGGCCTGACGCTGACCGGCGCGTTCAGCTTACTCGATACCGAGATTACCGAGGTTCTGACGCCGACCAACGACGTCATCGTGGGAAGCGAACTGGCCTACGCGCCCAGCTTCCAGGGCAATGCCCGCGCGCGTTACGAATGGATGTCGGGCGATCTCGACTACTTCGTGCAGGGGCAAGCCACCCACTCGTCCAGCAAGAACACGGACATCATCACGATCAACACGATCGAGCTCGACAGCTACACGACCTTCGGGTTCTCGCTGGGCGTCCAGAAGGATGAATGGTCGATCGAACTGTTCGGCGAAAACGTGACGGACGAGCGGGCAGAGATTGCCGGCAACTACGTCAACGATCGCGAGCGTATCACGACGAACCGTCCGGCGACCTTCGGTATCCGCGTCGGCTTCGACTACTAGGCAGTGCCGACCGCGCTTCCCGCGCGGCAGCACACAGGCGGCGGGCAGGCTTCGGGCCTCGCCCGCCGTTTTGCGTTTGGCGGCAATTCTGGCACGGGAGCCTGCATGGAAAAGAGCGATGAATTGAAGGCTTCGGCGCAGTCGGCGTTGCAGGGCGGGGATTTCGCCAGGGGACGCGATCTCGCCTTGAAAGCCCTGGAAAGCGCGCCGGACGACCAGGAAGCGCTCTACATGGCGGCGGTCGCGCATCGTTATTGCAGGGAATACGACAAAGCGGACGCCGTGCTCTCGCACCTTCATGCCGTCTCACCGGAATTCGGCCGTGCGTGGCAGGAAACCGGCCACCTGCTGCGCGACAGGGGCGACGGGGATGCAGCCGTCGCGGCCTATGCGCGGGCGGTGAAATTCAATCCCGCGCTGGAGGCAAGCTGGCGTGCTCAGGCCGATCTGCTGGCCTCGGCGGGACGCACTGCTGAAGCGAACGCCGCGATGCAGCAGAGCCAGCGCCTGCGCGCCATCCCCCGCGAACTGGTCGCGGTTACCAACCACCTGCACGAGGGCCGCGTGCTGCGGGCAGAGCAGATCTGCCGCGCCTTCCTGCTGCAGCATCCGCGCAATGTCGAGGGAATGCGCCTTCTCGCCCAGATCGGCATCAAGCTGGGCATTCTCGACGATGCGGAATTCCTTCTGGAAAGCGCCGTTTCGTTCGAGCCCGACAATGTGCAGCTGCGGCTCGATTACATGGACGTGCTGCGACGCCGCCAGAAATTTGCCCGCGCCCGCGAGGAGGCGGAGGCGCTGTATGCACGCGATCCGGACAGCCCCCTGTTCCAGTCGCATCTGGCCGTGGAGAGCATGCAGACCGGCGATTACGAGCGGGCTTTTTCCCTGTTCGACCGCGTGCTGGAAAAGCTACCCAGCGACCCCGCAACGCTGACCAGCCGCGGCCATGCACTCAAGACCACGGGCAGGACCGATGAGGCGGTCGACAGCTACCGCGCGGCTTTCGCAGCGAAACCCGATCACGGCGACGCGTGGTACGCGCTGGCCAATCTCAAGACCTATCGCTTCACCGATGACGAGATGGCGGCGATGCGGGAGCAGGCCGCGCGGGCCGACCTCGCCTTCATGGACCGGGTCCACCTGTCTTTCGCCCTGGGCAAGGCGCTGGAGGATCGGGAGGCGTATGAGGAAAGCTTCGGCTTCTACGAACAGGGCAATGCGCTCAAACGCGCACAGACCCGCTACAGCGCCGACCAGATGAGCGAGGAACTGGCGAAACAGCGCGAGACCTGCACTCCGGAGCTGTTCGCGAAGCACGAGGGTTCGGGGCACTCCGCCCCCGACCCGATCTTCATTCTCGGCCTGCCGCGCGCAGGCTCCACCCTGCTGGAGCAGATCCTTGCCAGCCACAGCCAGGTCGATGGCACGCTGGAGCTGCCCAATATTCTCTCGCTCGCCCACCGCCTGCGCGGTCGCAAGGCAGGCCGGTCGCGCTATCCCGAAATCCTGCACGACCTGCCGGGCGAACGTCTTGCCCAATTTGGCGAGGACTTCATCGAGAACACCCGCGTCCACCGCGCAGGCGCGCCCTTTTTCATCGACAAGATGCCGAACAATTTCCGGCATATCGGCCTGATCCACCTGATCCTGCCCAATGCGACGATTATCGATGCGCGGCGCGATCCGATGGATTGCTGTTTCTCCGGCTTCAAACAGCTGTTCGCGGAAGGGCAGGAGTTCACTTACGGACTTACGGAAGTCGGCCGGTACTACGCCGATTATGTCGAGCTGATGGACCACTGGGACCGCGTGCTGCCGGGCAAGGTCCTGCGCGTGAACCACGAGGACGTGCTGGACGACCTCGAGGGACAGGTACGGCGCATCCTCGATCATTGCGGCCTGCCGTTCGAACAGGCGTGCGTCGAGTTTCACAAGACCGACCGCGCGGTTCGCACGGCGTCGTCGGAACAGGTGCGGCGCCCCATCAACCGCTCCGGCCAAGGCGCATGGAAGCCTTACGAGCCATGGCTGGGCGACCTGATAGCGGCCTTGCAAGGCGTGAACGCACAGGCTTGACCGCCGGGTCTCCTGCGGCGTAGCCAGGTCAGTGGGTCGTTCGCTCTGGGGGGAAACATGGCAACGATATCCGAAGCTGCGCGCGTAACCGGCCGCGGCGAATTGCACGACACACGGTTCTTCCTGATCATGGCGATCGTCATGTCGGCGATCATCGTGGCGGGTTTCATCGTCAATCTTGCAGCAGGCCGTTCGAGCTTTGCCGTGCCCGCAGCCTACCACGTGCATGGCGCGGTCTTCATGGGCTGGATCGCCCTGTTCCTGGCCCAGCATGCCACCATCCATTCCGGCGCGAGAGCGCTCCATGTCCGGCTGGGCAAGCTGGCCTGGTTCTGGATACCGGCCATGGCCGTGACCGGGACGTGGGTGATGCTGGTCGTCGCCCGGCGAACCGGCGGGCCGTTCTTCTTCCACAAGAGCGAGTTTTTGTTCAGCAATCTGGCAGTGCTGTGGTGTTTTGCAGGGCTGGCATGGTGGGCCCTCAGGCGTCGGCGCTATACCGGTTGGCATCGCCGGCTGATGCTATGCGCGATGGCGGTCCTGATGGGGCCCGGTCTTGGCCGGTTGCTGCCCATGCCGCTGATGATCCCCAATGCATGGCTGGTGACGCAGGTCGTCACGTTCGCGTTTCCAGTTATCGGAATGATTGCGGACTTGCGCGCCCGAGGCCGCGTGCACCCCGCCTATTTCTGGGGTCTGAGCATCTATATCGCGATGTTTGCCGCGTCGATGCTGCTCGCCTATTCGCCGGTCGGCATCACCCTGACGGAGCGTTTTCTCGCCGGAACCCGGGGCGCCGAGCGTCCGATGGAAGCGTTCCTGCCGCCGGGTTTTGCGCTGTAGGCGGAACGCCCTGCCATTGACGCCCGTTACGTGTATGAAGCGCGCATATCGCGCCACCAGACGGGACACGACATGACTGCACAAACCACGCTGCCCACGGGCGAGGACCTGCTCGCCGAAATCAACCGCCTGCGTAAAGAGAAGAACGCGGTGATCCTGGCGCATTACTACCAGACGCCCGATATCCAGGACCTCGCGGATTTCGTCGGCGACTCCCTCCAGCTGTCGCAGATGGCGGCGGAAACGGACGCCGATGTGATCGCGTTTTGCGGGGTGAAGTTCATGGCCGACACGGCCAAGATCCTAAGCCCGGAAAAGATTGTCGTCCTGCCCGACATGGATGCGGGATGCAGCCTGGAAGACAGCTGCCCGCCGGAGAAATTCAAGGCTTTCCGCGAGAAACATCCGGATCACATCGCGCTGACCTACATCAATTGCTCGACCGAGGTGAAGGCGCTGTCGGACGTGATTGTGACCAGTTCCAGCGCGGAAACGATCCTGGAGCAGATCCCGAAGGACCAGAAGATCATCTTCGGCCCCGACCGCCATCTGGGCGGTTACCTCTCGCGCAAGTTCGACCGGGAGATGCTGCTGTGGCCGGGCGTGTGCATCGTGCACGAAGCCTTCAGTGAGACGGAGCTCCTGAAGCTCAAGGAACAGCACCCCGGGGCGCCGATCGCGGCCCACCCCGAATGCCCGCCCACCATCGTCGATCATGCCGATTACGTGGGCTCGACCAGCGGCATCCTGCAATTCGCGGAGACTTTCGAAGGCGATACGCTGATCGTCGCGACGGAGCCGCACATCATCCACCAGATGGAAAAGGCGCTGCCGAGCAAGACCTTCATCGGTGCACCGGGAGCAGACGGGAATTGCAGCTGCAATATCTGCCCGTACATGGCGCTGAACACGATGGAGAAGCTCTACACCTGCCTGCGCGACCTCGAACCGCGGATCGAGATCGAGGAAGGCTTGCGCCTGAAGGCGAAGCGCAGCCTCGACCGGATGCTGGAAATGGCCAGCGGCACGATCGGTCACGGCGATCTGGGCAAGGTAGCCTTCACCGCAGACTGACCCAGGCCTGCTACCGGGCGGTGGAATGCCTCATTGCTCGAGCCGCTCGGTCAGCATGTGCGGCGTGGCCAGCCCTATGCCGAGCGCTGCAGCGACCGCGGTAGCGAGCAGTCCGGTCGTGGTTGCCGCCACAAGCAATGCGGCTCCCGCCAGTGCGACCAGCGTCGGGACCGCGCTTGCCCGCCAGACTGCATCGGTTCCGTAACGGGCCAGTTGTCGCTTTTGCACCGGCAGGGCGTGACCGGTCAGGAATATGACCCCGACGGCAAGCACGGGATGGAAGAAGGCGGTTGCCGCCAGCGCGAGAAGCGCAGGAAGCCGCCCCGCGTCCCCTCGCAAGGCTGCAAGACCCGCCAGCGCCGCGCCGCCTGCCCCGACCAGCGCGAGGATGCCCAGCATGGGTGCAGGTATGGCCACGTCCGTAATGCCGGAGAAAACGGCGGCCGTTTCGGTCGGCCGGAAAAGGACGCTGCCGCCCGTCGCCAGACCCGCGATTGCCAGCCGTGACGAGCGCGCAAAGCCGCACTCGGTCCGCGCGAAATGCCAAGCGGACAGGGCGAGGAACAGCACCAGGCCCGCTGCCGGTGCGGCAAGGAACAAACCGGCAAAGGCGAGGCCGACGGCGACATAGGCGCCAGCGTGCAGTAGGCCAAAGGGGAGGATCGCGTCCTGCTGTTCGTCCCCGGCCCCATGCGCCAGCCCCGCTGCGAAGAGGCAGAGGCCGATGACGACCGGCGCCGCTCCGCCTGCAATCTGGGCACCACATGCCAACAATACTGCCCCGCACGCGAAAAGGGCCCCGGCATCATGCCAGGGCCCCGTTTCACCGGCGTGCCGGGCACGCTGCAAGTCAATCGCCCCGGGCGGAAGCGATCTTGCTGCCGAGCGGACTGGTTTCCAGAGCCTCGGCTGCAGGGACGTAGCCTTCCAGCGCGCTGCGACGCAGGACGTAGCGGGACAGGATCACGCCGTAGATCAGCTTGGTCGAGATGTCCGCAATCGAGAACAGGAGCTGGCGGACCACCACGACATCGCCATTGAAGCCGAGCTGCGGCAGGGCGTAGGCGATGGGGTAGAGGCCCCAGGTGGCAAGGAAGTACCACCAGATGTTCTTGGGCCAAGCCACCAGCGACGGCGGGCTGTTGGCAATCGCTGCCGAGATCACGCCGCGCACCTCGATGATAAGCCATACGAAGAAAAGGGTAGAGATGACGCCCCAAATGTTGAGCCGCGAGAAATCGCCGGTTTCACCGAACTGCCCATACAGGCCGGTCCAGATCATCAGCAGCGCCGGGATGCTCATGCGCAGGGCCCGCTTGTGAAGGTCGGGCCGCGACAGGGCGAAGGCGATGGGAAGCTGCGTCAGCAGGATCGGCACCGTGATCGTCCAGTTGCCGTAGCGATAGGCATTGGTGAAGGTCTCGCCATCGGCCAGCGGGGTGTAGACGCTGCCCGCGAACTCGTACGCCGCTTGCCAGGTCGAAAATTCGCGCAGCAGGCTGAGGCCTGCGCTGGCCATGACGATCGCCGACAGAACCGGCACGATCCGGTAACGCGGGGCAAGCTGCATGCTTGTCATGAGGAAATAGAGAATGAAGGCGAAATGCGCGCCGTAGCTGACCATCAGGATCAGCGAACCGGTCGTGTATTGGCCCGAGGTAAGTGTAACCAGATTCTCGATATTGCCCACCATGGCAGCACCGTTTTCCGAAAGAGCCATGTCAGCCCCCTTTCTTGTATGCACGTGGCATGCACATCGGTCTGCCCCGGCGAGATACGCGCCTGCTGCGCGCTGCAACTTAATTCGGTGTGGGTCGTTGGGTTCCTTACAAAATTACCCACGCAACAAATCTTGGTTCGGTCAGGGGGCATTTGCCGGTGGACTTGAAACGTATTTCCGGACTGCCCGGTTGGATCCTGCACAGGCTGTTTACCAGTTACTGGCTGCTGGCAGTGTGCGCGGTGCTTGCCGCGCTGCCCTTCGCGCTTGCTATCCTGTGGCTGGACCGAGAGGCGGCGACAGCGTGGCTGCTGGCCCGCGATCTCGCGACTGTGGCCACCGCCGATACGGCCAAGGATTTCACCGGCGTCGCAGCCGGTGTGAATGCCGCCTTCATCACGCTGTATTTCTCCATCACCCTGATCGTGCTCAGCATGGCGGCAGGCAATCTCGGCGCGCGCCTGATCGACCGCTGGATCGAGCGGCCGCTGGTACGGGTAAGCCTGGCCGGACTGTCCTTCTCCATGATCGTCAGCCTGGTGGCCATGCTGGCGACAGATGCCGAGGCCGATCTGGCCGATACGCCGCTGCTGCTGGTCGGGGTCGTCGCGCTTCTCCAGGCGATAAACGTCGCCATGCTGTCCGTGTCACTCCACGATCTGGGCCGGACCATGTTCGTCGATACCTCTATCGACCGGCTGTGCGTCGATGCCTGCAAGCGGTCGATAGATCTCGAACCCGTGGAGCGCAGCACACGGAGCGAGCACGTCGTATTGCGTGCCCCGCGGGAGGGATATGTCGAGGACATCGACCTTGCAAAACTGCGGAACATCGCCTGCGATGGAAGCGCGGTAACCCTGCACGTCGCGCCGGGTCAGCACGTCCTGAAGGGAGAGCCGATCCTGTGCTCCCCTTCGGATTTGGATGAAAACCAGGTCAAGTCGGCCATCGCCATCGGCCCGTACCGCTCGGACGCGCAAGGCCCGGTCTTCCGCATCCGCCTGCTGGCGGAAATCGCGGCGCGGGCCCTGTCTCCGGCGATCAACGATTTCTACACCGCCATTGCCTGCGCCGACAAGCTGGCCGCCGTCATGGAAAGCCAGGTCGATAGCTGGATAGACGACGACCGCGATCCGGCGCTGAAAGGCTGCCCCGAACTCGTCCTGCTGGGCCAGGATTTTCGCGGACTGTTCGAGGATCCGATGAGCGCGTTCCGCCAGGCTGCATGCCAGTATCCATCGGTATCGATCCGCATGATCGACAATTATGCCCGCATTGCCGCGCGGATCGAACGGGAGGGCGGCCCGGCCCAGCTCATCGACTTCATCCGCGACCTTGCCAGGCACTTGCGCGATCACGCGGATAGCGTCACGCAATACGGCATGGACAAGAGATCGATAAACGCTGCCTTCGACAACGGTTTCGGCGATGGGAATACTGCGGGCGGGCACGCCTGATGCCGAACGATATCCGTTTCTTCCTCGCCCGGCTGAACGCCAATTACTGGTTCTATCCCGCGACGTTTTCGCTCGCAGCGGCGCTGCTTGCGCTTGGCGCAGTCTATCTCGACCGGTCCGGCTTCACCTCGTTCCTGAACGACGTCAAATGGCTTCTTCCGGCGCGGCCCGACGGTGCGTCGAACATGTTGACCGTCATGGCCAGCAGCATGATCGGCGTGGCCTCGACCGTGTTTTCCATAACCATCGCGGCGGTCGCCTATGCCAGCGGCAATTACGGGCCGAGGCTGCTCACCAACTTCATGGAAGAC
The DNA here is from genome assembly GCA_027941995.1 of Erythrobacteraceae bacterium WH01K. Lineage (NCBI taxonomy): Bacteria > Pseudomonadati > Pseudomonadota > Alphaproteobacteria > Sphingomonadales > Erythrobacteraceae > Erythrobacteraceae bacterium WH01K. The sequence continues at coordinate 961,256 of CP115966.1, read as the reverse complement.
CGCGGCAACCAGTTGAGCCTGGCGACCTTCATCGGGGCGTTCGTCTATGCCCTTGTGGTGCTGCGAAATGTCAGGGGTGAGGACGAGACCCCCGCCGCCGATGCCGCAGCCAGCGCCTTGCCCGGCTTCGTTCCCCAGCTGTCGCTGCTGATCGCCTATGTGCTCATGGCCGTATGCGTTGCGGTGCTGGTTTTCTTCCTCAACCACATCCCGTCCAGCATCCGCGTCAACAAGGTGCTGGAAGGCATAGGCCGCCGCCTGCTGGACGCCATACGGTCCACCTACCCGGTCGAGGACGAGTTTTCAGAAGCCGTGGAGCCGAGGGGCGGGGAACCGCTGACCGCGTGGGAAACGGGTTATGTCCAGTTGATCGATTTCGACGACCTGTTGTCCATTGCCAAGGACTGCGAAGGCACGTTCAGCCTGAAGGTTCGCACCGGCGATTTCGTCCACCGCGACCTGCCATTGATGGAAGTCGACGGGTGCGATCCCGGCTCTATCGGGGACAAGGTAAGGGAATGCTTCACCCTCGGCCCGACGCGCACGCCGGAACAGGACCCGCAATTCCTGATCGACGAGCTGGTGGAAATCGGCCTGCGTGCGCTGTCCCCGGGGATCAACGATCCTTTCACCGCGATCACTGCACTCCACTGGCTGGGCGCTGCCACGTCCGACATCGGACGCCGCGATTTGCGCAAGAATATCTGCGGGGACGACGAGGACAATTGCCCGGTCATTCCCGCGCCGGACGATTTCGCCCATTACCTGAAGCGCGGATTCGGCTCCATTCGAAGCGGGGTCGCAACCTCGCCGATCGCGGCGGAAGTCATGCTGGACGTCATTTCACAGGCATCAACCCCGCTCGGCCATACGGACCGGCAGGAACAATTGCGAATGGAAGGACACCGCCTGGCCGAACAGGCCCGCCTCCATTTGGTCGGCCCCGACCTCGAGCGGTTCGAGCAGCACAAGGCGGCGTTCGACCGGACGTTCTGGCAGTCCAGTACGGCCTAGGGACGCGGCACACGATCTTCCTGCGACTTGCGGGCGAAAACCAGCGCGCTGCCGAGCATGGCCATGCCGACGATGTCCGGAATGCCCAGGATCTCGCCGAAGACCGCCGCGCCGTAGATCGCCGCTACGGCGGGCTGCGTCAGCAGGGCCAGCCCGATCACCAGTGGCGGGAAATGGCGCAGGCTGAAGACCAGCAGGCCCTGCCCCACAACCTGACTTAGCAGCGAGAGCACGATCAGCGGCGTCCAGTCCGTAGGCCAGACGGGCTCGCCCAGCAGCAGCGCCATTGCCAGCAGAACCGGCGATGCGATCAGCGCGACCCAGGTCAGCAGCGACCACCCTCCGAACTGGCCGCGCACTTCCTGCAAGGTGAGCAGGTAGACGGCATAGGCCAGACCTGCGGCGAGGCAGAAAATGTCGCCGATCAGGGTCCCGACGCTGATTTCCAGGCTGCGCCCCATCAGGATCGCCGCGCCGCCTAGCGCAAGCGCGATGGCAAGCCAGTCAACACCGCGCGGCAGCATCCGCCCCATGATGAAGCCCCAGAAGAGCAGCACGATACTGCCCGCATTGCCGAACAGCGTCGCATTGCCCAGCCGCGTGCGCTCTATCCCGATATGCCAGCTGCCGAGGTCGAAAGCGAAGGCGACCGCGCCCAGGGCAACAAGGCCCAGCGCGCGCCGCGGCATTCCGCCCAGCCGTTGCCCCGACCTTGCCGCAATCAGGGCGAGAAAGGGCAATGCCAGGACCATGCGCCAGAAAGCCGCCGACACCGGCCCGCTATCGGCCAGCCGCACGCTCCACGGCCCCAGAGCCAGCGCCACGTTTCCCGCAAGCAACGCGGCCAATAGCCACCATCGTCTGCCTGAAACGGTTTCTTCAGTTGCGGCCTTCATGCCCGCTCCCTAGCTCCGGGACCACAAACGCATAGCATTAATTCAACGCAGGACAGGTACTGGCATGGCACACGACAATCTTCTCGAGCCGATCACGATGGGCGCTCTGGAGGCACGCAACCGCATCTTCATGGCGCCGCTGACCCGTGGCCGTGCAACCGTGCCGGGATCGGTTCCGAACGAGATGATGGCGACGTATTACCGCCAGCGCAGCGGTGCCGGGCTGATCATCAGCGAGGCGACCGGTATCTCCCGGGAAGGCCTGGGCTGGCCCGCCGCGCCCGGCATCTGGTCCGACGAACAGGTCGAAGGGTGGAAGCAGGTCACGCAGGCAGTGCACGAGGAAGGCGGCCTGATCGTCCTGCAATTGTGGCACATGGGACGGATCGTCCATCCCGACTTCCTGGACGGCGATGCGCCGGTCTCTGCCAGCGCGACCACCGCGCCCGGCCATGCCCACACGCCTACGGGCCGGCAGGATCACCAGCAGGCGCGTGCGCTGTCGGTGGCCGAGATTGCGCGCGTGGTGGAAGATTACCGTCACGCTGCCGAAAATGCGAAGAAAGCGGGTTTCGACGGCATCCAGCTTCACGGCGCGAATGGGTATTTGGTCGACCAGTTCCTGCGCTCCAGCACCAATCTGCGCGAAGACGAATATGGCGGTTCGGCAGAAAACCGTGCGCGCTTCCTTGACGAGGTGTTGGCCGCCCTGGTCGATGTCTGGGGCGCGGACCGGGTGGGCCTGCGCCTGTCGCCCAATGGCGAGACGCAGGGCTGCGACGATCTCAATCCGGCGGAAACCTTCGGCGTCGCCTCGGCGGTAGCGCAGAAGCACGGGCTCGCTTTCCTCGAACTGCGGGAGCCGGGGCCCGAAGGGACCTTCGGTTCGACCGACGTGCCCAAGCAAAGCCCGATGATCCGCAGCACCTTTACGGGGCCGCTTGTGCTCAACAGCGATTATACCGCGGAAGAAGCCAGCGCCGACCTAGCCGCGAACCGCTGCGACGCGGTCAGCTTCGGCCGGCCCTATATCTCGAACCCCGACCTTGCGAACCGCATTCGCGAAGGCGCGGAATGGGCCGAAAACGTCAATGTCCCGAAAAGCTGGTATCTGCCGGGTCCGGAAGGATATATCGACTATCCGGCAATGGACTGAACGGCCGGCCTGCCAAGGCAATCCCGGGGGAGATAATGGGAAAAGCACTGCGATCCTGGCTGGTGGTCCCGGCTGACGAACCGGCGAAGCTGGAAAAGGTCGCGGCGCTCGACGCCGATGTTGTCCTGCTCGATCTTTCCGGCGTGGCTGAAGATGCGAAATCGCAGGCGCGGCAAATGGCGGCCGATTATCTCACGGGCCGCCCCTCCCCCGCCCCGGGAATGCCGGGGTCGCAGCGCTGGGTCAGGATCAACCCGATGGGCAGCGCCCATTGGCGCGAGGACCTCGTCGCCGTGATGCCCGCCGCGCCCAATGGCATCGTGCTGCCGCGGGCAACCGGACCCGAACAGGTCGCCCAACTCGCAAGCGAGATCTACGAGCTGGAGCAGACAAGCCCGGCAGAGCACAATTCGGTCCGCATCGTCCCGCAACTGGGCGATACCGCCGCAGGGGCATTGTCCGCGCCGGACGTTATTCGCGAACCGCATCCGCGCCTTGCCGGACTGGCATGGGACGCCGATGCGCTGATGCATTCAGCAGGCCTGCGCCCCTTCGGAAAAGGCGCACGTCGCTGGCCTGCCACCGTCAATCACGTTCGCGCTCAAGTCGTCCTGGCAGCCCGCGCTGCCGGGCTGTTCGCGCTGGAAACCGGCAGCCACGTAACGAAGGACGCCGACGTTTTCCGTGCACTGGCAAGCGAGGCGCGGTCGGCCGGTTTCGATGCCATGATGGCGCGTCATCCCGCCCAGATCAGGCCGATTGCCGACATCTTCTCGCCCACCGAAGAGGAACGCGCCCGCGCTCGGCTGATCCTTGATGCGTTCGAGCGCCAGCCCGAAGCGCAGGTCGTATCGGTCGACCGTTTTGCCGCCGACCGCAGCGAACTGGCACGCGCCCGCACCATATTGGGCGAGTGACGCCCGATCAGTCGCCCGCAGATTCTTCGGTCGTTTCGTCGCCGGCTTCTTCGTCATTGCTCGCGGAAGCCCCTCCACCTCGTGGCGGCGAGGTGGAAGTGACCGATTCCAGTGGCAGCATGGAGTCGCTGATTACACCGCGCTGCACATCCCCGGCTGCACCGGAGCCGCCGGCGCCGCCTGCAGCAGGCGCGCTATCGTCGCCGCAGGCTGCGAGACCTGTCACCATCAGGAGCGCGGGGGCGAGGAATGTGACGTATTTGCGGGTCATGCCGTTTCTCCGGAAAGGGCCGCCAAGAAGCCGGGCGCGGTTTTCATGAGCTGCGCATCCCACTGCTCGGCCGACCTGGCAATACCGAGCTTTTCGAGACTGGTGACGCCCAGCGTATCGATACCGCATGGCACGATACCGCCGAAATGGGACAGGTCGGGCGACAGGTTCACGGAGAATCCGTGCATGGTCACCCAGCGCCGCACGCGCACGCCGATGGCACCGATCTTGGCCTCTGCCCCGTCCACATCGCGCGTCCATATCCCGACGCGGCCATCGACCGCCCAGCTTTCGACGCCCAGCTCCGCCAGCGTGGCGATCACCCAGCCTTCCAGCGCATGGACGAAACGCCGGACATCGCGGCCCCGCTTTTTCAGGTCGAGCATCACGTAGCCGATCCGCTGGCCCGGACCGTGATAGGTGTAGCGCCCGCCCCGGCCCGTCTCCACGACGTCGAATTGCGGGTTCAGCATTTCTGCCGGATCGGCGCTGGTCCCGGCAGTATAGACGGGCGGATGTTCAAGCAGCCAGATCATCTCGCGCGCCTCTCCGGCGGAAATGGCGGCATTGCGCTCTTCCATCTCGGCCAGCGCGGCGCGATAGGGCACGGCTGCACGGCCCTGTTGCCAGTCGATAGTATCGTCGGTTCCGGTCATCACCGGCATTGCTGGGGTTTGCCGCCCCGCTTATCAAGAGGGCTGACAGGGAGTTACCGATGGTACGCAGCAATTCGTTCGACATGACCCGCGCCTGGGAAGAGGCGGTGGCGCTACTTTCCGCCAATCGCCAGACGGTGTTCGTGGTCGCCGGCGTCTTCTTCTTCCTGCCCTATCTCGCCGTCGTGCTGCTGGTCCCCGAGCTGGGCTCCATCATGGCCGGGCAGTCGGAGACGGCCGATCCCGATGCAGCGATGGCTGCAATGCAGGCGACGATGTCGCAATACTGGTGGGTCGTCGTGCTGTGGTCGCTGGTGCAGATGGTCGGTTCGCTCAGCCTGCTGGCATTGCTCGGGAAAAGCGGACGGCCCACGCTGGGCGATGCTCTGAAGGAAGGGCTTGCCGGCCTCCTTCCCTATGTCGCGGCCTATGTCGCCGTTGCCCTGGGGCTGAGCCTCGCGCTCGGCCTGCTGATCGCGCTGTTCGCAGCCACCGGGTCGCAGGCTCTCGCGGCCATTCCCGTGCTCCTTTCGCTGCCGGTCATGATCTATGTATTCGTGAAGGTATCGCTGGTCGCCCCGCTGATCGGGGCGGAGGGCCTGCGCAATCCCGTCGCTGCCCTGCGCCGGTCCTGGTCGCTCACGAAAGGCAATTCGTTTCGCCTGTTCCTGTTCTACGCCCTGCTGTTCACCGCCTACATCGTCCTCAGCCTGATGGTGACGCTTGTGCTCGGGCTCGGCCTGGCCCTGTTCGGCGAAGGCATCGCGCTGATCGGAGACGCGCTTGTCAGTTCGGCGGTCAGCGCGCTGGCTTCCTGCATATCGTTGGCAGTCCTTGCCGCGGTCCATCGCCAGTTCACAGGCCACACCACCCGGGCAAGCGTGCCGCGCGTGACGAAGGACGGCTGAGCCTGCCTCAGTCCTTCCAGCCCCAGAACATCTTGCAGGGCAGGATATTCCAGAACTCGAAACCGGAATCGATCCGGTCGAACCGGGTCGCCATCAGGTCGCGCACCGCAGCCGTGAACTGGTAGGCCATGAAGGCACCGCCCGGGCGCAGGATGCGGTGGGTGGCCGCCATGATGGCTGGACCGACACCGTCCGGCAGCGTGGAGAAGGGCAATCCGGACAGGACGTAGTCGGCATGGGAATGCCCGCCCGCATGGACGATTTCCTCCACGTCTGCAGCCGAGCCCAGCACGGCGGTGAAACGGCTGTCGCGGATCGTGTCGTTCAGGTAATCCACGAATAGCGGGTTGGTGTCGATCGCGATCAGCGCTCCATCGGCCGGCAGGCGTTCGAGCACGGGCAGGCAGAACGTGCCGACGCCCGGGCCATATTCCACGAACACCTTGCACTGCGCCCAGTCGACAGGCGCCAGCATGCGTTCGATGGTGAAGCGGGACGAGGGGATGACCGATCCGACCATGCGCGGATGCTCGACAAAGCCGCGGAAGAATACACCCCACTGCCCCGCCAGCCGCGAAGCCTTGCGCGACAGGCGGTCGCGCAGGCGGGTCGAGGCGAGAATATCGTTATCGGTCAATCTGATCCTCCGGATGGCCACACTGGCCCTTGGTCGCGGTTCGCTTGCGAACTGACAAGGGTCGCGCATCAATGCAAGCCTGCTCGCACCCATAGTCCCATTGCCAGAGCCACATGTGCGGCGTAGCGCTCCGTGCAACGCCATGGCCGATGCCGAACCACCTCCCCGCATGTCTGCAGCAGCCCCGCAGGCTCGCCCGCGCACGATATCGCGCGGACGGCTGGTTCTGCTCTTCACCGTCATGCTGGTGACGGCGGCAGGCAATACGGCCATGCAGTCGGTCATGCCCAGCATCGGCACCGCGCTGGGCGTGTCTGATGTGTGGATCAGCCTCGCCTATAGCTGGTCGGCGATCCTGTGGGTGACCTGCGCGCCCATATGGGCGAAGCGCAGCGACCGGCGCGGACGCAAGGCGATGATGGCGCTGGGGCTCGTCGGTTTCGCGTCGTCGATGGCACTGTGCGGGATCGTATTGTGGGCCGGCCTCGCCGGATTGATCCCGGCGCTGTGGACGCTGGTGCTGTTTGCCCTGTGCCGCTCGCTCTACGGCCTGCTGGGATCGGCTGCGCCGCCCGCCGTGCAGGCCTATGTCGCCAGCCGCACGCCGCGCGCGGAAAGGACACAGGCGCTATCGCTCATTTCGTCCAGTTTCGGCCTGGGGACCGTTGTCGGACCGGCCTTGGCGCCGCTCCTTATCTTCCCGCTGGTCGGCCTGACAGGCCCCTTCATCGCCTTTGCCGCCGTCGGCCTTGCCACGTTGATCGCTCTGCGTCTGCGCCTGCCCAATGACGAGCCGCAATTCGAGGCGCGCGGACGGGCTTTCGACGCGCCCTACGGCAATAGCGGCAGCGCGCGCGAGGCACGGCGTTCCGATGCGGCGGCCGGGGACGCCATCGAAGACGAGGACGACGACAGCGGCGATCTTCCCGGCGACATTCCGGACCTGCTGTGGAAGGATCGCCGCACATGGGGCTGGTACGTCTCCGGCCTGCTGGGCGGTCATGCGCAGGCGATGATCCTCGGTATCTCGGGCTTTCTCGTCCTCGACAGGCTGGGCCTCAGGGACGATCCGATGGCCGGGGCCGGCCCGGTCGGCATCGTGCTGATGGTCGGCGCGGTCGCCACCCTTCTGGCGCAGTGGGGCCTGATCCCGACGCTGCACATGGGACCGCGCTCGGCAACGCTGTGGGGCATGGCGCTTTCCATTGCCGGCGTGGCGCTGTTCGCCGTGGGCGGCGATCTGCACGCAATTGCCCTCGGTTTCGCGATCGCCTCGCTAGGCTTCGGGTTGTTCCGCCCCGGTTTTACTGCCGGAGCCTCGCTTGCCGTGACGCGGCCCGAACAGGGGCAGGTGTCGGGCAAGGTCGCGGCGATCAACGGCGCCAGCTACGTCTATGCACCCGCCCTCGGCGTCTGGCTGTATGGCTTGTCCGAAACCGTGGCATTCGCCGTCGTCATCGGGTTCTGCCTGTCGGTGCTGATTCTGGGCTGGCGCAGCCTGCAGGCGGATGAGGACCTGACGCAGGAACGCCGCTGAGCCCCGCCCGCCCGGATCCGACCGGACCGGGGTCAGCCGGCATGCTTGCGGTCAGAGGATTTCCTCGACCTTTTCCTTTGGCCGGCACAGCCGCACGCCCTTCTCCGTTTCGACCAGCGGACGCTCGATCAGGATGGGGTCCGCCACCATCGCATCCAGGATCGTGTCGGCATCCGCACCGGGCAGACCGCGTTCCTCTGCGTCTGTGCCGCGCAGGCGCAGGCCGTCGCTCGGGCTGATACCGGCATCGGCGTAAAGCTGGGCCAGTTTCTCGCGCGTGGGCGGTTCCTTCAGATATTCCACCACGGTCACGTCGACGCCGTCCCGCTCCTGCAGGATGCCGAGCGTATTGCGGGACGTTCCGCATTTCGGGTTGTGCCAGATCGTTGCTTTCATGCGGGGAACTCCTTTGCTGGACAAGGCGCGCGCGGGCGGCCTGTTACGCAAACGCTAATCGAGTGCGTCGGTCAGATCCCCCTAATCGATGCGAATTTTCTCACAAGGCCAAGGCTACGCTTGCAATTGCGAATTACTCTCAATAGCAGGCCCGCAATATTGAGAATAACTCGCAAGAAAGTCCCGATTCGATGAAAAGCACAGTGCGCGCAGCCCTCCTGACCGGCGCCGTCTTCCTTCCTGCCTTCCCCGCCCTCGCCAGTGCGGATGCCGCGCCAGAGCGCGATTACCTGCCGTCCGAAATCGTCGTTACCGGGGAAAAGGACGGCTATGGCGACAGCGACGGATCGACCGGGACGAAAACGCCGACGCCGCTGGTGGATGTGCCGCAGACCGTCACTTTCATCACCGAAGACCAGCTGGAAGACCAGTCGGTGCGCCAGCTGGGTGAAGCACTGCGTTACGTGCCGGGCGTCAGCCTGGAAACGGGCGAAGGCCACCGCGACGAGATCTTCATCCGCGGACAGGAAACGACCGCCGACTTCTATATCGACGGCCTGCGCGACGATGCGCAATATTACCGCTCGCTCTACAATATCAGCCGGATCGAGGTGCTGAAGGGCGCCAATGCTCTGATCTTCGGACGCGGCGGCGGCGGCGGTGTCGTCAACCGCGTGAGCAAGCGCGCAACCTTCAACGATGCCTTCACGCAGGGCGAGGCGTCGGTCGATACGTTCGGCGCGTTTGCCGGCGTGGTGGACGTCAACCAGCCGGTCAGCGATACCGTGGCCCTGCGCCTGTCCGCGACCTACGAGGAATTCGACAGCCACCGCGATTTCTACGAAGGCAATTTCGTCGGTATCTCGCCGACGATCACCGCGGCCCTCGGCCCCGACACCACCCTGACCGCGCATTATACCTATGACGAGGACAACCGCCTGACGGATCGCGGCGTGCCGGCTTTCAATGGTGGTCCCTTGCGCGGTTATGACGAAACGCTGTTCGGCGACCGCGACTTCAACGACAGCGAAATTGAGGCGCATATTGCCCGTACCCGTCTGGAGCACGAGTTCTCCGGCACGCTGTCGGCCAATGCCAGCATCCAGTACGCCAATTACGACAAGACCTACGCAAACATCCTGCCCCGGGGCACGGATGGTACGACCGTCCGGCTGGGCGGCTACCGGGATGCGACGCAGCGCGAGAACCTGTACGGTCAGGCGAACCTCGTCTGGCAGGTCGATACCGGCCCGGCCAGCAACACGCTGTTGCTGGGGGTCGAGGCCGGCCGCCAGGATACGCAGAACCAGCGCTGGAATGTCAATTTCGACACCACCGACACGGTGACGCTGGCCGATGTGATCAGCATCCCCGCCTTCACCACCGCCCAGTCGCGTTCGCGGGACAGCAATCTCGATACGTTCTCGGCCTATATCCAGAACCAGCTCGACATCGGCGATCATTTCGAAATCATCGCAGGCCTGCGCTTCGATCGCTTCGACCTCGATACCGTGGACCTGATCAGCGGAGTGGACGGCAGCCGCGTGGACGAGGAAGTCTCGCCGCGCGTGGGCCTCGTCTTCAAGCCGCAGGAGAGCCTGTCGATCTACGCTTCCTACGCCGAAAGCTTCCTGCCGCAGGCCGGCGACCAGTTCCTGCTGCTGTCGCCGACCGATGCCGCGTTCGAACCGGAGGCGTTCCGCAATTACGAAATCGGTGTGAAGTGGGCCGCGCGTCCGGGCCTGCTGGCAACGGCTTCCGTGTTTCGCCTCGACCGCGACAACACCACCGCTCCCGATCCGGCGAACACCGGCCTCACCGTCCTGACCGGCGCCAGCCGGGTCGAAGGGTTCGAGGCCAGCATCATCGGCGAAATCACGCCGTTCTGGGAAGCCAGCCTCGGCTACACCTATCTCGACGGCGAAATAACCGAGACAACGTCCAGCGCCGCTGCGGGTACCCGACTGCAGCAATTGCCGGAGCACCAGTTCAGTGCCTGGAACCGCTTCAACCTGAACGAGAAGTTCGGGATCGGTTTCGGCGTCATCTACCAGGACGAGCAGTTCGCCAGCTTCTCCAACAATGTGGTGCTGCCCGATTACTGGCGCGTCGACACCGCCGCGTTCTACGACGTGAACGAGAACGTGTCGCTGCAGGTCAATATCGAGAACCTGTTCAACGAGGATTACTATCCCAGCGCACACGGCGACAACAACATCCAGCCGGGCGAACCCTTCAGTGCCCGCTTCGGTGTGCGCGTGAAGATGTAACCGGTTGCCCGGGGTCAGTCCGGCCGGGGCGGAGCCATTGCAGGCACCGCCTCGGCGGCATCCTCTGCCGTGATACCCGGCGCGGGCGCGGCGCTGATGCGCTCTTCCCGCCGGGTCACGGAGGCTGCCCTCTGGATTGCCCGGACCAGCCGGGGCTGTACCCCGCAGGGGCAGAGATTGGGGATCGCAGCCTCTATCTCGGCCTCGCTCGGCCCGGCATTGCGATCGAGCAGGGCGGCTGCGGCCATCGCAATTCCGGGTGTGCAGAAACCGCACTGGATCGCCTGGTTCGCGACCAAGGCCTGCTGGACCGGATGCGACCGGTCACGCGACAGCCCTTCGATCGTGGTGATGAAGCGCCCTTCCGCTTCCTCGATCGTGATCAGGCAACTGCGCAGGGCCGATCCGTCGACCAGCACCATGCAGGCCCCGCAATCCCCCTTGCCGCAGCCATTCTTGGTGCCTGTAAGATTGGACGCCTCGCGCAGGGCGACGAGCAGGGGCGTCTGCCCGTCGAGCAGATATTCGACCGGACGGTCGTTCACGGTCATGCGCGGCATGGCGCCCTGCCCCTACCCTGAGTTGCCCGGCCTCAGCTGCGCCAGCTATCGTCGATGCGGTCGATCTTGCGCTTCCAGGCCTCGAAATCGAACAGGCCTGCACCGCCTTGCGTCTGCATCACGGACAGGTCGCGCTGGTGAACATCCACCACGTCCTGCGTTACGATATTGGCATTGCCCTGGCTCAGCGTTGCGATCTGGATCTCGCAGGCGCGCTGCAGGGCCCACATCTTCACGAACATGCCGGGAATGGTGCGGTCCATGACCACGGGTCCGTGATTGCGCAGCATCAGGATGGAGTGCTTGCCAAGGTTCTCGACCAGTCGCTCGCCCTCTTCCTCGCGGACGGTGACGCCCTCGAAATCGTGGTACCCGATCTGGCCCTGGAAATTGCAGGCATAGAAATTGGTCGGCAGCAGCCCGTCCTTGTGGCTGCATACCGCCATCGTCGCCGTCGTATGAACATGGCAGATGGCATTCGCACGCTCGCCCAGATGCTTGTGAAAATAGGCGTGCTGCGTGAAACCGGCCTTGTTCACCGGATAGGGCGAACCGCCGATATTGTTGCCCTCGACGTCGATCTTGACGAGGTTCGAAGCGGTCACTTCCTCGTAAAGAAGGCCGAACGGATTGATCAGGAACGCACCCTCTTCGCCGGGCACGGCCACGCTGATGTGGTTGTAGATCGATTCCGACCAGCCGAGATGGTCGAAGATGCGGTAGCACGCCGCCAGGTCCAGGCGGGCCTGCCATTCTTCCTTGCTGTACTCTTCCTTGGGCTTGAGCTGCGTGGCCATCGGTATCTCTCCTTGTCTTCGTTGCCCGCCATATCGCACGGATGGTGCGTTTCGCACAAGCTGGCTCGCGGTCTTTGCCCTTTCCCACCCGGCGCCCCGCCGCTAACGCGGGAGGGTATGAGCAAGCCTCTATGAGCGACAATGCCAAGCTGACACGCGGCAGCATTCCGGGTCATCTCGTCACCCAGACCGCCCCGATGGTGATCGGGGTCGCCGCCATCATGTCCATCGGACTGGTCGACACCTACTTCATCGGCCAGCTCGGCGCGCCGCAACTGGCGGCCATGTCGTTCATCTTCCCGATCAGCGTGGCCCTTTCCAGCCTGGGTGTCGGCATCATGGTCGGCATCAACTCGGTCGTCGCACGGGCGCTGGGTGCAGGAAACGACGAGCGCGCGGCACGGCGGGCCAATTTCGGCATGGTCTTCGCCGTGGGATGTGGCATTGCGCTGGGCCTCGCCCTGTTCCTGCTGATGGACCCGTTGTTCCGCCTGATGAACGCGGAAGACGACCTGCTGCCCTTCATCCGGACCTATATGCGGCCCTACGCGGTCAGCTTCCCGCTGCTCCTTGCCATCATGGGGATCAACGGCGTCCTTCGCGGCCAGGGTGAGGCGAAGAAGACCTCGCTGATTTCCGTCACCTATGCTGCGGCAAATTGGGTGCTGGATCCGATCCTGATTACCGGGGCATTCGGTTTCGGCGGGCTTGGTATCGTCGGCGCAGCCTATGCGACGGCCATCGGCTGGGCCTGCGGTATAGCCGCCGGTTTCGTCCTGCTAAGGAAGACCGCCCTGCCTTTCGACCTCACCTTGCTGAAACGCTGCGGCGTCGGCGAATCGGCCGCTGCGATCCTGAAGGTCGCCGGGCCTGCCGCCTTTTCCAATGCGATCAACCCGATCGGCCTGTCGATCCTGACCGCGCTGATCGCGATAGAGGGGCAGGCCGCGGTCGCAGGGTTCGGCGCAGCGGGCCGGTTGCAGAGCTTCGCCGTCGTGCCGCTGCTTGCGCTGTCGGGGGCCATTGGCGGTATCGTGGGCCAGAACTGGGGCGCGGACCGGCATGGCCGGGCCCGAAAGGCGGCAGCCTATGCCGGCGGTTTCAGCATCGTCTACGGCCTTGCGATTGCCGTGTTGCTGTTCGCTTTCGGGGACTGGTTCGCCGATATCTTCACCGAAGAGGCGGCGGTTATCGAACAATTCTCCCGATATCTGACCATAGCCGCCTGGGGTTATGCCGGATATGGCCTCCTGATTGTCGGCAATGGCGTACTGAACGCCGTCGACAAGGCATCGCTTGCTTTGCTGCAAAGCTGCGCGCGCGTTTTCCTCGTCATGCTGCCCTTCGCCTGGTTCCTGCGTTCGAGCTGGGGTGCCGATGCCATCTATGCAGCGGAACTTGCGTCCAATGTCGCAGGGGGCGCCGTTTCCGCCGCTGTCGTCTGGTGGGTCCTGCGCGATCGTTCGACCACCGCGCCTGCCAAGTCCGTATCGGCGGAACCGGAGGCAGCATGAGCGCGCCCGTCGTTTCCATCTTCGCGCGCTGGCCGACACCGGGTGCGGCAAAGACGCGGCTGATCCCCGGCTATGGCGAGGATGGGGCCGCTGCGATCTATACCCGCTTGCTGGAGCATACGGTGCGCGAGGTGCGCGGCTCCGGATTGCCCTTCACCCTGCGCACGACAGGCAGCGAAGGCCCCGCTTTTCGCGAATGGCTGGGCGAGGAAGTGTCCGTCACCGACCAGGGCGATGGCGACCTGACGGACAGGCTATGCCGGGTGCCCGCTCCCGGGATTTGCATCGGCAGCGATTGTCCAGGGCTTACAGCCGGTCTGCTGCAGGATGCTGCCAGCGCGCTGGAAAGCGCGCCGGTGGTCATCGGCCCTGCGAGCGATGGCGGATACTGGCTGATTGGTTTCTCGCACCCCTCACCCTGGCTGTTCGCCGACATGCCGTGGAGCACCGATGCCGTCCTGCCCACGACCCTGGAGAGATGCGCAGCACGCGGCATCGAACCGGTCCTTCTCCCGCAGCTCTCGGACGTGGACGAGCCTGAGGACCTTACCGACTGGCCGGAATTCCTGCCGTGACAGGGGATGAAGCGAGCGTCGCGCTGGTCATCCCGGTGCTGGATGAAGAAGCCGCCCTGCCCTCGTTGATACGAACCTTGGCGAGGCTCGAGCCTGCGCCTTCCGAGATCATCGCCGTAGACGGCGGCTCCATGGACGGGACGGCGCATCTGGTCCGGGAGGCGGGCTGGACGCTCATTGCCTGCGAGAAGGGCCGGGCGCGGCAAATCAATGCGGGCGTTGCAGCAGCCACGGCAGATCATGTCTGCGTGCTGCATGCCGACACGATCCCGCCCGCCGACATGGTGCAGGTGATCCGCGACACGCTGGCCGATCCGAAGATCGCTCTCGCCAGCTTCACGCCGCTGATCACCGGGCAAAAGACCCGCTGGATCACCAGCGCGCACAATTTCATCAAGACCTGGTACGCCCCGCTCATCACCCGGCCGCATCATTTCGTCCGCGGCGTCCGCCTGCTGTTCGGCGATCACGCGATGTTCTTCCGGCGGAGCGATTTCCTGGAAATCGGCGGATGCACGCCGGGCGATGCCATCATGGAAGAAGCCGACCTGTGCGTGAAATTCGCCGCACTGGGCCGCACGAAAATGGTCCGCCGCGTGGTGCGCACTTCGGACCGGCGCATTGCTGCATGGGGTCCGCTGAAGGCGAACTGGATCTATTTCAAGGTCGGGATGCTCTGGGCTTTCGGGATGCGCGACAGGATGGGCGCGCATTATCCCGATATCCGTTGAGCCTCAGGCTTTCAGGAAGCCGACATCGATGCAGTACTGGATCAGTTTTCGCAGCATCGCGTGGTCCATCGGCGGCGCCTGAATGCCCGTAACCGTGCGCGTGTTCGCATCGTCGAACCGCGGGTCGCGCTGGAAATAATTGGCGTAAAGCCCGGCCACCCGCCGGAACAGCCGCCGCTCCATTGCAGGCAGCGTTGCAGGGTCGAAATCTTCCGCCTTCACCAGCGTCGGCGCATCGAACGCATCGAAGCTGCCAATGGCATCGGCAAACGCCTGCACGGGAACCGGGCCTCCCGATACAAGGTGATAGGTTCCGCCGTCCGCTGACATCATGTCCTGCGCGATCGCCACAATCCCCGCAGCCACATGGTCGACCGGCACGAAGTCCAGGGTCGCGCCTTCGGCGACCGGCATGTGGCGGACCCGGCCCTCGGCAATCAGCTTGAACGCCGCGTAGATGGTGTCGAACTGGCGGATCGCGCCGGTCCTGCTGTTGCCCACGACGATGCTGGGCCGCGCTATGGCATGGGTCAGGCCGCTCCCGCGGACCAGTGCCTCGGCCTCGGCCTTGCTCGCCTCGTAGCCATTGGTGAAACCGGTGGACGGCAGGGGATCGCTTTCCAGCACCGGTCCGCTCCGCGCGCCGCAGACATAGGCGGTGGAGACGTGCAGCAGTGCTGCGCCGCTGGCCCTGGCCAGCTCGACGACGCGCCGCGTACCCTCGACATTGGTCGCGTGGTAGGCGTCCTTTTCCAGGTCGAACCGGGTGAGCGCCGCGCAGTGGATTATTACGTCCACACCCTCTGCCAGCCGGGCGCGCGTCTCTTCATCCAGTCCCATGCCGGGCAGGGACAGGTCGCCTTTCACCGTCTCGGCAACACCGGCGGGCCGCCCGTCATTGGCGGCGACTTCCGGCTTCGAGCGCACCAGCGCAGTGACCGTGTGCCCTGCATCCGACAGGCGCGCGCTGACCTCTCCGCCGATCAGACCGGCAGCCCCCGTAACCAGTATACGCATCAGCAGCAGGCCGCGGGACCGGCCGGAGCCGTTCCTTCATCCGCGCCGAAGGGGACGGCGATGCCGCAATCGGGAAATACGCCGTAATGGGTCGTGAAATCGCCGAAGAAGTCGAAATGTCCGGCAAAGCGGGTATCGGCCAGCATCTTCCAGCTATTGCCGCAGATGGGGAACATCCGCCCAGCCTCGATATGGTGGTGCCCGTCGAGTTCGAACACGCGCTCCTGGCCCTCGACAGTGCCCCTGTACCGCACGGCCTGGCCGTAATCCTCGCACTGCGTTTCGAGATCGGGCAACTTGAACAGGCGATAGGTCGCGGAATGGAAGGCAATGCCATCCAGTTTTTCCGCGACCTGCGGATCGCCGATTTCCAGCGGCCGGCTGGTCACCAGCCGGGGATCGGCAAAGCCCGCTTCCCTGGCCAGCGCAAGGAAGTCGGCCCAGTATAGCGCGCCCGACAGGCATTCGCCGTGCAGTACGGGATCGTCTTTCAGGGCATCGGGAACGCGGCGTTCGGCATAGACGTCGGAAAAATACAGCTCGCCGCCTTGCTTCAGAAGGTCGTGCGCGGCGGCGAATACCGCGCGCTTGTCCGCGACGAGGTTGATGACGCAGTTGGAGACGATGACGTCGTAATGTCCGGCCGGCAGGTCCAGCGCGCGCAGTTTCTCGATATCGCCTTCCACGAAGGACACGTTGCCTTCTGCGTAACCGAAGCGTTCCCGGTGCCAGTCCAGATGCTCGCGCGCAACGGCGAGCTGCTCGGGCGTGGCATCGACGCCGGTCACCGTCCCGCGCTCTCCGACCATCTGCGCGAGGATATAGGCGTCCTGCCCGCTGCCCGATCCAAGGTCGAGGATATGCGCGCCCTTGATCGCCTGCGGAGCAACGAGACCGCAACCGTAATAGCGGGACCGCACGTCCTCGTGCACGTTCATCATCGCCTTCAGAATGGCGGGCGGCGGGGCCTCTGCCGTGCAGCACGCATCGGTTTTCAGGTCCAACGACCCTTCCAGCACGCGGCCGTAATAATCCTGACTGTTTTCCAGATTCATGTAACTACGCACCCTTCCGGTTCGAAACACGATGTGGTCGGCATGCGGGCATTCGCATGGCGAGACTTTTGGTTACAGGCCGTCTACAAGGGACGCATATGAAATTCACCCATGATGTCATCGTTATCGGCGGCGGAGCGGCCGGGCTCACCGCCGCGGGCGGCTGCGCGCTGTTCGGTCTGAAGGTAGCCCTGATCGAAGGGCACAAGATGGGCGGCGAGTGCCTGAACAATGGCTGCGTCCCGTCGAAGGCGCTGATCACCGCGGCCCGGCGTGCGGCGGAAGCGCGCACCGAAACGCTGCACGGGGTGACGCTGGCCGCACCAATAGTCGAATGGAGCGGCGTCCACCGGCACATCCACGAGGCCATCGCCCACATCGCCCCGCATGATTCCGAAAAGACATTCGAGGAGATGGGCTGCGAGGTCATTCGCGACTGGGCGAAAGTGACGGGCAAGCACGCGGTCGCGGTCGGCGGCAGGACCCTGACTGCGCCCCGCATCGTGGTGGCCACCGGATCGAAGCCGTTCGTTCTCCCGATAGACGGGCTGGATGCCGTATCTTACCTGACCAACGAGAACCTGTTCGAGCTGACGGAGCAGCCCGGTCACCTCCTTATCATAGGGGGCGGTGTCATAGGGATGGAAATGGCGCAGGCCTTCCGCCACCTGGGCAGCGAGGTCACGGTCATCGAACCGGACACGCCCATGGGCCGCGACGATCCCGACAATGTGCAGGTCGTCATAGACACGATGGAGGCGGAGGGCGTCCGCTTCGTGAAGGGCAAGGCCAGCGCCGTCTCCGGCACTGCCGGAGATATCCGGATCACGCTCGACAATGGCGACACGGTCGGCGGGACGCACGTGCTGTTGGCAGTGGGCCGCCGCGCCAATACGTCCGGCTTCGGGCTGGAAGAACTGGGCGTTGAGATGGCCGGAAACGGCATCAAGGTGGACGATCGCAGGCGCACATCGGTCAAGTCCATCTACGCGATCGGCGATTGCCGCAACGGTCCGCGCCTGACCCATGTTTCGGGCTATGAAGGATCGAACGTGGCGCTGGAAATCGTCACCGGCCTGCCGACGAAAGTGGACTGGAAAGCGCTGCCATGGTGCACCTTCACCCAGCCCGAGGTCGCCCAGATCGGCATGACCGAGGTAGAGGCGCGCGAGAAACTCGGCGACAAGGTCACGGTCGTGACCGAAGGGTTCGACGACAATGAACGCGCCATCGCGGAAGGCTCCACGAAGGGTCGCCTGAAGGTCATCCTGAAGGGCAAGAAGGTTATCGGGGCGAGCATCGTGGGCAAGAATGCCGGCGAGCTACTCTTGCCCTTCACCCAGATGATTACCGGCAAGAGCGGGACCTTCGACATGGGCTCTGCCATCATCAGCTACCCCACCCGCAGCGAAATCACGAAAGCTGCCGCATTCAGCGCATGGGAACCGACGGTGTTCGGATCGCTGCCGAAGAAATATGCGGCATTCGTTGCCAAGATGCGCCGGACGTTTACCTCGGCATCATGAGCACAGGCACACGCACCAGAAGCCGCAACGCGCCGCAGGGCCCCTCCCCCTTTGCGGTGGAGGCGGATGAGCTTCCACCGGCGAAATTCACCGACCCCGACATCACGGCCAAGGGCGAGGCCCGGGCGCAGGTCCCGCTGACCGGGCTGGAAACGCTGTGGTTCAACACCGGCACGCTGTGCAATCTCGCCTGTGCCAGCTGCTATATCGAGAGCAGTCCGACCAACGATGCGCTGGTCTATATCCGCCACGCCGACGTCGCCGCCTATCTGGACGAGGTCGCGAGTGGCGGCCTCGACACGAAAGAGATCGGCTTCACCGGCGGCGAACCGTTCATGAACCCCGAATTCCTTGCCATGCTTGCGGACACGCTGGACCGGGGGTTCGACGCGCTGGTCCTGTCCAACGCCATGAAACCGATGCGCCGCCACGAAACCGCTTTGCTCGCCCTGCGCGAACGCCACGCGGACCGGCTGACCATCCGCGTGAGCCTCGATCACCATAGCAAGGCCGTGCACGAGGCAGAGCGCGGACCGAACAGCTGGGATGCGGCAATCGGCGGCCTGAAATGGCTGAGCGACCACGGCTTCTCGATCGCCGTCGCAGGCCGGATGCTGCCCGGCGAAGGCGAAATGGACGAGCGGAAAGGTTATGCCGCCTTGTTCGACAACGAAGACATTGCCATCGACGCCCACGATCCCATGCGTCTCGTCCTGTTTCCCGAAATGGACGAGGACAAGGACATTGCCGAGATCACCACGGCCTGCTGGTCCATTTTGGACAAGGATCCCGCCGACATCATGTGCGCGACCAGCCGCATGGTCGTCCACCGCAAGGGCGAGCCAGCCCCGCGCGTCGCGGCCTGCACGCTGATACCCCACGACCCCGGTTTCGACATGGGTGCGACCCTGGAAGAGGCAAGCGCGCCGGTTAAGCTGAACCACCCGCATTGCGCGCGCTTCTGCGTCCTGGGCGGGGCGAGCTGTTCCGCCTGAATAGGTATGCTACCGGGCCGGCTCGGACTTCTACGGCAAAAAGCCCTTCGCATTTGCACCATGAAATGCCATTGGGCGTAACCGTCGAACTGCAGGGCGATTTGCCCCTAGAACGCCACACGGATAAAACCCCCGATCCCATGACCAAATCCCTGACCCATCTCGAACGCCTCGAGGCCGAGAGCATTCACATCATGCGCGAAGTCGCCGCAGAGGCGCAGAAGCCGGTGATGCTGTATTCCATCGGCAAGGACAGCGCCGTGATGCTGCACCTTGCCAAGAAGGCGTTCCATCCCTCGCCCCCACCCTTTCCCCTGCTGCATGTCGATACGACCTGGAAGTTCAAGGCGATGTACGAACTGCGCGAACGCAGCGCGCAGGAAGCCGGGATGGAGCTGCTGGTGCACCAGAACCCGGAAGCCGAAGAGCGCGGCATCAACCCGTTCGACCACGGCCCGCTCCACACCGACATGTGGAAGACGCAAGGGCTGAAGCAGGCGCTCGACAAGTACGGCTTCGACGCAGCCTTCGGCGGCGCGCGCCGCGACGAGGAAAAAAGCCGCGCGAAAGAGCGCATCTTCTCGTTTCGCACGGCGAGCCATGGCTGGGACCCGAAGAACCAGCGCCCTGAGTTGTGGAACATCTACAATGCGCGTAAAGCCAAGGGCGAAAGCATCCGCGTGTTCCCGCTCAGCAACTGGACGGAACTCGATATCTGGCAGTACATCATGGCCGAGAATATCGAGATCGTGCCGCTGTACTATTCGGCCAGGCGCCCGACCTACGAATATGAAGGCGGCCTGTTCATGGCCGACGATCCGGAGCGGCTGGAAAAGGTGCTGGGCCACATGCCCGAGCTGACCGAACGTTCCGTGCGCTTCCGCACGCTGGGCTGCTTCCCGCTGACCGGGGCGGTCGAGAGCGAGGCGGCGACATTGTCCGACATCGTGCAGGAAATGCTGCTGACGACCACCAGCGAGCGGCAGGGCCGCGTCATCGACAAGGATTCGGGCGACGCCTCGATGGAGAAAAAGAAGCAGGAGGGCTATTTCTGATGACCGAACAGGCCGCCTCCACGGATCCCGTCTACAAGACCGACGCGCTGATCGCGGAAGACATCGACGCCTATCTCGATGCGCACCAGAACAAGACCATGCTGCGTTTCATCACCTGCGGGAGCGTGGACGATGGAAAGTCGACCCTGATCGGGCGGCTGCTGTACGATTCGAAGATGATCTTCGAAGACCAGCTTGCCGCGCTGGAGAACGATTCCAAGCGCGTCGGCACGCAGGGGCAGGACATCGATTTCGCCCTGCTGGTCGACGGTCTCGCGGCGGAGCGCGAACAGGGCATCACGATCGATGTCGCCTACCGCTTCTTCGCGACCGAGAAACGCAAGTTCATCGTCGCGGATTGTCCGGGCCACGAACAATATACGCGCAATATGGTCACGGGCGCCAGCACTGCCGACCTAGCCGTGATCCTGATTGATGCGAGGAAGGGCGTTCTCGTCCAGACGCGCCGCCACAGCTTCCTGTGCAAGCAGCTGGGCATCCGCAATATCGTGCTGGCGGTGAACAAGATGGATCTCGTCGATTACGACCAGTCCACCTTCGAAACCATCGTTGCCGATTATCGCGTCTTCGCAAAGGACATCGGGATCGAGGATTTTACCGCCATCCCCATGTCGGGCCTGGCGGGCGACAACATCACCGACCGGTCGGACAATACCGGATGGTATGACGGCCCGACCCTGCTGGAAGAGCTGGAAGGCGTCGAGGTGCTGAGCGCGGTCAACGCGTCCAAGCCCTTCCGCATGCCGGTGCAGTGGGTGAACAGGCCCAATCTCGACTTCCGCGGTTTCTCCGGCCTGATCGCAACCGGGACGATCGCGCCGGGCGACACCGTCCGCTCGCTCCCGTCGGGCAAGACCAGCACGGTCAAGTCCATCGTCACTTGGGAAGGCGAACTGGAGGAAGCACAGGCCGGCCAGTCCGTGACCATCACGCTGGAAGACGAGATCGACTGCTCGCGCGGCGACGTGCTGGCGACCGCCGATGCTCCGCCCGAGGTGTCCGACCAGTTCGAGGCGACGCTGGTGTGGATGGATGACGAGCCGATGACGCCGGGCCGGGCCTACTGTCTCAAGCTGGGCACGCAGAACGTCTCCGTGACGGTGCAGGCGCCGAAATACGAGATCAACGTCAACGACCCGGGCAATACGGGATCGCATCTCGCTGCCAAGACATTGGAGCTCAACTCCATCGGCGTGGCCGAGATCACGACCGACAAGCCGGTGGTGTTCGAAGCCTATGAAGACAACCGAGCGCTGGGCGGTTTCATCCTTGTCGACAAAATTACGAACCGGACTGTGGCAGCCGGGATGCTGCATTTCAGCCTTCGCCGTGCGCAAAACGTGCACTGGCAGGCGACCGATATCGGGCGCAAGCACCATGCAGGGCTGAAGAACCAGACGCCGCGCGTCCTGTGGTTCACCGGCCTGTCGGGCAGCGGAAAATCGACCATCGCCAACGAGGTGGAAAAGCGCCTCAGCCTGATGAACCGGCACACCTTCCTGCTGGATGGCGACAATATCCGCCACGGCCTGAACAAGGATCTGGGCTTCACCGACAGCGACCGGATCGAGAATATCCGCCGCATCGGCGAAGTGGCGAAGCTGATGGCCGATGCGGGCCTGATCGTGCTGACCGCCTTCATCAGCCCCTTCCGCGCGGAACGCCGGATGGTGCGCGACATGCTGCCCGAAGGCGAGTTCATCGAGATCTTCGTCGACACCCCTCTGGAGGTCGCCGAGGAACGCGATGTGAAGGGTCTCTACAAGAAGGCCCGCGCAGGCGATCTCAAGAACTTCACCGGGATCGACAGCCCGTATGAAGAGCCGGAGAATGCCGAGATCCGCGTCAACACGGTCGAGATGACGCCGGAAGAGGCCGCGCGTTATATCGTCGACCAGATCATGCCGCTGAAATGACGGACACCGCCCCCATGACACCCGCCGACATGAACGACGCGCAGCTGGCCGCGCATCTCGCCCATCACGCGGGCCGCATCCTGATGCAGGTGCGCGAAGCAGGCGTGTTCGAAGGCAAGGCGCTGGGCAATGCAGGCGATGAAACCGCCAACCAGTTCCTCGTCCATGCGCTGCGGCATCTGCGTCCCGATGACGGCCTGCTGTCCGAAGAAAGCAAGGACACCCGGGACCGCCTGTCGAAGGAACGTGTCTGGATCGTCGATCCGGTCGACGGCACCCGCGAATATGGGGAGGCGCGCACCGACTGGGCCGTCCATGTCGCGCTGGCGGTCGGCGGCAGGCCGGAAACGGGTGCCGTCGCGCTGCCCGGTCTCGACCTGGTGCTGCGAACAGACGAACCACAGGCAGTTCCCGCCGCAGCGGACAAGCCGCGCCTCGTCGTCAGTCGCACGCGCCCTGCCAAGGAAGCGGTTGCCGTTTCGGAGGCCATCGGCGGCGAACTTGTCGGCATGGGCAGCGCGGGGGCGAAAGCGATGGCGGTCGTGCGAGGAGAGGCGGAAATCTACCTCCACACGGGCGGCCAGTACGAGTGGGACAGCTGTGCGCCCGCTGCGGTGGCACTGGCGCATGGCCTGCATGCCAGCCGCGTCGATGGCAGCCCTCTCGACTACAACCAGGCCGACACCTACATGCCCGACCTGCTGATCTGCCGCCCCGAATGGGCCGAGCGGGTACTGGCCGAAGTGGCCAGGCTTTAAGGCTCAGTCGTCAAGCGCGGCCAGCAATTGCCGGGCGCGTGACAGATGCGGGCGGTCGTACATCTTGCCGCCGCGGCCGATCGTGCCGACACCGGGATTGTCCTCGAACAGGGCAACGACCTTGCGCGCTTCCTCGATTTCGGTCTCGGCAGGCGTGAAGGCCTCGTTGATCGGGCCGATCTGCGCCGGGTGAATGGCGAGCATCCCGCCGAAACCCTGCCGCCGGACAGTCGTCGCACGCTTCGCCAGCCCGTCCAGATCGCGGAAGTCGGTTGCGATCGTCTCGATTGCCGGGACGCCTGCCCTCGCCGCGCCCAAGAGGCATAGGGTACGGGCGAGGATATAGGCGGGGTCGTATTCTCCCGCCTCGTCCACATTGGCCTGCGCCCCGATGGAATCTGAAAGATCCTCCGCCCCCCAACTCATCGCCGCCAGCCGCGGTGCATTTGCATAATTGCCGGCTTCGAACATAGATGCAGCGGTTTCCGTGACCAGCGCCATGACCGGCGTCGAACCGGCCTCGACCCCGTTGGCGACCTCGAACGCGGAGAGGTAATTATCGAGCCGCGCGACCTGCTCGGGCCCTTCCGCCTTGGGCAGCATGATACCGCCCGGCCGCGCAGGCATGACAGCAGCGAGGTCGGCCAACGGCATATCGGTATCGAGCGGATTGATGCGAACCCATAGCCGCTCGCGATCGCCTGCGCCTGAAAGACTATCAGCGACCATCTTGCGAGCATCGGTTTTGACCTCGGGCGCGACCGCGTCCTCAAGATCGAAGATGGCGATATCGGCATCGCTCGCGGCTGCCTTGCCCATTTTCTTCTCGCTATCGCCCGGGGCGAACAGCCAGCTGCGCATCTTCATCGCTCAGGCTCCCTTTTTCTTGAGGAGCGCCATTCGCAGGCAACTGCACACGATTTCGTCACGCTGGTTCAGGCATTCGTGTCGGAACGTGACGATGCCCGCTCCGGGCCGGGACTTGCTTTCCCGAAGCTCGGTCACCTCGCTGGTGGCACGCAGGGTATCGCCGATGAAGGTGGGTTTGGGATGGACCAGCTTGTCATATCCCAGATTGGCCACCAGCGTGCCCAGGGTCGTATCGCCCACGCTGACCCCGACCATGAGGGAGAAGGTGAAGGTTCCGTTGACCAGGATCTGCCCGAACTCGCTCGCTTTCGCCGCCTCCAGATCGAGGTGCAACGGCTGTGCATTGTGCGTCATGGTCGTGAAGAGCAGATTGTCGGTCTCGGTAACCGTGCGCCGGATCTCGTGTTCGATCCTGTCGCCCACACTCCATTCGTCGAAATACCGGCCTGCCATTACCAACTCTCCAATTCTTTCCGGTCCGGCTAGTCGTCGCTGCACCCGGCGTGGTCAACCCTGCTGCGCCTGGGCCCCCGCGTGCCGGAAGTCATTCTTCCCGTCGGCCATCGCGATGGTCACCGACATCCCGAACGGCTCGCCGCCCTCCAGCAGGGACAGCGCGTCGGCATCCGCAGGGACGGCAGCGACCCTCTGCCCGCCCGGGATGCGCGCGACGATGGTGCCCGATGCACCTTCGCGCCCGTGCTGGATCGTATAGGTTTCGATGGTTGCAGGGCCGGAATAACTGTCGAGGCTTTCCACGGCGTCCGGCTGGTCGGGGCAGGTTCGCACCCTCTCGCGTGACCAGTCCGCGGCTTCGGTGGAATAGATGCCGCAGGCATATTTGCTCATGAAGCCGCCATTGGCGACGACCACCGCGGTGCTGCCCGGCTGGTTTCGGCAGCGCGCGACCGCCTCGGCGATAGCATGGGCCGAGTAATTGTTACCCGCGCCGCCGAAATAGGGCAGCCCGCCTGTCAGGGTGAGCCCGCGCGGATCGTCCGGCGCTATCCCCATCGCCTCGATCAGGTTGGATACGGGAATCGGGAAACAGCTGTAGATGTCAAAATGATCGATGTCGCCTTGGGCTATTCCGGCGATTTCCAGTGCAGCATTGGCGCAATCGACCGCGCTTTGCGCTAGGTGGAGATCGGCGCGGTGCAGTACGCTCGCTTCCCTCGCGTCGGTCGCGGCGTGGATATGCACCCAGCGGTCGGGCGGAATGCCCAGCTCTCGAGCTTTGCCGACAGAGGCAATCACGATGGCCGCAGCCTGGTTCACCTGATCGCGCGCGATCATGTCCTTCGTATAGGGTTCGGCCACGATGCGGTTGCGCTGCGTCGGTGTCGCGATGACGTCTGCCGATTTCTCCTTCGGCGACGCTGCATGTGGATTGCCGGCCGCGACTTTGGTGAACGGCGCGAACAGCTCGGCCATGTGGTCCCGATGCTCCTCGAGCGAGCGGCCGAGCACGCTGCGCCGCGCGTTTTCCATCAGCGCATAGGCCGGGATCGCACCGCGCACCCCGTGTGCGATCAGCGTCTGGTCGAGCAGGCCCTTCATTCCGAAGCCGCGATCCTCCAACTGCCCGCCGATCTCCTCGCGCCAGTCGGGTTTTTCGCCCTTCGCTGCCAGCGCGAGCGTGGTGGAAATGGCCTCCGCCCCGACGATGGCGGCCATGTCCGCCCGTCCGTCGGCTATTTCCTGCGCAAGCTCGCCAACCAGTTTCTGCGGCCCCTGCCCGCCGACATATTCGAGAATTGCGCGCGCGGGATTTGCGCCCACGCGCCGTGCAATCGCGCGCGGCGGATTGTCGGCCCGTCCGAATGGAGCCACCGCTGCAGGGGTCGAAATCTCGAATTGCCTTATGGCTGCAAGCACATCGATTGCGCCTGCGACATCGCCTCTTGCCTGCGCATCGGCAATCGCGGCGCCCAATGCCTTCCCGCCGAGGTCCATCGGCGAAAGAGCGGCATAGCCGGGATCGTCCAGCCTTTCCGAAGCCTGTCCCACACCGATGACAACCGGGGTGCGCGGGTCGAGTTCGTCGGTCATGTGCGCTTGGTATCCTGCGTTGCGGGAACGGGTCTGTCAGGCCTCTTCGAACATGGCTTTGAGGTCCTTCTTCAGGATCTTGCCATTGGCGTTTCGCGGCAACATTTCTTCCGCAAACAGGATGCGGACAGGCACCTTGAATTTCGCGAGACGGGCCGCGACCCATGCCATGAGCTCTGCCTCGTCCGCTTCAGTACCGGGCGCCAGGTGTACCATCGCCACCGGTTCCTCGCCCAACGTGCGGTGCGGCCGGCCCAGAACGGCGGCATCGGTGACTGCGGGATGATCGTAGAGGACGTTCTCCACTTCGGAGGAATAGATGTTCTCTCCTCCGCGGATCACCATGTCCTTCGCCCGGTCGACGATGTAGCAGAAGCCTTCTTCGTCGATGCGGGCAAGATCGCCGGTGTCGACCCAGCCATCGCGGAAGGTTTCCGCCGTCGCATCGGGTCGCCCCCAATAGCCCATCACGACCTGCGGGCCGCGCGCATGGAGCGTGCCGATTTCACCGGGGGGGAGCGCGTTGCCCTGCTTGTCGACAACCTTGATGTCGCTGACCGGGACCGGCGGACCGGCGCTTTGCGGGCGATGCAGATAGTCCTCCGCCGAATGGCTGGTGACCGTCGCCATGGTCTCCGTCATGCCCCAGCCATTGCCGGGCATGCATCCGAAGGTTTCATGAATCTTCCGGACCAGTTCCGGCGCTGCCGGCGCACCGCCATAGGCAATCGCCTCCAGGCTCGAGAGGTCGAAATTGTCCCGCTCCGGATGCTCGATCATCTGCCAGGCGATGGTCGGTACGCCGCCGGTAATGTTGACCTTTTCGCGTTCGATGATGCCGAATGCCTCCACTGCATCCCAGCGATGCATGTAGATGAACGTATGCCCCGAAAAGACCTGACCCATCAGGCCGGCGGAACAGGCGGTGACGTGGAACAGGGGTATGACCGTCAGTCCGACCTTGGGCGCGGGAGCAGGAATGGCTTCGCCCCGGCGCAACAGTCCGCGCGCCGCCGCATAGGCGCTGGAGAGGATGTTGGTGGTCAGGTTGCGATGACTTCCCAGGGCCCCCTTCGGCTGGCCGGTCGTTCCGCTGGTGTAGAAAATCGTTGCGGGATCGTCCGGCGCGATTGCGACGTCGGGTATGGATGTGTCGGGCAGGTCGCCCCATTCGTGCGGCGTCCCGATTATGCTTTCCAGCGCCCGCGCATCGCCGTCCAGGGCCCCGGCCCGGGATACCAGTACGTGCTCAAGGTCCGGACATTCGCTGCGTTCGGGCGCGATGCGTTCCCATCGCTCGGCATCGCAAATCAGGAGACGGGCGCCGGAGTCCGACAGGCCGTAAGCCAGCTCCTGCCCTGTCCACCATGCGTTCAGCGGAACGCAGATCGCGCCGATCGAGGTCGCGGCAAAGAACGCCACGGGCCATTCCGGCAGGTTGCGCATCGCCAGCGCCACTCGGTCGCCCTTCCCGACACCACAGGACTGCAATTCCCCTGCCAGCGCAGCGACCGCACGGTACCACGCTTCGTACGGGACACGCTCGTCCTCGAAGATGGTCATCAGGCGCTCGCCATGACTGCGTGCGTGATCGGCCAGGGCGCGCAGCGACGGGGGCGCGTTTTTCCACGTGCGGGTGGGCACGCCGCGAATGTCGTGAGTCTCCATCTCGAACGTCGCGCCCGGGGCGCAGAGAGCCGCTTCTATCTCTGGCAAGGAACTGGCCGGCCAACCCGCAGGCGCCGTCCACTGCGCGCCGGCTGCTACCGTCGATGCGATCTCACTCAACTCGTCTCTCCCGATCGGGTATGTTTTATTCTGCAACCGATGCTAGGTCGGAATCAGAGCGCGCTCAAGCGCCAACCGGGGAGAGTTTATGCCGATACCCTTCGAATGCGCCGATCCGGCGGAACTGGGTTTTGATGCCTCGCGACTGGAGCGCATCCCGCAGTTCCTGAAATCCGGGTATGTCGAAAACGGCCGCCTGCCCATGACACAGCTGATGGTCGCACGCGATGGCAGGCCCGTGTTCTATGACGCGCAAGGGACCATGGGCGAAGATCGCGAGGGATTGAGGGACGAGGCGATCTTCCGGATCGCGTCCATGACGAAACCGGTGACCTCCGTCGCTTTTATGCAATTGGTCGAACAATGCCGGATCGCCCTGGAAGATCCGGTTGCCAAGGTAATCCCCGAACTCGCCGATCTGCGCGTCTATGCAGGTGGCGGCGGGTCCGTGCCCTTCACGCCGGGCGAGCGGGCCAAGCCCATGCGGTTCGTCGACCTGCTAACGCACATGTCGGGCCTGACCTACGGCTTGCAGAACCGGACGAATATCGATGCCGTCTACCGCGACCATAATCTGGATTTCGCGAGAAACCGGCACGATTCCGACGAATATGTCGAAATACTGTCCAGGCTCCCGCTTGAATT
This sequence comes from Erythrobacteraceae bacterium WH01K, assembly GCA_027941995.1. NCBI lineage: Bacteria > Pseudomonadati > Pseudomonadota > Alphaproteobacteria > Sphingomonadales > Erythrobacteraceae > Erythrobacteraceae bacterium WH01K. The sequence goes on along the minus strand of CP115966.1, from coordinate 932,723 downwards.
CGCACCGGGCCATGGCTGGAATTATTCGGTATCGACCGATGTTCTGGGCATCGCGGTCGAGCGCCTGTCGGGCATGCGGCTGGGGGAATATTTCCGGCAATATATTTTCGAACCGCTGGGCATGACCGATACGGCATTCGGAGTTGCACCGGATCAGGCGGAGCGGCTCGTGGACGCCTACCAGTACATCCCCGGCAAGGCACCGCGAATGATAGACGGCGGCAGGCAGAGCAGCCTGACACAGGGCGGAAAATTCGACAGCGGCGGCGGCGGATTATGCGGAACGATCGCCGATTATCACCGCTTCGCCGCCATGCTTCTGAACGAAGGAACATTGGGAGACGCCCGGATCCTGAGCCCGAAGACCATTCGCCTGATGCGGACCAATCACCTGCCCGGCGGCGCCGACCTGACCGAAATATCGAGCAGCCTGTTTTCCGAGGCGAACAATGCCGGCACCGGTTTCGGTCTGGGTTTCGCCATGGTCATCGACCCGGCCAGGACCCTGATGCCTTCCAGCCCCGGCGAATTCTACTGGGGCGGTGCCTATTCGACCGCCTTCTTCGTCGATCCGCTGGAGGGGATCACCATGGTCTTCATGACGCAGGTCTACCCCTCCAGCATCTATCCCATTCGCCGCCAGCTGAAGACGCTGATCTATTCCGCGCTGACGGAAAGCCGCGCCTGACGCCTGGCCCAGCACCCTTCGATAACGAAACACAAGGAGAGACACATGACTTCACCGATCCGCACAGTGCGACACGACGACGTCCTGGTCATCATATCGGACAACCCGCCGGTGAACGCGCTGGGCCAGAAGGTTCGCGAAGGCCTCAAACAGGGCATCGAGGAAGCCCTGTCGGACGACAGCGTGAAGGCGGTTGTCATCCGCTGCGACGGCCGGACCTTTTTCGCTGGCGCCGATATCACCGAATTCGGCAAGCCGCCCGTCGGCCCGAATCTGCCCGAAACGCTCGATGCGATGGAGGCCAGCGACAAGCCCGTGATTGCGGCGATCCATGGCACGGCCCTTGGCGGCGGCTGCGAGGTCGCGCTCGCCTGTCACTACCGCGTGGCGGTGCCAAGCGCGAAGCTCGGTTTGCCCGAGGTGAAACTCGGCCTGATACCGGGGGCCGCTGGCACACAGCGCCTGCCCCGCGTGGTCGGCGTGGAGAACGCCCTTCCCATAGTCGTCCAGGGAAATCCGATTTCGGCCGGCAAGGCACTGGATATCGGCCTGCTCGACAAGATTTTGGACGAAGACAGCCTCGAAGCGGACGCGATTGCCTTCGCCCGCTCGCGCATTGGCAGCCCCGTGCAGCGCAGTTCGGAAGGGACCGCGCATGAGGACGGCATCAAGAACCCCTCCCTTTTCGACGAGTTTCGGGCCAAGCATGCCCGGAAAATCCGCGGCGTCCATGCTCCCGAGGCGGCCATCCAGGCTGTTAAGGCGGCTACCGAGATGGACTATGCCGACGGGGTCCGGAAGGAACGGGAACTGTTCAGCGAACTGATGGGCGGCACGCAAAGTGCGGCAATGCGCCACTATTTCTTTTCCGAGCGCGCAGCCAACAAGATCGACGACATCGATCCCTCCACCCGCCCGATCGAAATCGCAAAAGTCGGCATCATCGGCGCAGGCACCATGGGTGGCGGCATCGCCATGAACTTCCTTTCCGCCGGCATCCCGGTCACCATGCTCGAAATGAAACAGGAAGCGCTGGATCGGGGAACAGGCGTCATCCGCAAGAATTACGAGCGCACTGCGGCCCGCGGGCGGATGAAGCCGGAACAGGTCGAACAGGCGATGGGCCGGCTGTCGACGACGCTCGACTATGCCGATCTCAGCGACTGCGACCTGGTGATCGAAGCCGTCTACGAAAGCATGGACGTCAAGAAGGACGTCTTCGGCAAGCTCGACGACGTGATGAAGCCAGGCGCGATCCTTGCGTCGAACACCAGCTACCTCGATGTGGACGAGATTGCACAGGCGACGAAGCGCCCCGGATATGTGCTGGGCCTTCATTTCTTCTCGCCGGCCAACATCATGAAGCTGCTGGAGATCGTGCGCGGCGCAGAAACGCGCGACGATGTCCTGCTCACCGCTATGAAACTGTCCAAGACGATCGGGAAAGTGGCCGTCGTGTCAGGCGTATGCCATGGCTTCATCGGCAACCGCATGCTCAGCCCGCGGCAGGAACAGGCCAATGCCCTCATCCTCGAGGGTGCGAATTACTGGGATGTCGATGATGTCCTGCTCGAATTCGGCTTTCCCATGGGACCGTTCCAGATGGCCGATCTGGCGGGCATCGATATCGGTTGGCACCGCGACCCGACCAAGGTCACGACCCTACGCGAGGCGCTGTGCGCCGCGGAACGCTTCGGACAGAAAAACGGAAAAGGCTTCTACGACTACGACGAAGCACGCAATCGGAGCCCTTCCGAAGAGGTTCAGGCGATCATCAAGGATTTCGCCGCTAAAGCCGGCCACACCCAACGCGAAATATCGGCCGATGAAATTCGCGAGCGCCTGCTTTATCCGATGGTCAACGAAGGGGCGCTGATCCTGGATGAAGGCATGGCGCAGCGTGCAAGCGACATCGATGTCGTGTGGATCAACGGTTACGGCTGGCCGCTGACCACAGGGGGGCCGATGTTCTGGGCAGACACGATTGGTCTCGACACGGTCGTTGCCGGGCTTAAGAATCACGATTTGCCGGTAAGCGACTACCTGCGAGCGAAGGCAGAAGAGGGCGGAAGCTTCAACTGATATTCGAAGGCGAAAGGCCGGGTTGGACCGATGTCCGACCCGGCTTAGCCTTTCCGCGCCTTCGTCTCAGGCGTCTCTCCTGCGGGTTGACCCCATCCGAAGTGCGTGGGGCAAAGTTCGACCTACGAGCCATCCTGCGATTGAGTCCTGCCGGTCAAACGCAAAAAAGCCCCACTGCGAACAGTGAGGCTACCGCGATGTTGCCAAACGAGACATCGGTGGTTGCGGGGGTTGGATTTGAACCAACGACCTTCAGGTTATGAGCCTGACGAGCTACCGGACTGCTCCACCCCGCGTCACCGGTTTATCAGCGTGCAGAGACGCCAAAAGGGCTGCCCTTGTAGGGTCAGCCCTTTGACTTGTGAATGGGTTTTGCAACCGCGCCCGCAAGCTACAATGCCTGGCGGCGACCTACTCTTCCAGTGCTTGAGCACTAGTACCATCGGCGCTGTCTGGTTTCACGGCCGAGTTCGAGATGGGATCGGGTGGGTCACAGACGCTTTGACCACCAAGCAATGAAGCTTGCGTGCGGGTTTAATCGATGCACCTCTTTCGAGGGTAATCAGTGGGCGATCTGGCTGTGAGGATCCTCCCCAACAACAGCAGGGCTGTCATTGACAGTGCAGACTCTCAAGCGCGATCAGAACTATTAGGACTGGTTAGCTCCACGTATTACTACGCTTCCACACCCAGCCTATCAACGTCGTGGTCTACGACGGTTCGAAGATACCTTATCTTAAGGGAGGCTTCCCGCTTAGATGCTTTCAGCGGTTATCCCGTCCATACATAGCTACCCTGCGGCACCCTTGGCAGGATGACAGGTACACCAGAGGTATGTTCACCCCGGTCCTCTCGTACTAGGGGCAACTCCTTTCAAGTATCGACGCCCACGGCAGATAGGGACCAAACTGTCTCGCGACGTTCTGAACCCAGCTCACGTACCACTTTAATTGGCGAACAGCCAAACCCTTGGGACCTGCTCCAGCCCCAGGATGTGATGAGCCGACATCGAGGTGCCAAACGATTCCGTCGATATGAGCTCTTGGGAATCATCAGCCTGTTATCCCCGGCGTACCTTTTATCCGTTGAGCGATGGCCCTTCCACGAGGGACCACCGGATCACTATGACCGACTTTCGTCTCTGCTCGACCTGTCGGTCTCGCAGTCAGGCAGGCTTATGCCATTGCACTCTCGCAGACGGTTTCCAACCGTCCTGAGCCTACCATCGCGCGCCTCCGTTACTCTTTAGGAGGCGACCGCCCCAGTCAAACTACCCGCCATAGAGGGTCCCTGATCCGGATAACGGACCTAGGTTAGACATCAGAAAACAACAGGGTGGTATTTCACAGGTTGGCTCCACTCGGACTGGCGCCCAAGTTTCAAAGCCTCCCACCTATTCTACACAATTCTTTCCTAATGCCACTCTAAAGCTGCAGTAAAGGTGCACGGGGTCTTTCCGTCTAACCGCGGGTACTCCGCATCTTCACGGAGAATTCAATTTCGCTGAGCATATCCTGGAGACAGTGGGGAAGTCGTTACGCCATTCGTGCAGGTCGGAACTTACCCGACAAGGAATTTCGCTACCTTAGGACCGTTATAGTTACGGCCGCCGTTTACTTGGGCTTCAATTCGGAGCTTGCACTCCTCCTCTTAACCTTCAAGCACCGGGCAGGCGTCAGACCCTATACGTCGTCTTGAAGCCGACTTAGCAGAGTCCTGTGTTTTTGATAAACAGTCGCTACCCCCTGGCCTGTGCCCCCTGAAAAGAGTTGCCTCGATTCAGGGCCTCCTTCTTCCGAAGGTACGGAGGCAATTTGCCGAGTTCCTTCAGGATACTTCTCTCAAGCGCCTTGGTATACTCTACCTGACCACCTGTGTCGGTTTCGGGTACGGTCTATATGAAGAGGCTATTTCCTGGATCTGCTTGGCAGCCCGTTCAATCCAGTAAGAACGAACTACATCCACAAACCGTCACACATCTTCAGGCCCACGAATATTAACGTGGTTCCCATCGACTACCCCCTTCGGGCTCGTCTTAGGGGCCGGCTTACCCTGCGCCGATTAGCGTTGCGCAGGAACCCTTGGTCTTTCGGCGAAAGGGCATCTCACCCTTTTTATCGCTACTCATGTCAGCATTCGCACTTCCGATATCTCCACCGTCGGTTACCCTTCGGCTTCATCAACTTACGGAACGCTCCGCTACCGCTGCAGTAAACTGCAACCCTAAGCTTCGGTGCATATCTTTAGCCCCGTTACATCTTCGCCGCAGGAACCCTTATTTAGACCAGTGAGCTGTTACGCTTTCTTTAAAGGATGGCTGCTTCTAAGCCAACCTCCTGGTTGTTTTGGGATTCCCACATGCTTTCCCACTTAGATATGACTTGGGGACCTTAGCTGTAGGTTAGGGCTGTTTCCCTTTTGACGACGGACCTTAGCACCCGCCGTCTGTCTGCCAGACAAGACTCGATGGTATTCGGAGTTTGGTTAGGTTTGGTACCGCTCGCGCAGCCCTAGCCCATCCAGTGCTCTACCCCCATCGGCATACATCTGACGCTCTACCTCAATAGATTTCGCGGAGAACCAGCTATTTCCCGGCTTGATTGGCCTTTCACCCCTAAACACAGCTCATCCGAGAATTTTTCAACATTCAACGGTTCGGTCCTCCAGTGCATGTTACTGCACCTTCAACCTGGCCATGCCTAGATCGCCGGGGTTCGGGTCTAATCCAACATACTCATTCGCCCTATTCAGACTCGCTTTCGCTGCGCCTACACCTAACGGCTTAAGCTTGCATGCTAGATTAAGTCACTGACCCATTATGCAAGAGGTACGCTGTCACTCCCTATGAAGCTCCAACTGCTTGTAAGCATTCGGTTTCAGGTACTGTTTCACTCCCCTAATCGGGGTGCTTTTCACCTTTCCCTCACGGTACTGTGTTCGCTATCGGTCATGCACGAGTATTTAGGCTTGGAGGGTGGTCCCCCCATGTTCAGACAGAATTTCACGTGTTCCGCCCTACTCAAGTCCTTTTCAATCACTTTTACATACGGGGCTGTCACCCGCTATGGCCACACTTTCCAGAGTGTTCTGTTAGTTCATGAAAAGGCACTGGCCTGGTCCCGGTTCGCTCGCCACTACTACGGGAATCTCGGTTGATGTCTTTTCCTCCGGGTACTGAGATGTTTCAGTTCCCCGGGTTCGCTTCACCAAGCCTATGTATTCAGCTCGGTGATACCTTGTCCACCTCTCTCAGATCACCAGAAGGTAACCGGAAAGAAATGGTGAAGGTGGGTTTCCCCATTCGGAAATCGCCGGATCAAAGTTTGCTCACAACTCCCCGACGCTTATCGCAGCGTGCCACGTCCTTCATCGCCTGTGCATGCCAAGGCATCCACCAAATGCTCTTACCTCACGCTTGAGAATCCACACCATCAACGACAGACCTGCATAAAAGTCTGTGCGCTTGAAGATGGCGCGGAGGATAATCTCAGCCAGATTATTACATCTGATAATGCAATGCAGCAGATTTCAGTCCCTATGGTCCTAAGACCAGCAGAACCGATTTCCGTGCATTACGGCATCGATTAAAAAACCCATTCACAATGTCAAAGACGGCGATCGAAATCACCTACCCGCCAGATGCGGGATCCGTTTTCTTTTCATCCTGGAGATACTGTCGAGTATCTGGTGGAGCCTATCGGGATCGAACCGATGACCCCCTGCTTGCAAAGCAGGTGCTCTCCCAGCTGAGCTAAGGCCCCTTTAGATACAGAGTGCTACCTTGGCAATGGTGGGCCGAGGAGGATTTGAACCTCCGACCTCACCCTTATCAGGGGTGCGCTCTAACCAACTGAGCTACCGGCCCTCCGCGCCAACTGGCCGAACAGCGCCGGGCGGCGCCAAATCGGCCGAAGGCAGCAAGAACGCCAGCTCAGGCAAATACAGCAAACGCTTTGCAGCGAATGCTGATCTCCAGTGATGAAAGGACATGAGGACGACGGCAATGTTCTTTGGAACTTGCGAAGCACTTCCGATGGCTAGCATCGGCGCTTTCGCAAAAATCCTTAGAAAGGAGGTGATCCAGCCGCAGGTTCCCCTACGGCTACCTTGTTACGACTTCACCCCAGTCGCTGATCCCACCGTGGTTAGCTGCCTCCAGTAAACTGGTTAGCGCACTACCTTCGGGTGAAACCAACTCCCATGGTGTGACGGGCGGTGTGTACAAGGCCTGGGAACGTATTCACCGCGGCATGCTGATCCGCGATTACTAGCGATTCCGCCTTCATGCTCTCGAGTTGCAGAGAACAATCCGAACTGAGACATCTTTTGGAGATTAGCTAACCCTCGCGGGATCGCTGCTCACTGTAGATGCCATTGTAGCACGTGTGTAGCCCAGCCTGTAAGGGCCATGAGGACTTGACGTCATCCCCACCTTCCTCCGGCTTATCACCGGCAGTTTCCTTAAAGTGCCCAACTAAATGATGGCAACTAAGGACGAGGGTTGCGCTCGTTGCGGGACTTAACCCAACATCTCACGACACGAGCTGACGACAGCCATGCAGCACCTGTCACTAGGTCCCCGAAGGGAAGGAATCTGTCTCCAGAAACCGTCCTAGGATGTCAAAGGCTGGTAAGGTTCTGCGCGTTGCTTCGAATTAAACCACATGCTCCACCGCTTGTGCAGGCCCCCGTCAATTCCTTTGAGTTTTAATCTTGCGACCGTACTCCCCAGGCGGATAACTTAATGCGTTAGCTGCGCCACCCAAGCTCTATGAGCCCGGACAGCTAGTTATCATCGTTTACGGCGTGGACTACCAGGGTATCTAATCCTGTTTGCTCCCCACGCTTTCGAACCTCAGCGTCAATACCTGTCCAGTCAGTCGCCTTCGCCACTGGTGTTCTTCCGAATATCTACGAATTTCACCTCTACACTCGGAATTCCACTAACCTCTCCAGGATTCTAGCCATCCAGTTTCAAGGGCAGTTCCGGGGTTGAGCCCCGGGATTTCACCCCTGACTTGAAAAGCCGCCTACGTTCTCTTTACGCCCAGTAATTCCGAACAACGCTAGCTCCCTCCGTATTACCGCGGCTGCTGGCACGGAGTTAGCCGGAGCTTATTCTCCAGGTACTGTCATTATCATCCCTGGTAAAAGAGCTTTACAACCCTAAGGCCTTCATCACTCACGCGGCATTGCTGGATCAGGCTTTCGCCCATTGTCCAATATTCCCCACTGCTGCCTCCCGTAGGAGTCTGGGCCGTGTCTCAGTCCCAGTGTGGCTGATCATCCTCTCAGACCAGCTATAGATCGTCGACTTGGTAGGCCATTACCCCACCAACTATCTAATCTAACGCGGGCCCATCCAAAGGCGATAAATCTTTGGTCCGAAGACATTATCCGGTATTAGCAGTCATTTCTAACTGTTATTCCGAACCTAAGGGCAGGTTCCCACGCGTTACGCACCCGTGCGCCACTCACTCCGAAGAGTTCGTTCGACTTGCATGTGTTAGGCATGCCGCCAGCGTTCGTTCTGAGCCAGGATCAAACTCTCAAGTTTGTGTCACACACCAGACAAGCACGGGGATAACCCCGTTAACCTGCTTGGCATGAGCTTCAAGGAGCCGATACCTGCACTGTCAAACGTAATGGATACGAATGAACATGCATCATCACAAACCACCTGTGGAGGTGATCAGGATGTGGCGTCGGCTTGAGTTAACCGGTTACCGGAGCCTTGAGGTCCCCGGACCGGGCGCCGTCGCCCACATGTCCCTTCATCAAAAACTAACAATGTCAAAGAGCCGACCAACATACTGTGGCGGACAGCGATTGGGCCCCCAATTTACACCGGGGGACCGGCTATCCGAATATGTTGGCGACCGGTTGCTGCGGGGCCGTTGAAGCGTCCTCGTTGCGTCCGGTGAGAGGGCATATATGGGGGGCTTTGATTCTGGTCAACACGGTTTTGCAATTTTGTTTCAAAAAAATCGAAAAATCCCAGATTTCCGCGGGTTTCAGATGGCACTTTTCTGACAGCCAAAATCACCCCGAATGGCCCGCCCCGCGCAAATCGGCGCGAATCCGCCCGTGAATCGGTGAATCGGCTGCAAATCCTTCATCATTTCTGCCTAGTTCGGCCCCATTGTGATCGAGGCCGCGCCCCAAACAGAATCAGAAGACACGGGATTCGCCTCGCGAGTCCGTTCCGCCGTCGCTTGGCGATGGGGCAGCCAGCTGATCGCGCAGATCATCGCCTGGACCTCTACCCTTATAGTGGTGCGGTTGCTGGAGCCCGGGGACTATGGCCTGTTCGCCATGACCCAGGTCGTGCTGGTCGCGCTGAACTTCCTCAACGGTCACAGCTTCGCGACATCCCTTATACAGGCTGACAAGGTGGACGAGCGCCGCATCGGCCAGGTCTTCGCCATGCTCGTCATGCTCAATGCCGGGCTGGCGGCTTTCCAACTGGTGATGGCTCCGGTTGCGGCCGACTATTACAACCAGCCGCAGGTCGAGACGATATTGCGGGTGCAGGCCCTCATCTTCTTCACCACGCCTTTCATCGCGCTGCCGACCGCCCTTCTCTCGCGCCGACTGGAGTTTCGCAGCCAGGGCCTGGCCAACATGACGGGCGCAATCACCGGCGCGGTAACCGCGTTGGGCATGGCGTGGCTGGATTACGGCGTATGGACGCTGGTGGTGGCGCCGATCGTAGGCTTTGCATCGCGCGGCATCGTGCTGACCTGGGCAGCGCGCCTTCTGGTCTGGCCGGTGTTCGACATGAGGGGCGCAGGCGATCTTATCAGTTTCGGCGGTGCGCTGACGATCTGCCAGCTGTTCTGGATCGTCCAGAGCCAGAGCGACATCTTCATCGCCGGGCGCTCTTTCGACCTGCATGACCTCGGCCTCTATTCCGAGGCCCTGTTCCTGACGCTGATCGTGACGGGCCGGTTCCTGCCCCCGATCAACGAAGTGGCCTTCCCCGCCTATGCCGAACTGCACAAGGCCGGCAAACCGCTCGGCCCGTTCTTCATCACGACGCTGCGGACCGTCCTGCTGGTGACCGCACCTATATATATAGGGCTCGCCCTGACGGCGGACGAGGCGGTGTATACCCTGTTCGGTCCGAAGTGGACGGAGATGGCGCCGATCGTTGCCGGCCTTTCGCTGGCCATGCCCCTGATGGCGCTGCAGATCATATGCAGTCCGGCGACCAATGCGATGGGCAAACCTTCCGTCTATCTGGCGACGAACGGATTCGGAGCGCTTCTTTATCCCGCGCTGTTCCTCCTCGGTGTGTCCGCCGGACCGATGGGCCTTGTCCACGCATGGTGGGCTGCTGCGCCGTCGCTTCTTATCGTAACGCTGGCGCTGACCTTGCCGAAGGTCGGCGTTGGCTGGCGGCAGCTTGCCGGGGCCCTCGCACCCTGCCTGGCCGCAACGCTGGCCATGGCTCTTATAGTGATGTGGGCAAAGCCGATGCTGCCGCCCCTGCCCCCGCCCGTTACCCTGCTGCTGGTCGGCGTGCTCGGTGCGTCTATCTATATAGGGGTGCTGCTGGTCATCGCGCGGCCGGCCCTGCGAGAGATCCGGACATTCATCCTCCACCGCGAACTGGACCCCGCCGCCACGGCCTGACGGCCATATTTTGCCGGTTGATAGGCATGTGATATCTCCTGGCCGCGAGGGGTTGATGGAGAGAGGCATGGCGGGACAGCTGAAAAGCACGGGCATTCGAGCGTCTCTGACAGCAGCGGCCGCCCTCGCTCTGGCCCCGATCGCTGCACAGGCGGCGCAGACCACGTCCGAAACCATCCGGTCCATCGAACAGCGGATGAGCATGATAGAAGGCGACATCGTGTCGCTGACCAGCGATCGCCATCGCCGCATGACCGTGCTGGTGACGATAGCAGGCGAGGGTCCGTTCGATTTCATGATCGACACCGGGGCGCAGGCGACCGTCGTGACGCCCGAACTGTCGGAACGCTTCGCCATGACGCCGGCCGGCACGGCGACCCTTGTCGGGATGAGCAGCACGGCAGAAGTCACGCTGGTCGACCTCGACGGGCTCGAATTTGCCGGAAGGCAATTCGACAATCTCAGGGCGCCGCTGCTGCAGGAACGCCATATCGGGGCGGACGGTATCCTCGGTCTCGATTCGCTGCAGGACCTGCGCGTCGTCATCGATTTCCGGAGCCGTACGCTGACCGTGGGCGACGCCTATGAAGAAGAAGCCGGCGATTCTTTCGAGATCGTCGTGCGTGCCAGGCGCAAGCTTGGGCAGATGATCATCACGAATGCGCGGGTCGATGGCGTGCGTACCGCCGTCATCATCGACACCGGCGCCCAGAGCTCGGTCGGAAATCTTGCGCTCAAACGGAAGATGAGGAGCAGGGCCGCCGGGCAGAGCGTGGCAACCGATGTGAACGGCGTGACCACCACGAGCGATTATTCCTTTGCGCGAAAGGTGCGGATTGCCGACCTCGAACTGTCGCGCGTGCCACTCAATTTCGCGGACGGCCCGGCCTTCGCCGCGCTGGGCCTCGCCGACAAGCCGGCGATCATCCTGGGAATGGGAAGCTTGCGCAGTTTCGACCGGGTGGCGATCGACTTTGCCACCAGGGAAGTCCTCTTCGACCTGCCGGGCGCGGCAGGTCCGCGCAAGAGGGTGCGGCCCAACTCGCGTGCCACGCGAATTGACCACATCTAGCCACGCAATCCCCGCATCCGCACCCGCCCCCGCACCGGCGTCTCGCACGGACGGCCCATTGCCGCAGCGCCGCCTGCACACCACATAGCGCCCCGTGCCTCCCGATACCGCTCTTCCGAATGATCGCCCCCCGGCCGACGGCTGGGCGACGATACGCCGCTTCCTCCCCTACCTCTGGCCGAGCGACCGGCCCGACCTGAAGCGCCGCATCATCGGCGCGATGGTGATGGTCCTGCTGGCGAAAGGCGTCGTTCTCGCCACGCCGCTGGCGATGAAATACGCGGTCGATGCGATGGCGGGTGCAAACGATACCGGGCGCGATGCGCTCTGGCTGGTCGCGACCGGATTCGTCCTTGCCTATGCAGGGGCCCGCTTCCTGTCGGTAGGATTCGACAATATCCGCAACGTGATTTTCGAGCGGGTCGGCCAGGTCGCGACCACCGATCTTGCAGAGGACGTCTTCCGGCGCCTGCACCGGCTATCGCTCCGCTTCCACCTGTCGCGCCGGACGGGAGAGGTGACGAAGACCATCGAGCGCGGGACGAAGACCATCGATTCGATGCTCTATTTCCTGCTGTTCAACATCGCGCCGACGATCATCGAGCTGATCGCGGTGGGCATCATCTTCTACACCCTCTTCGGGGCCGAGCTGGTGATCGCCACTGCGGCCGTGGTCGTCGTCTATATCGCGATCACCCGCTGGATTACCGAATGGCGCACCAAATTGCGCGCGCAGATGAACGCCATGGACGGTACCGCCCTTGGCCGCGCGGTCGACTCGCTGCTGAATTACGAGACCGTAAAGTATTTCGGTGCCGAATCGCGGGAACAGGACCGCTACGCCAGCGCCGCGCGCGAATACCAGCAGGCTGCCGTGAAGAGCGAAAACTCGCTCGGCCTGCTCAACATCGTCCAGTCCTTCATCACCAACGCCCTGATGGCAGGCGCGATGGCCTTCGTGGTCTGGGACTGGAGCCGCGGGAACCTGACGGTCGGCGACCTGACGGCGGTGAACATGTATCTGATGCAGCTGTTCCGTCCGCTCGACATGCTGGGCTGGGTCTATCGGACGATCCGGCAAGGCCTCGTCGACATGGCCGAGATGTTCCGCCTGATCGATACGGAAGTCGAGGTCGAGGATGTCCCGGGCGCGCCGGCCCTCACCCCCTCCCCGCCGACCATCGCGTTCGAAAACGTGGTCTTCGGCTACGATCCGGAACGCACCATCCTTCACGGGCTGAGCTTCGAGGTCGCCGCCGGTTCGCGCACCGCGATCGTGGGTCCGTCGGGCGCGGGCAAGTCCACTATCGGGCGGTTGCTCTTCCGCTTCTACGATCCGCAGGCGGGCCGCATCCTCGTTGCCGGGCAGGATATCGCCAAGGTTCGGCAGGACAGCCTGCGCCGTGCCATCGGCATCGTTCCGCAGGATAGCGTGCTGTTCAACGACACGCTGGGCTACAACATCGCCTACGGGCTGCCGAGCGATCTTGGCACGGCGAGCGAGCAGCAGATTATCGATGCGGCCCGCGACGCCGCGATCCTGCCATTCATCGAACGCCTGCCCGGAGGGATGGATACGCAGGTCGGCGAGCGCGGCCTCAAGCTGTCGGGCGGTGAGAAGCAGCGCGTAGCCATCGCTCGCACGCTGCTGAAGGATCCGCCCATCCTGCTGTTCGACGAAGCGACGAGTGCGCTCGATTCGCGGACCGAGCAGGAAATCCTCGCCACGCTCGACCGGGTCAGCCGTGATCGCACGGCACTGGCGATCGCGCACCGGCTGTCCACCATTGCCGATGCGGACGAGATCCTGGTCCTAAACGAAGGCCGCCTCGAAGAGCGGGGAACGCATGCGCAATTGCTGCGCCGGGATGGCCTGTACGCGGAGATGTGGGCCCGGCAGCAATCGGACGGGGACGCGCGCGCCGAAGCGGCGGAATAGCATTCTCCTTCGCGGTCGCTGGCGGTCCCGAATCGGCGAAACCTTGTGCTGCAGTGCAGCGAAGCGTAGGGCGCGGGCGAACCATATCCTGCCCCTGCCGACCGCGGCATGGCGGCTTCCAAACGAAAATCCGGGAAACATCATGACCGCAATGGCTGCGACGTCTTCGTTCAAAGACGACTGGTTCGGTAACATCCGCAAGGACATCCTGGCCGGCATCGTCGTTGCCCTTGCCTTGATCCCCGAAGCCATCGGCTTCTCGATCATCGCCGGCGTCGATCCCCGCGTCGGCCTTTACGCCTCGATCGCGATCGCCATGGTCATCTCCTTCACCGGTGGACGCCCCGGCATGATCAGCGCTGCGACAGCCGCGGTGGCCGTCGTCGTGATCCCGCTGGTGCAGGAATACGGGGTCGAATACCTCTTCGCCGCGACGATCCTGATGGGCATCTTCCAGGGTATCGCCGCCATCCTGCGGCTCGACCTGCTGATGCAGTTCGTCAGCCGCAGCGTCATTACCGGCTTCGTCAATGCGCTGGCGATCCTGATCTTCATGGCGCAGGTGCCGCAACTGGTCGGTGTCGGCTGGCAAACCTATGCAATGGTCGCCGCCGGCCTCGCGATGATCTACCTGATTCCGCGCGTGACGACCGCCGTGCCCAGCCCGCTGGTGGCAATCATCGTACTGACGGTTCTGTCGATCTGGCTGGATGCGCCGGTCAACACGGTTAGCGACATGGGCGAATTGCCCGAAGGTCTGCCCTATTTCATCGTTCCGGATGTGCCGCTGACGCTGGAGACGCTGCAGATCATCCTGCCCTATTCGCTGACAATGGCAGCGGTCGGCCTGCTCGAGTCGCTGCTCACCGCGCAGATCGTCGACGACATGACGCATACGGGCAGCAACAAGCAGCGCGAAAGCGCAGGGCAAGGCGTGGCCAACGTGGTCGCGGCGTTTTTCGGCGGCATGGGCGGCTGCGCCATGATCGGCCAGTCGGTGATCAACGTGACCAGCGGCGGCCGCGGACGCCTGTCCAGCTTCACCGCGGGTCTATCCCTGCTCATTCTTCTGGCCGTGCTGGGACCAATCGTCGGACAGGTTCCGATGCCCGCGCTGGTCGCGGTGATGATCATGGTCAGCATCGGGACCTTCAGCTGGAACTCGATTCCCAACCTTACGCGCCATCCGTGGCAAAGCAGCGTCGTCATGCTGGCGACCGTCATCATGGTGGTGTGGACTCACAACCTTGCACTGGGCGTGCTGGTCGGCGTGCTGCTGTCGGGAATCTTCTTCACCGGCAAGGTGCGCAGCATGTTCGGCGTGGTCCGCACGCGCGAGGCGGACACTGCGACCTATGTCGTGACCGGCCAGATCTTCTTCGCCAGCGTCGATCGGTTCAGCGAATCCTTCGGTCGCGAAAGCGCGCGGCCCGACCCCGCCGATCACGTCATCATCGACGTCAGCCGAGCCCATTTCTGGGATATTTCGGGTGTCGATGTCCTCGACAAGGTGGTCGAGCGCATGCGCCGTAACGGCCGCAGCGTGCAGGTGGTCGGACTGAACGAGGCGAGCGCGGATCTGGTCGACAGGTTTGCCATGACGGACAAGACCGGCGTGGAAATCGGCCTGGCTCCGCATCCCTGAACGGGTTCTCGGGGCTGCGTGCCTCCTGGCATCACCCGCACACCGGAAATTCGTGACCCGTCCAGCGCCTTCTCGCGCCGGACGGGTCAATCGTATCAGAGGATGTACTTGCTGAGATCCGTATCCTCGGCGAGGTCCTTGAGCCGCTCGCGCACATAGGCCGCATCGACCGTCACGGTCTCGCCCGCATGATCTTCTGCATCGAAACTGATGTCTTCGAGCAGCCGTTCCATGACAGTCTGCAGACGGCGTGCACCGATATTCTCGACGCCTTCGTTCACCTGCGCGGCAATGCGCGCGACTTCGCGGACAGCGTCTTCGGTGATGTCGAGAGTGACGTCCTCCGTCCCGATCAGCGCCTTGTACTGCGCCACCAGGTTCGCCCGCGTTTCGCTGAGGATGGCGACAAAGTCTTCCTCCGTCAGCGCGCGCAGCTCCACGCGGATGGGCAGCCGGCCCTGCAATTCAGGGAGCATGTCGGACGGCTTGGCGACATGGAAGGCACCGGAGCCGATGAAAAGCACATGGTCGGTCTTCATCGGCCCGTGCTTGGTCGACACCGTCGTTCCCTCGATCAGCGGCAGCAGATCACGCTGCACGCCTTCGCGGCTGACGCTTCCGCCGCGCACATCGCTGACCGCGATCTTGTCGATCTCGTCCAGGAACACGATGCCATTCGTCTCGGCATTTTCCAGCGCGACGCGGGCGACGTCGTCCTGGTCCATGCGCTTTTCCGCTTCCTCGTCGACAAGACGGTCCCACGCATCAGGAACCTTGAGCTTACGGCGCTTGGTCGGCTTCTTGCCCATCGCCTTGCCGAACATGTCGCTAAGGTCGATCATGCCGACATTGCCGCCCATGCCGGGAATATCCATCGGCATGGAAGGAGCTTCCGTCACGTCGATTTCGACCTCCACGTCGTTCATCGCGTCGTCGGTGATCCGCTGGCGGAAACTCTGGCGAGTCGCCTCGCTGGCATTGTCGCCCACCAGAGCGTCGAGCAGCCGCTCCATCGCGGCTTCGCTGGCCGCTTCGCGCACGGCATCGCGGCGGCGGTCCTTCTCGAGCCGGATCGCGTCCTCGACCAGGTCGCGGGCGATCTGTTCGACATCGCGGCCGACATAACCCACCTCGGTAAACTTGGTCGCCTCGACCTTCACGAAAGGGGCATCGGCCAGCTTTGCCAGCCGGCGGCTGATCTCGGTCTTGCCGCAACCGGTCGGGCCGATCATCAGGATGTTCTTGGGCGTCACCTCATCGCGCAGATCCGCGCCCAGGCGCTGGCGGCGCCAGCGATTGCGAAGGGCCACGGCAACGGCGCGCTTGGCGTCCTTCTGCCCGATGATGTGTTCGTCCAGAGCGGCGACGATCGCCTTGGGGGTCAGTGCTTCGGTCATGAAATTCGAAAGTTTCCTGATCAGACGGTCTCTAGGGTGACCTGGTCGTTGGTGAAGACGCAGACCTCGGCGGCCACGGCCATGGCCCGGCGCGCGATCTTCTCCGCATCGTTCTCGTAATCGGAAAGCGCCCGGGCTGCGGCCAGCGCATAATTCCCGCCGCTCCCGATCGCGGCAATTCCGCCCTCGGGCTCCAGAACGTCGCCATTGCCGGTCAGGACCAGGAGCGTGTCCGCATCGGCCACGATCATCAGGGCTTCGAGATTGCGCAGGTACTTGTCGGTCCGCCAGTCCTTCGCCAGTTCGACCGCGGCACGCATGAGCTGGCCGTTATACTGGTCCAGCTTGCGCTCCAGCCGTTCGAACAGGGTGAAGGCATCGGCAGTCGCGCCCGCGAATCCGGCGACGACCTTCCCGTCTCCGATGCGGCGCACCTTGCGGGCGTTCGGCTTCATCACCGTATTGCCCATGGAAACCTGGCCGTCGCCCGCAACGACAATCTTGTCGCCGCGCTTGACGCCGATGATGGTGGTGCCGTGCCACGGCGTCAGGCCGTGGGCTTCGTGTGAACTGCTCATGCCCCGCGATATGGGGCGCAAGGCTTCCGTATCAAGCCGGACGCCAGCGGAAAGGCCGACCTTCCCGCAGGCTAAACCTCAGTTGCCGGGACCGACCGGCGCATTGACGGTGCCGATATTTCCGAACAGGTCTTCGAAGAAGCTGCGTTCGCGGCCCAGCGTCGGCGTCTCGTCGCCATCCGGCGAGAGATAGACGACGTCTTCGATGCCCGAATTGTCGACCGATACGACATTGCCCGCTTCGTCGAACCGGACGGCGAGCACATTGTGCATCTCGATCCGCGGACGAACGAAGGGTTTGCGGCCCGTCGTGCTGGAAACGTAATACCAGATCGGCTCCCCGAACTGGCTGGTGAAGCTGGGCCGGCCGAGCGTCGATTCGACCG